>NZ_JBFTMX010000020.1:0-81400 GCF_056397205.1 Massilia sp. 05N420
GCGCGCAGCTACCCGCGATTGGACTCGGATCGACGTGGTACATCTCAATCCAGCAAAATCTGACGCCGCAGCGCGGCGTCAAATACAAAGAGCAGCTTAACAGTTAAGGCGACAACTAGCTTGACAGCCACCGCTTCGCGGGGACGACGTGGTTAATGCGCGGGGACGACGTGGTTAATGCGCGGGGACGACGTTGTTTTAGTGCACGGTCACCACACCCTGCACCGCTTCTCCTTCACCATCGGCTGCCCCGGCTTGCAGTGGAAAGCCTCCTGGAACTGCGGCATGTTCACCACCAGGCCGTTCACGCGGAAGCGGCCCGGCGAGTGCGGGTCGGTCAGGGCTTTTACGCGCAGGTTTTCCGGGCGGTCGTTTTCGCAGGCCCATTGGGCGTTACCGACGAAGAAGCGCTGTTCCGGGCTCAAGCCGTCGCGCAGGGGCTGGGCCTGTTGCGGCATGCTGGCCATCTCCTCCTTCCACGCCATCCAGCCCAGGATCAGGCCGCCCAGGTCGGCGATGTCCTCGCCCAGGGTCAGCTTGCTGTTGATCTTGATGTCGTCCACCACCGTGTACTGCGCGTACTGGTCGACGATGCACTGGGCACGCTCTTCGTATTCCTTGGCGTCCTTCTTCGTCCACCAGTCCTTCAGGTTGCCCTTGGCGTCGAACTGGCGGCCTTCGTCGTCGAAGGCGTGGGTCAGCTCGTGGCCGATGGTGCCGCCGGTGTTGCCGTAGTTCGGCGCATCGTCCATCTTCGGGTCGAACAGCGGCGGCTGCAGCACGCCGGCCGGGAAGTTGATGTCGTTCATCTGCGGATCGAAATAGGCGTTCACCGTCGGCGGGGTCATCGACCATTCGCCGCGGTCGAGCGGCTTGCCGATCTTGGCCAGCTGGCGCCGCGATTCGAACATATTGCCGCGCTCGACGTTGCCGGCGAAGTCGCCCGGCTTCACCTCATAGCTGCCGTAGTCGCGCCACTTGTCCGGATAGCCGATCTTGTTGACGATCGCGGCCAGCTTTTCCTGGGCGCGCTTCTTGGTTTCGGGGCTCATCCAGTCGAGCGATTCGATGTCCTTCTTCATCGCCTCTTCGACCTGGCGGGTCATGTGCAGGGACTTGGCCTTCAGCTCGGGCGAGAAGGCGCGGCTGACGAATTCCTGGCCCAGCGCTTCGCCGAGCTGGCGGTCGACCAGGCCCACGCAGCGTTTCCAGCGCGGCGGCTGTTGCTGGACGCCGCGCAGGGTCTTGCTGAAGAAGTCGAAGTGTTCCTGGTCGAAGCGGGACGCCAGCGCCGGCGACAGATTGCGCGCCACGTGCCACTGCAGATAGGTGCGGGTGGCGTCGATGTCGCTGCTCTTCCACATCTTCGCCAGCGCCTTGAAGAAGGCCGGTTCGGTGACGTTGAAGGTGTTCTGCTTGCCCTGCCCGATCTCGCCCAGGTAGGTGTGCCAGTCGAAGCCCGGGGTCAGAGCCTGCAGCCCCCTGGCGTCGAGCTTGTGGAACAGCTTGTAGGGGTCGCGCTTGTCGACGCGCGACAGCGAGGCCCTGGCGAGTTCGGTCTCCATCGCCATCACGCGCTCGGCCTTGCGCTGCGCCAGCTCCGGCGCGTCGCCCAGCAGCTTGAAGGTGTTGGCGATGTGGAGGATGTACTTGGCGCGCACCTCTTTCGACTTGTCGTCGGTCTTGAGGTAGGAATCGCGGTCAGGCAGGCCCAGGCCGCCGGCGCTGGCGAAGGCGATCACGCGGGTCGAATCGCCGAAGTCCTGGCTCGATCCGAAACCGAAGTAGAGGCCCTGGTCGGCCAGCGCCAGGTGCAGGCGCGCCAGCACGCGCGGCAAGTCCTTGTTGGAACGCAGCGCCGCGATCTGGTCGAAATAGGGTTTCAGCGGTTCGGCGCCGCGCGCCTCGATGGTGCGCTCGTCCATGCAGGCGCCGAAGTAGTCGCCGATCTTCTGCTGGTTGGCGTTGCGGCCGTCCTGGCGCTTCGACAGGTCTTCGAGGATGCCCCACAGGAAGCGCTGGTTGTCCTGGGCCAGCTTGCCGTAGACCGACCAGCGCGCCTGGTCGGCGGGGATCGGATTGTTCTTCATCCAGCCGCCGCAGGCGTACTGGTAGAAGTCGACGCAGGGATCGGCGCTGCGATCCATCGAATTCACGTCCAGCCCGGGCGTGTACGGGAATTCCTTGGCCGGACGTTCGGCCGTCGTCGGTGCGGCGGTGGCGGGTGCGGTTGCCGGCGTATTCTGGGCATGTGCCAGCGCAGCGGCGCCGGCAAGGGATAAAACGACAGCTAAACGTGCTGGGCGCATGGCATGGACTTTAAAAAATATAAACGTCCGTATGCTGCCATACCGCTCCCGAAAAATAAATGGCACACGTTCCGAAAATCGAAACATGTGCCACTTGTTTTAATAAGCGGACGATGAATTACCGCTTATTCCCCTCTCAATTAAAACTTGAAGACGACGCCGACGCCGTAATTGGTCGAATCGCTGGACGGCTTCTGCACTTCGAAACGGCCCGAAATGGTCGGGGTGAAGCTGTAGCTCAGGCCGGCACCGTACATGACGCCGCTGGTGTCGTCGCCATAGGACCGGCCGCCGTAGCTGGCTTCACCGCGCAGTTGGTTGTAGCCCAGGCGGCCATAGACCTCGACCTGGTTGCCCAGCGGGTAGGAACCGACCACCGACACGTGGGTCTGCTTGGCTTTGACGTTGACGCCCAGCACATCCCAGCTGCCCAGCTGGCGATAGCCCAGCTCGATGGCAAAATTCTGGTTGAAGCCATAGCCGAGGAAGCCGCCGACGCTGGCCTTGTTGTCGCTGAGGCCGTCGAGCTTGGTCGAGCCGAGGTCCAGGCCGCCGTAATAAGCGGTCGGTGCGGCGAAAGCGGAAGATGCCGCGAAAGCCAGTGCGGCGGCGGCAGCGATTTTCTTGAACATGTTAATTCCTATCTCTTGGTGATTATTATTGAATAGCACCGGAAAACATTTTTCCGGTTGCTGAAAAGAAATTATACATGTCTTATTTTGCGCCGCACAATACGGTGTAATTACCGTATTAAACCCTTTTATATGCACATTTAATCGAATACATATAAATAAGACCGGAAATGAAATCCATTTCCGGTCTTATTTATGCATGCAAGGATAGTAGTCAGCCTTGCCCCGGTGCCGGCTGCGCCAGTCCCCTGGCCATCGCATCGCGGATCAGGCTGCGCATGGTCTTGTCGGCGGCCTTGCTCTCCTGGTCCATCTGCTTGCCGAGCGCATCCATCTTCTTGCCCAGCGCGTCCATCGGCTTGCCGGCCTCGTTCATGCGCTTGCCGGCGGCGTCCATGCTGGCCTGGGCGCGGCGCTGCCCTTCGCTCTCATGCGCGGCGCGCATCTGCTCGCCCAGTGCGTTCATCTGCCGGCCGAGCGTGTTCATCCTGTCGTTCAGGCGGTCGCGCTCGCTGTCGCTGCCGGCCTTGCCGATCTGCTGGCCGAGGCTGGACATCTGCCGCCCCAGCTCGTTCATCTTGCGCTCCAGCTCGCGCACCCGCCCCTCGTCGGGCTGCATGCCGGCGGCGGCCTGCTCCATCTCCTTGCCGATGGCTTCCATGGCCTTGCCGTGCTTGTCCATTTCCTTGCCGTAGGCGTCCATCTGCTCGCCCAGCCGGTTGACCGGTTCCCAGGCCGCGTGCGCCCTGGCCAGCGTGTCGCGGTCCTGCACGATCCAGGTCTTGCCGCCGTCGCGGAACCACAGGAATTCGCCCTGGATGCTGCGCTTGAGCTGCTTGATCGACGGCCAGTCGGCGCTGTTGCCGGTCATATTGAAACCGTTGTCGCCCTCGCCCACCAGCGCATACGGCGCGTCGCGGCTATCCTGCTGCGTCACGTGCACACTCGATTTTTGCTGGACCGGCGCGGCCGCCGGCGTGGTGCCGGCATGGGCGTGGATGGCGGCCGTCAGGGCCAGGCCAAGGGCCGGCAGTGCCAACTTCCAGTTGAAGGGTTCGGCATGCGGGCGAACCAGGCGTTTGATGCGAGACATGAGCGTTCCTCTTATTCCAAATGCCCCAGGGGCGAGTTGCGGGGTGGAGAGCTGGAACAGGTCCAGCTCGGATAATGCAAGCGCGAGACGCCGCGGTTCGCCCAGCGCGCTTGCGGCCAAATCGTCGGCGATCAGTTCCCGCTCGATCCGGATGCGGTGCGACAGCCACCACACGGCCGGGTGATAGAACAGCAGGATCTCGATCGCACTCTGTACCAGGTTGACCAGGTAGTCGTGGCGCCGCACATGGGCCAGCTCGTGCGCCAGCAGGGCCTCGAGCAGCTGCGGCGCCATGCCGGTGGCCAGCGAGGCCGGGACCAGCACCAGCGGGACTAGAGCCCCTGCCGTCACCGGACTGGCGAGGTCGTCCACCAGTCCGAGGATGACCTTGCGGACTATCCCCAGCCGCGGCGCCAGGCGGTCCAGCACGGCCTGCCACTCCGCGTCCAGCCGGTAGGCGCCGGGACGGCTGCGCCGGCGCACCCAGGCCAGGCCCAGCAGCAGGCGCACGGCCATCAACGCGGCCCCGGCCGACCAGCACAGGATCACCAGCGGCAGGCGCGGCTGCAGCGCCTCGCGCCAGTCCGCCAGTCGCCACCCGGCCGGCAGGTCGGCGCCATGGAGAGGACCGGCCGCCGCCTGCCCGGCGCCGGACGGCAGCGTTTGCAGCAGCGCGGACGGCAGCACAAGAATGCTGTCTGCGCCCTGCCCCGCCACGCGCGCCAGCATGCCGGCCAGCGGCAGCGCCGCGCACAGCAGCAGCGCGCTGCAGGCGACCAGGTAGCGCCACTGCGGACGCGCCCTGCTCAGCAGGCCCAGCAGCACGGCGGCGGCGCAGCCGACCAGCGCGCCCTGCCAGACGAAGTCCAGCAATGCCCAGGCCAGGCCGGACATCCAGGCCGCGGCGTTCATCGCGTTTCCTTCCAGTGATGCAGGCTCATGCGGGTTCCTTTCGACGGATTCAGAATAGGTCAGCTAGAAAAATTTGTCTAGAACTTTTTTTCTAGTTTTGGGCGCGTGATCGATGAGGCAGGATAGGATCAGGTGGGAAGGAGAGCCAGCGTTCTGCGACAGGCTGCAGAATTGGCGGGTCAGGCGGAAAAAAGAAGGCCGGCTTGGTGCCGGCCTGACTTGCCCCCGCCTTCGCGGGGGTGACGGTTCATACTGCGCGTGCCAGTGTCAGTACACCACCACCGAACGAATCGACTCGCCCTTCTTCATCAGCTCGAAGCCTTCGTTGATCTGGTCGAGGCGCAGGTGGTGGGTGATCAGGTCGTCGATGTTGATCTTGTTTTCCATGTACCAGTCGACGATCTTCGGCACGTCGGTGCGGCCGCGGGCGCCGCCGAAGGCCGAGCCTTTCCAGACGCGGCCGGTGACCAGCTGGAACGGACGGGTCGAGATTTCCTTGCCCGCTTCGGCCACGCCGATGATGATCGACTGGCCCCAGCCCTTGTGGCAGCACTCCAGCGACTGGCGCATGGTGGTGACGTTGCCGATGCACTCGAAGGAGTAATCGGCGCCGCCGTCGGTCAGCTGGACGATGGTGTCGACCACGTTCTCGACCTGGGTCGGATTGACGAAGTGGGTCATGCCGAACTTGCGGGCCATCTCTTCGCGGCCAGGGTTGATGTCCACGCCGATGATCTTGTCGGCGCCGACCATTTTTGCCGCCTGGATGACGTTCAGGCCGATGCCGCCCAGGCCGAACACGACCACGTTGGCGCCCGCCTCCACCTTGGCCGTGAAGATCACGGCGCCGATGCCGGTGGTGACGCCGCAGCCGATGTAGCAGACCTTGTCGAAGGGTGCGTCGGAACGGATCTTGGCCAGTGCGATTTCCGGCACCACGATGTAGTTCGAGAAGGTCGAGGTGCCCATGTAGTGGTAGATCGGCTTGCCGTCCAGCGAGAAGCGCGAGGTGGCGTCCGGCATCAGGCCGCGGCCTTGCGTGGAGCGGATGGCCTGGCAGAGATTGGTCTTCTGCGACAGGCAGAATTTGCACTGGCGGCACTCCGGCGTGTACAGCGGGATGACGTGGTCGTCCTTGCGCAGGGATGTCACGCCGGGACCGACGTCGACCACCACGCCCGCGCCTTCATGGCCGAGGATGGCCGGGAAGATGCCTTCCGGATCGGCGCCCGACAGCGTGTACCAGTCGGTGTGGCAGATGCCGGTGGCCTTGACCTCGACCAGCACCTCGCCCGCCTTCGGGCCTTCGAGCTCGACTTCCTCGATCGTCAGCGGCTTACCCGCCTGCCATGCAATCGCTGCCTTGGTTTTCATATGGGATTTCCTGAGTGGTTGTGCAATCCTGCCATTATCCGCACAAGCCATGCCGCGGCCAATAGGCGCTCTGCTGGATGTCCGAAATTAATGCAATAATGACCGGATTTGTCAGCCGTCAAGAGCAGTACAGACCCATGCAGAACAGGCCAGCGCCCCCGGCAATTACCGTCGATATCGTCGTTTATCCCGGCTTCAAGGCCATGGAAGCCATCGGTCCGATGTCGGTCTTCGAATATGCCAACGTGCACCTGCGCAAGAGCGGCAAGCCGGACGGCTATGAGGTGCGCATCGCGTCCAGCAGCGAAGGCAGCGTACCCTCCGATACCCTGATGTCGCTGCACGCCGGCAAGTGCCTCGACCTGCTGGCGCTGCCGCATACGGCGATCGTCGTCGGCGCCCGCGACATCCACCGCGCGCTGGCCGAAGGCGGCGCCATCGTCGACTGGGTCGCCGCCGCCGGCCCGCGCCTGCAGCGCCTGGCCGCCCTGTGTTCCGGCGCCTTCTTCCTCGGCGCGGCCGGGATCCTCGACGGCAAGGCCGCGACCACCCACTGGAGCGTGGCCGAACGCCTGCAGGCCGAGCATCCGGACATCGCCGTCGATGCGGACGCCATCTTCGTGCGCGCCGGGAACCTGTGGACTTCGGCCGGCGTCACCGCCGGGATCGACCTGGCGCTGGCCCTGGTCGAAGAGGATTTCGGCAAGGAGCTGGCGCTGCAGGTGGCGACCGACATGGTGGTCTACCTGAAGCGCCCGGGCGGACAGTCGCAGTTCAGTTCCCACCTGCTGAGCGAACGCACGGCGCGGCCCGGCATCCGCGAGATCCAGAAGTGGGTCCTCGAAAACCTGCACGAGCGGCTGAGCGTGACCCAGCTGGCGGAAAAGGCGATGATGAGCGAGCGCCACTTCGCCCGCGTCTTCCTGCAGGAAGTCGGCATGAGTACCCAGGAATTCATCGCCGCCTGCCGCTTCGAACGCGCCCGGCAACTGCTGGCCGACCTCGCGCTGCCGCTCAAGACGGTGGCGGCGCGCGCCGGCTTCAATGGCGAGGCGCAGATGCGCCGCGCCTTCCAGAAGCGGATGGGGATCGCCCCCACCCTCTACCGCGAACGCTTCGCCACCACCGGCGTGGCCTCGGCGCAGCGAAACTAAGCCTTTTACTTGCCGCGCAGCCGGCCCGCGAACGCCCCGTGCAGGCTGTTGAGCAGCTCCTCGGCCGCGACGATCTGTTCGGCCACCTCGTTGACCTTGCGCCGGCTCGAGCGCGCATGGTCGCGCAGCACTTCGAAGGCGGTATTCCTGTCGGTCTGGTAGCGCGCCATCAGGAGGCCCACGGCCAGGCTGGTCTCGCGGCCGGCGGCCAGGGCCGCGTTCAGGTTGGCCTCGGTGCGGCGCAGCTGGCGGATCTCGTCCGCACGCGCCAGCGCCGCCTCGAAGGCCGGCAGCAGGCGGGCCGCATCCACCGGCTTGACCACGAAACCGAGCGCGCCATGGCTGGCGGCCTGGCGCGCGGTCTCGGCATCGTCCACCGAGGACAGGAACATGAAGGGCACCTCGGTGTGCTCCCTCAGGCGGCGCGCCAGGTCGAGGCCGGACATGCCGGGCATCGTGATGTCGAGCAGGGCCATCGCGAAGCAAGGTTCCTGGTGCGCGGCATCCCGTTCGGCGATGCATTGCAGCGCTTCCGGCGCCGAGGCGGCGCCCACGGTGTCATAGCCGGCGTGCTGCAGTACGGTGGCGAGGAATTCGAGCAGGAGGGAATCGTCGTCGACCAGCAGGATCGGCCGGCGGGAGGAAGCGGGCGCACTCATCGTGTTGTGTTCTCGCAGCGGAAGAAGAAGCAATCGCCGGAATTGACGGAGTCTTCCCAACTCCGGTTCCGGCGGCCAAAAATATAGAATGCACATTCTCGGTGCATTTCGATCTGTATCAATTGAATCATATGCAAAGACGATAGAGCAATAACTCTCGTGCACGATTCAAACCCCGGCGCAAAGGCGGACGTGAAGTCGCTGGTCGCCGCGTCCGGACTTGGTCAAGCCGGAGATCTTCAACATGGATGCGATGGCTCGCTGGGCTGCGGCAAATAAAAGACGGCGCTTCGGCGCCTTCCTTTGGTTAGAATCGAGCGATCATGGACACGAAAATCATCGCCTCCTGGGGCAAGAACACCTCGCCGTGGGTGCAGACGGTGCGCGAAGGCGAAATCGCCAGCCGCACCCTGGTCACCAACCGCGCCATCGTCGACACGGTGCGCAGCCTCGGGCCGGCCAGCGGCATCGATATCGGCTGCGGCGAGGGCTGGCTGGTGCGCGCGCTCGACGGCGTCGCCATGCTCGGCGTCGACGTCGTGCCCGGCCTGGTCGAGGCCGCGCGCCAGGCCGGCGGCGGCGACTTCCGCAGCATGTCCTACGAAGAGATCGCGCAAGGCGGCCTGGACCTGGCCCTCGATGTCGCCATCTGCAATTTTTCGCTGCTGGGCGAAGAGTCCGTCGCGGGCCTGTTCCGCGCGGCGCCGAGCTTCCTCAGGCCCGGCGGCCATTTCGTAGTCCAGACCATGCATCCGGTCGCGGCCTGCGGCGATGCGCCCTACCGCGACGGCTGGCGCGAAGGCAGCTGGGCGGGTTTCAACGCCGGCTTCACCGATCCGCCGCCCTGGTATTTCCGCACGCTGGGCAGCTGGGTCGATCTGTACCTCAGCCATGGCCTGCGGCTGCGGGAAATCCGCGAACCCGTGCATCCGGACACCGGGAAACCGGTGTCGCTGATCCTGGTGGGCTCGCTGATCGGCACCCGGGAAAATAAGAGTAGGTAATAGCGGGTTCCGGCTGTATATTGGTGCCGCATCCCTCAGGCCTCATTATTGTCGGTCTCTCCCCCAGCCTGCGTTCGCCATGGCGGATCATTCCTGCGTGAATCTCCTTCGGTCGTCTTCCTGATCGTGCTGCAGTCCGGGCAGCCGTCCTGACTTTACCCGCATTCGCACAAGGCAGGCATGCTCACGAAAACAACCATACGATTATCCGACTTCATCGTCACGAACATGGAGCCGATCCTGCAGGAGTGGGAAGACTTTGCGCGCACCATCGAACCGCCAGCCCTGACGATGGACGACATCGCACTGCGCGACCACGCCAAGCTGATGCTGACGGCGATCGCGGACGACCTCAAGACGCCGCAAACATCGCTCGAGCAGGCGGAGAAATCCAAAGGAAAAGCGCCGCGCGGCAAACAGGATAGCGCAGCGGAAACCCATGCCGAGGCACGCCTGCTGTCCGGTTACAATGTCGACCAGCTGGTATCGGAATACCGGGCGCTGCGCTCCAGCGTGCTGCACCTGTGGGCGTCGCAGGCAAAGGATACCCAGGTCACCGACATGGAAGACGTGATGCGCTTCAACGAAGCCATCGACCAGGCACTGGCCGAATCGGTTGCGCGCTACGCCGCCATGGTCAAGCAATCGGAAAACATGTTCCTGGCCATTCTCGGACACGACCTGCGCAACCCGCTCGGCACGGTCGTCACCGGCTCCACCTTCCTGATGCGGGCGAACGACATACCCAGCAAGTACGTGCTGGCGGCAACGCGCATGTTCAACAGCGGCCAGCGGATGAACAAACTGATCGCCGACCTGATCGACTTTACCCGCACCCACCTCGGGGCCGGCATTCCGGTCAAGCTGAAGAGGATGAACCTGACCGAGGTCTGCATGAACGTCGTCGACGAACTGCGCACCTCCCATCCCGAGCGCATCATCGATTTCAACAGTTTCAGCCGCGAGGACCTGTATGGCGACGACAACCGGCTCGCACAAGTCCTGTCCAATCTGATCGGCAATGCGCTGCAGTATGGCGCGCCCTGCGAACCGATCGGCGTGCGCATGTCGTCGACCGAGCAGGACGTCAGCGTTGCCGTCAACAACAAAGGGCCCGTCATTGCGGCCAACAAAATCGGCAGCGTGTTCGATCCGCTGGTGCGCCTGGCGATCAAGCAGAATGCAAACGACGTCCGCGAAACCAGCCTCGGCATCGGGATGTTCATCGCACGCGAGATCGTCACCGCGCACAAGGGCAGCATCAGCGTCGAGTCGAACGAGGCGGAGGGCACGACCTTCCGCCTCACCTTGCCGCGCCGTCTGCAGCCAGGCTTGCGTGCAGACGACCTCCAGTGAGCGCGCCTGCCGAGGGACGACCGACGCCCGCGCGACGGATCCTGCTGATCGACGACAATGACGACGCCCGCGAACTGATGGCCGTCGGGCTCGAACTGTACGGCCATGAAGTCGCCACCGCCGCCAGCGGTGCGCGCGGCTTGGCGCGTGCCCGCGAGTTTCAGCCGGAGGTCGTCTTCCTCGATCTCGGCATGCCGGTCATGGATGGCTATGAGACCGCCGTCGGGCTGCGCCGGATTACCGGCCTGGAACGGATCGTGGTCGCTGCGCTGAGCGGCTGGAACGATCAGGCAACGCTGGCGCGCGTGATCGACGCCCGTTTCGACCACCACCTGACCAAGCCCGCCACCTTCGCGCAGATCGACAGCGTCCTGCGCGGAGAATACCAACCGGTGACGCGACCGCCATTGCAGGGGCCATCCCGTCATCTATAATGACCGTTTCCGCAAATTAAACGCCACTACAGCCATATCATGGAATTAGCCAAGTCTTTCGAGCCAGCCGACATCGAACAATTCTGGCGTACCGAATGGGAACAGCGAGGTTATTTCGCCGCCACCATGGACGCCGACAAGCCTTCGTTCAGCATCCAGCTGCCGCCGCCGAACGTGACGGGCACCCTGCACATGGGCCACGCCTTCAACCAGACCATCATGGATGGCCTGACCCGCTACTACCGCATGCGTGGCTATAACACCGCCTGGATCCCGGGCACCGACCACGCCGGCATCGCGACCCAGATCGTGGTCGAGCGCCAGCTGGACGCCCAGAATATCTCGCGCCACGACCTCGGCCGCGAAGCCTTCGTCGAGAAGGTCTGGGAGTGGAAGGAAAAGTCGGGCAACACCATCACCGGCCAGATGCGCCGCCTGGGCGCCTCGGCCGACTGGAAGCGCGAATACTTCACGATGGACGAGCCGCGCTCGCAGACCGTGGCCGAAGTCTTCGTGCGCCTGTACGAACAGGGCCTGATCTACCGCGGCAAGCGCCTGGTCAACTGGGACCCGGTGCTGGGCACCGCCGTTTCCGACCTCGAAGTCGACTCGCAGGAAGAAGACGGCTCGATGTGGTACATCCAGTACCCGCTGGCGGACGGCAGCGGCCACCTGACGGTCGCCACCACCCGTCCGGAAACCATGCTGGGCGACGTCGCCGTCGCGGTCGATCCGACCGACGAGCGCTATACCCACCTGCACGGCAAGATGCTCAAGCTGCCGCTGAGCGGCCGCGAGATCCCGGTCATCGCCGACAGCTACGTCGACAAGGCCTTCGGCACCGGCTGCGTGAAGATCACCCCGGCCCACGACTTCAACGACTACGCGGTCGGCCAGCGCCACAACCTGGCGATGCCGAGCATCCTGACGCTCGACGCGAAAATCGTCGACGACGCGCCGGAAGCCTACCGCGGCCTGGACCGCTTCGAAGCGCGCAAGAAGATCGTCGCCGACCTCGAAGCCCAGGGCCTGCTGGAACAGGTCAAGCCGCACAAGCTGATGGTGCCGCGCGGCGACCGCACCGGCGTCATCATCGAGCCGATGCTGACCGACCAGTGGTTCGTCGCGATGAGCAAGCCGGCGCCGGAAGGCACCTTCAATCCGGGCAAGTCGATCACCGACGTGGCGCTCGAAAAAGTGGCGAACGGCGAGATCCAGTTCGTGCCCGAGAACTGGACCACCACCTACAACCAGTGGCTGAACAACATCCAGGACTGGTGCATCTCGCGCCAGCTGTGGTGGGGCCACCGCATTCCGGCCTGGTACGGCCCGAACGGCGAGATCGTGGTCGCCCGCAGCGACGAGGAAGCGCAGCAGAAGGCGGCGGCGGCCGGCATCAGCGGTGAGCTGAAGCGCGACCAGGACGTGCTCGACACCTGGTTCTCCTCGGCCCTGGTGCCCTTCTCGACCATGGGCTGGCCGGAACAGACCAGGGACATGGACCTGTTCCTGCCTTCGTCGGTGCTGGTGACCGGCTTCGACATCATCTTCTTCTGGGTCGCGCGCATGGTCATGATGACCGCGCACTTCACCGGCAAGGTGCCGTTCGAGACGGTCTACGTGCACGGCCTGGTGCGCGATTCCTCCGGCCAGAAGATGTCCAAGTCGAAGGGCAATACCCTGGACCCGATCGACCTGATCGACGGCATCGGCATCGACGAGCTGGTGGCCAAGCGCACCACCGGCCTGATGGACCCGCGCAGCGCGCCGAAGATCGAGAAAGCGACGCGCAAGGAATTCCCGGAAGGGATCCCGGCCTTCGGCACCGACGCCGTGCGCTTCACCATGGCCAGCTACGCCTCGCTGGGCCGCAACATCAACTTCGACCTCGGCCGCGCCGAAGGCTATCGCAACTTCTGCAACAAGCTGTGGAACGCGACCCGCTTCGTGCTGATGAACACCGAGGGCAAGGACTGCGGGAAGCCTGATCCGGCCGACCTGTCGCAGGCCGACCGCTGGATCATCTCGCTGATGAACCGCGTCGAGCAGGACGTGGCGAAGGGCTTCGCCGACTACCGCTTCGACAACATCGCGAGCAGCATCTACAGCTTCGTGTGGGACGAGTACTGCGACTGGTACGTGGAACTGGCCAAGGTCCAGGTCCAGCAAGGCACCGAGGCGCAGCAGCGCGCCACCCGCCACACCCTGCTGCGCGTGCTGGAAGTGATCCTGCGCCTGGCGCATCCGATCATTCCGTTCGTGACCGAGGCCCTGTGGCAGGCCGTCGCGCCGCTGGCGGGTAAAACCGGCGACACCATTATGCTTCAGCCTTACCCGATCGCCGACGAAGCGGCGATCGACGAATGCGCGGAAGCCTGGATGGCGCAGTTCAAGAAGCTGACCGACGCCACCCGCAACCTGCGCGGCGAGATGAAACTGTCGCCGTCGGTGCGCGTGCCGCTGATCGTCGAGCCGGGCTCGGAAGCCGACCGCGAAGCGGCCAAGGGCTTCGCGCCCTACGTCCAGCTGCTGGGCAAGCTGTCGGAAGTGCAGATCGTCGACGCCCTGCCGGAATCGCCGGCCGCGGTGTCGATCGTCGGCACCACCAAGCTGATGCTGAAGGTCGAGATCGACGTCGCCGCCGAGCGCGAGCGCCTGTCGAAGGAGATCGCGCGCCTGCAGGGCGAGATCGCCAAGGCCGAGGGCAAGCTGTCGAGCGAAAGCTTCGTGGCCCGCGCCCCGGCCGCCGTGGTGGCCCAGGAACGCGAACGCGTCGCCAACTTCGGCGCCACCCTGGCCAAGATGCAGGAGCAACTGGGCAAGCTGCCGCCGGCCTGATCGGCCAGCACCTGTGAAAAGCCGCGCCCGGCGTATGCCCGGCGCGGCTAATGAGATGGTCCCCCTCCACCCTTCCGCGATGCGCCGGACCACGCCGCACAAATGCCTGCTTGACTTCGCAACACAGCAACGGCTACTCGCATGAAGCCCCTCACAGCCAGCCCGCATTCCTCGCCATCCGGTAAGCCTCGATCCGGTTGCCGGCATTCAGCTTGCTGATCGCCTCGGACAGGTAGTTGCGCACCGTGCCCTCGGACAGGTGGACCTGTTTCGCGATCTCGGCGCTGGTCTTGCCCTCGCCGGCCAGGCGCAGCACCTGGCGCTCGCGGTCGGACAGTGGGTCCTGGCCCGCGCTCCAGCTCTCCAGCGCCAGCTCGGGCGCGATCGCCCTGCCGCCGCCGGCCACCTGCCGGATCGCCGCCGCCAGGTTCTCGGCCGGCGCATCCTTCAGCAGGTAGCCGCGCACCCCGGCCTCCAGCGCGCGCCGCAGGTAGCCGCTGCGCGCGAAGGTGGTCACGATCACCACCTTGCTCGGCAGGTCGAGTTCTGCCAGCCGCGCCGCCAGTTCGAGGCCGGTCATCTGCGGCATCTCGACGTCGGTCAGCACGACGTCCGGCCGCAGCTCGCGGCACAGCGCCAAGGCGTCCTTGCCGTTGCCGGCCGTGCCCACCACCTCGAGGTCGGCTTCCAGCCCGAGCAGGGCCGCCAGCGCGCCCAGGACCAGGGCCTGGTCTTCCGCAATCACGATACGGATCGGATGCGGGATCAGATTCGCGGACATGCAGTCTCCTTCGATTCCTTCATCGGCAGGCGCAGCTCCAGGCGCATGCCCTTGTCCACGGCGATCGCCAGCCGGCCGCCCACGCTGGCGGCGCGTTCGCGCATGCCGCTCAGGCCGTTGCCGGCGCGGACTTCGCCGCCGGCGGGCAGGCGGCCGCCGTCGTCGGCCACGCGCAGCACGGCCTCCTGCCCTTCCAGCGCCAGCTTGACCGTGCAGCGGGTGGCGCCGGCGTGGCGCACCACATTGGTCACCGCTTCGCGCAGCGCGAGCGCCAGCACGTGTTCCTGCCCTGCCGCCAAAGCGCCGTGCAGGAAATGCGGCGGCACGTCCTCGCGCAATTCGACGCCGGCCGCGGCCAGGCTGGCGCGGGCGCTGGCCAGGGCACCGAACAGGCCGCTGTCGCGGTAGCCGGTGACGGCAGTCCGCACTTCGGCCAGGGCGCGGCGGGCGGTGGTTTCGATGTCGCCGATCTCGCGCTTGCAGGCCTCAAGGTCGCGCCCGGCCAGCTTGCTCGCCAGTTCCGCCTTCAATGCGATCAGCGACAGCGAGTGGCCCAGCAGGTCGTGCAGGTCGCGCGAGATGCGTTCGCGCTCGGCGATGCGGGCGATGTGCTCGACCTCTTCCTGCTTGCGCAGCAGCTGCCTGCGCGCGGCCCGCTGTTCCGACTCCATGATCGAGCCCAGGCCCACCGCCACGCCGATGATCCAGGGCGCCAGCAGAAAGGTCTTGCCGATCGGCGACAGCAGATAGCCGCCCACCGTCGCCAGGCCCAGCACCGCGGCCAGCATCCGGTAGGCATTGCGCCCCGGCGACAGGCGTCCGCACATGCCGGCCGCGAACACGAACAGCGTGCCGGCGCCCGTGTTGTAGGGGATCCAGATGACGCCGATCAGGCAGGTCAGCGCGATGCAGAGGATGGCCGCCCGCCCCTCGGCCCAGAAGCTGTACAGGTAGAGCGGCAGGAACAGCACGGCGGTGACGCCGAACATCACGAGCTCGATCGCGCGCGGCGGCACGAAGAAGTACTGCCACAGCATGAAGGTCAGGGAGAAGGCCCACAGATAGGGGAGCTTGCCCAGTTCCGGCGGCACCCAGGGCCCGGCCAGCACGCGCTTGAGAGTCTGCATCGCTTGGTGTTGTAGTGGTTATCAGCGGTCGACCAGGCGAACGTCGGCGATCTCGAAGCGGTAATCGCCAGGTTGTGGTCCAGCATTAAATCCTATCATGGTCACCGCGGCCGGATCGAGTCCGTCGAAGGCGCTGAAGGGAATCGCCACTTCCTTCCACTCGGCGCCGGCCTCGAAGGGCACGCTGCGCGGGATCGTCATGCCGGTCGAGGCCATCGCCAGCATGTACTTGCGGCCGTCGCCGCGCACCCGGAAGCGGATCACCCTGGCGTTGCTCAGGTCGGCGCCCTGCATCGGCTGCGCGCCCGGCATGAAGGCCGCGCCGGCCCAGGGAAACATGAAACCGGGCTTGACCTGGGCGGCGACGGCGATCGCGGCGCCGCCCTCCTGTGCGGCCCTGGCATCGAGGTTCACGCTGGAGACGCCGCCGGCGAACTTGTCGGAGGACGGCAGCCAGCCGGTGCCGAAGGGGCTGGCCAGCCTGCCGTCCTTCAGCAGGCTGATCCTGCCGTCGGCGGGCAGCGCCAGCGCGCGCTTGCCGGCGGCTTCCTGGGCCACGTGCTCGCGCTGCCGGTCGCGCTGCGCGGCCATGCTTTCGCCGTCCTTCCACACCTCGACGATGCGGCGGGTGGCGCCGATGTCCTGCAGCGGGTTGCCCTCGACCAGCACCAGGTCAGCCTTGTAGCCGGTCGCGATCTCGCCGCGCTTGCCCAGGCGGAAGGCCTTCGCCGGTGCGCTGGTGGCCGACACCAGGGCTTCGCGCGGGCTCAGCCCGGCCTCGACCAGCGCGGCCAGTTCGTGGTGCAGGCTGGCGCCGTACTGGGTGCCGGGGTTGCCGGCGTCGGTGCCGGCCAGCACCGGCACGCCGGCCTTGCGCAGCGCGGCGGTCACCATCTTCGGCGCGTTCAGGGCGGCCGGCCTGGCTACCTGCCCGTAGCCGGTTTCCAGGAAAGCGCGTTCCTCGCGGTCGAGCAGGCCGGCGACGGCCGGATCGTCGAGGATGTCGCGCGGCTTCACGCCCGCCATGCTCTCCAGCACCGAGAAAGTCGGCACGATGAAGGCGCCCTTCGACATCGCCAGCTGCGCCAGGCCCTCGGCCTCTTCCGGCGTCATCTTCGCGCCCAGGAACAGGTGGGCCAGGCCGTCCGCGCCCGCTTCCAGCGCGGCGCGCGCATTGGCCAGGGTGCTGATGTGGACCACGGCCAGCTTGCCGCGCTTGTGGGCGGCGTCGATCACCGCTTTCACGGTGGCGGGGTCGAGGCTGTTGAAGTGATGGTCGCCGAAGCCGTCTTCCATCACGATCTTGATGAAGTACGAGCCCTCGGCGATGCGCTCGTCGACGAAGGCCTGGACGTCGGCGCCCTTCTCCAGGGTCGGGATCCTGATCGGGAATTCGGTGCCGTGGCCGCCCGGCGCGGTCACCAGGGTGCCGGCCGAGAACAGGTCGGCGCGGTCGTGGTTGCGGCCTTCCGCCATCGCCTTGCTGAAGTCCTGCATGATCGTTACCGGGGCCATCATGTCGACCTCGGTGGTGACGCCGAACACCAGCGGCAGCTCGAAGTGCCGGTAGGTGTGGACGTGGGCGTCGATCAGGCCCGGCAGCAGGGTGCGGCCCGTGCCGTCCACCACGCGCGCGCCAGCCGGCACCTTGCCGCGATAGTCGCCGTCGGCGATCACGCCGTCGCGCACCAGCACGGAACGGTGTTCGTGGGCGGTCTTGCCGTCGAACACCCGCACGTCCTGCACCAGGGTGGTGCCGGCAAGGGCGGAAGAAGCGCAGGCCAGGCCGGCGGCCAGCAGCAGCGAAGTCAGGATGGTCGGTTTCATGTGTTTCCCTTGATTGTTGTATCGGTTTTCGTCGATGGCGATTGCCACTGACGCCAGTATCGGGAAACGGCGGCGGCCGCGACAGAAGCGAGCGCCATCACTTTCAGGTGACAAATGTCACCCGCAAGAATTTCCATCCGGCTGTTTACCGAACGACCGTACAGTTTGCTACACTCGATTACCCATAAATCAACGGAGACACCATGCGCACCCTCATCAAGGCCACATTGATCGCGTCCATCCTCGCCGCCCCGCTCGCGTGGGCACAGGACGGATCGCCGGTCGGCCTGTGGAAGACCATCGACGACAGCTCGGGCAAGCCGACCGCGCTGATCCGCCTCACCGAGAACCAGGGTGTGCTGACGGGCAAGATCGAAAAGCTGTTCCGTGCGCCGGACGAAGACCAGAATCCGAAATGCGTGGCCTGCACCGACGCGCGCAAGGACCAACCCATCGTCGGCATGACCATCGTCTCCGGCCTGAAGAAGGACGGCGACGAATACAAGGGCGGCGAGATCCTGGACCCGAAGAACGGCAAGGTCTACAGGAGCAAGCTGACGGTGCACGAAGGCGGCAAGAAGGTCGAGGTACGCGGCTATGTCGGCATGCCGATGTTCGGCCGCTCGCAGGTCTGGCTTCGCCAGGAGTGAACCACCGGGTCATGGTGCGTTACACTGCGCATCATGACTCCGCCCGTTGACCAGCCTTCGGACCCGGCATCCAGCCAGGTCGCACGCTACCTGGCCGCTCCCGATGCGCCGCCGGTGCCCCTGCCTTACCTGACTTACCTGTTCGAACACGTCGCCGACGTCATCTTCTTCCTGGAGGTGCTGGACGGCGACCGTTACCGCTTTTCCGCTGTCAACGAACGCTTCACCGAAACCACCGGCCTGCCGGTCTCCGCGGTGGTCGGCAAGGAAGTCGACGAGATCATCCCTCCCGCATCGCTGGACCTGGTGAAGTCGAGATACCGGGAAGCCATTGTCACCGGCAAGGTCGTACGCTGGCAGGAAGTGTCGTCCTACCCGACCGGCACCAAGACCGGCGAGGTCACCGTGACGCCGGTGCTCGATGCGGACGGCGCCTGCCGCCTGCTGATGGGCGTCGTGCACGACATCACCGAACATGTCCATAACCGGCACCAGCTCGAACTCGCTTCGCTGATGTTCGAGAACAGCCACGATGCGATCGCCGTGCTCGACCCCGAGGGCCGCATCGAGGCGGTCAATCCGGCCTTCACCGTGGTGCGCGGCTTTTCGCTGGACGAAATTGCCGGCAAGGCGCCGCGCGTGTACGCCGCCGGCCTGCAAGAGCCCGGCTTCGATGACGCCTTGTGGGCGCAGCTGCGCGCCACCGGAAATTGGCAGGGCGAATTGTGGAGCCGGCACAAGGATGGCCACGTACTGGCCGAATACCGCACCATCACCGCCGCCCGCGGTCCGGACGGACAGGTCCGCAACTACATCGAGATCGGCACCGACATCACCGAGAGCAAGCGCGCGGAAGAACTTGCCTGGCGCCAGGGGAACTACGATGTCCTGACGGGCCTGCCGAATCGCCAGATGTTCATGGAGCGCGTGGCCCAGGCGATCCACGATGCCGACCAGGAGGCCGGCAGCTTCACCCTGCTGGTGATCGACCTCGACCGCTTCAAGGACGTCAACGAAACCCTGGGCCACTCCGCGGGCGACGAGATCCTGAAGGATGCCGCGAAGCGGCTGCTCGACTGCACGCGCGACGGCGACACCGTGGCGCGCCTCGGCGGCGACGAGTTCATGGTGCTGCTGGCCTCGGCGCGCACCGTCGACCGGACGGCGCAAACCATCATCCAGGCGATGGCCCGCCCGTTCGCCATCGCCGACGAAACCCTGCACCTGTCGGCCAGCATCGGCATTACGCATTACCCGCGCGATGCCACCGACATGGAAAGCCTGATCAAGCACGCCGACCAGGCCATGTACGTGGCCAAGCAGCAGGGACGCAACCGCTATGCGTATTTCTCGCATGTGATGCAGGAGCGCGCCCAGGCGCGCCGGCAGCTGATCAAGGACTTGCGCAACGCGCTGGGCGAACGCCAGCTCGAAGTCCACTACCAGCCCATCGTCGACCTGGCGACCGGCTCTCTGCAGAAGGCGGAGTCGCTGGTGCGCTGGACCCATCCGCAACGCGGCATGATCGGCCCGGCCGAATTCATTCCCCTGTGCGAAGAAACCGGGATGATCGTCGAGCTCGGCGAACAGATCTTCGAGACGGTGGTGCGCGACGTCGCCGACTGGAAACGGGAGCATGGCACCATCCTCCAGGTCGGCGTCAACATGTCCCCGGTCCAGCTGCTGTCCGGCCGCGAATCCTGCGAGCGCTGCTTCCAGCTGGCCAGGAATGCCGCGCTGCCGGAACATACCCTGACCGTCGAAGTAACCGAGGGCATGCTGCTCGACAACAACCCCATCGTCGTCCAGCAATTGCGCCAGATCGCCGAGCATGGCATCGACCTGGCGCTGGACGATTTCGGTACCGGATATTCCTCCCTGTCCTACCTGAAAAAATTCGAGTTCCAGTACCTGAAGATCGACCGCTCCTTCGTCATGCACCTGGAAGCCGGCACCACCGACTTCGCCCTGTGCGAAACGATCGTCACGATGGCCCACAAGCTCGGCATGCAGGTCATCGCCGAAGGCATCGAGACACCCGAACAGCTCGAACTGCTCCAGCAGGCCGGCTGCGATTTCGGCCAGGGTTATCTGTTTTCGAAGGCCGTTCCACGGCGAATCATCGGTCAATGGCTGGCCAGCCAGGCCATGCCATGGATGCGGAGCGGATTTGCGGCACAGGCCTTCAAACGTGCGCATCAGCAATTATCTCAATGATAAGATTGCCTGACTCATCGTTGTGCCTGATCCAAGGAAATCCAGTGAATCGACTACATCCAGTGCGGCCATGCGTCAAGGAAACCGCCTCATGATCTTTCTGCGTCTGCTTGCCCTGCTGGCGGGAGGCCTGGTCCTTATCCTGCCTCCGGCGCTGCTGTCCAATGCCGGCCAGACCGGCATGCCGGCCTGGATCGTCGCCGGCGGCCTGGCCGGGCTCGCGCTGGTAGCGCTCAGCTTCCTCTACATCGCCGTGCTGGGCAAGCGCATGCGCCGTTCCGCGCATGTCCGCATGCTCGGCGGCCTGCTTCTGCTGATCCCGGCCACCGCCGGCATCGTCGTGCTGGCGACGCGCACCAATGCCGAGCTGCTGTGGGCCAGCGGCATGCTGGTGTCGTTCGCGGTACTGCTGTTCATCAGCTTCGTCTACCCGGCAGCGCCGGATCGCCGCCAGCGCCCGATGCGCCAGCGCGAACGCAGCGAGCCCGCGCTTGTGCTGGTCCAGCGCCATCCGTCGGCGGAGCGGCGCGGTTCGCGGTTCTAAATTTTTGGACGGCGCGCCAGATGCCTGTCGAGGGCATTCGCAAACTGCTGGCGGTCGGCCTGGCTGAAGGCGGCGGGGCCGCCGGTATCGATGCCGCCGCTCCTCAACTCTTCCATGAAGGCGCGCATCGTCAGCTGCTGGGCGATATTGTCCTTGGTGTAGAAATCGCCGCGCGGATTCAGCGCATCCCCACCCTTCTCCAGTACCCGCGCCGCCAGCGGAATGTCGCCGGTGATCACCAGGTCGCCCGGCGCCAGGCGCTCGACGATCTCGGTATCGGCGACGTCGGGCCCGCTCGGCACCTGGAGGGCGCGGATGAAGCGCGAACCCGGCACCCGGATCAGCTGGTTGGCGACCAGGGTCACCTGCAGCTGCAGGCGCTCGGCCACGCGGAACAGGATGTCCTTGATCACGCCCGGGCAGGCATCGGCATCGACCCAGATTTCCATGGCCGGCGCCTTATGCCGGCGGCAGGTTGTCCCACAGGTCGCCGGTCGGGCTGATGCGGGGTGCGGCGACGCCGAAGTGCTTATAGGCCAGCGGCGTGGCGATGCGCCCGCGCGGGGTGCGCTGCAGATAGCCCTGCTGGATCAGGTAGGGTTCGAGCACGTCCTCGATGGTGTCGGCGGCCTCGCCGATCGCCGCCGCCAGGTTGCCGATGCCGACCGGACCGCCGGCGAACTTGAACAGCACCGCCTCGAGCAGCTTTCGGTCCATCACGTCGAAGCCGACGGTGTCGACGTCCAGCATCTTCAATGCGCGGTCGGCCATGTCCTTGGTGATCTCTCCGGTGCCCTTCACTTCCGCATAGTCGCGCACGCGGCGCAGCAGGCGGTTGGCGATACGCGGGGTGCCGCGGGCGCGCTTGGCGACTTCGCGCGCGCCGTCCTCGTTGATCGGCGCCTCCAGCAGCGCCGCGCTGCGGGTCACGATCCTGGTGAGTTCGTCGACGTTGTAGAACTCGAGGCGGGCGACGATGCCGAAGCGGTCGCGCAGCGGATTGGTCAGCATGCCGGCGCGGGTGGTCGCTCCCACCAGGGTGAACGGCTGCAGGTCGAGCTTCACGGAACGCGCGGCCGGACCCTCGCCGATCATGATGTCGATCTGGTAGTCCTCGAGCGCGGGATACAAAATCTCCTCGACCACCGGCGACAGGCGGTGGATCTCGTCGATGAACAGCACGTCGTTCGCTTCGAGGTTGGTCAGCAGCGCAGCCAGGTCGCCCGGACGTTCCAGCACCGGGCCGGAAGTCTGGCGCAGGTTCACGCCCATCTCGCGCGCGATGATGTGGGCCAGCGTGGTTTTACCCAGGCCAGGCGGACCGAACAGCAGGGTGTGGTCGAGCGCCTCGCGGCGCTTGCGGGCGGCCGAGATGAAGATCTCGAGCTGGTCGCGGATTTTCGACTGGCCGACGTATTCGTCGAGGTGCTTGGGCCGCAAGGCGCGCTCGATCGCCTCCTCGTTCGGCGAGGCCGGCGCGGCGTCGATGATGCGCTGCTCGGTGAAGTTGTCGGTTTGGATGCTCATATGTGTTAGCGAATGAACGTCGTCCCCGCGAAGGCGGGGATCCAAGTTTGCGTGCGTTTCGATAGCTCAAGCAGAACTTGGGTTCCCGCCTGCGCGGGAACGACGGGTTTCAGGCCTTCGACAGCGACTTGAGGGCCAGCTTGATGCCCTCGGAAACACTGGTCCCCGCCGGCATGTTCTTGATCGCAGCCAGCGCTTCCTTGTCAGAATACCCCAAGGCCAGCAGCGCATTGAGCACGTCAGCCTGGGCGTCGTCCTGCACGGCGCCGCCGACCGCGCCGATGTCGGCACCCAGCTTGCCCTTCAGTTCCAGCAGCAGGCGCTCGGCGGTCTTCTTGCCGATGCCCGGGATCTTGACCAGGCGTCCGGCTTCCTGCAGGGTCACGGCCTGGGACAGGTCGGCCACCGACATGCCGGACAGGATGGCCAGCGCGGTGCGGGCGCCGACGCCGGTGATCTTGATCAGCTGGCGGAACACGGCGCGCTCGTTGGCGGAGCCGAAGCCGAACAGCAGGTGGGCGTCTTCCCTCACCACGTAGTGGGTGAACAGCACCACCTTCTCGCCCGTGTGCGGCAGGTTGTAGAAGGTGCCCATCGGCACGTCGACCTCGTAGCCGACGCCTTGGCAATCCACGAGCACTTGCGGGGGATTCTTTTCCAGCAGCACGCCGGAGAGACGACCGATCATGGTTGACCTTTCAATGTAATCAGGAGGAGACCAGGCGGCCGCGCCGCATGTGCAGGGCCTGCTTTTCCGGGGACAGCGAACCGATCAGCGCCAGCGCATCCATGCCGTGGGCGTGGCAGATCGCGATGCCGAGGGCGTCGGCGGCGTCGGTGCCGGGCAGGCCGGGAAGTTTCAGCAGGCGCGCCACCATTTCCTGGACCTGGGCCTTGACGGCCTTGCCACTACCGACCACGGCCTGCTTGACCTCGGCCGGCGTGTATTCCGCCACCTCGAGATCGGCCCCGACCAGCGCCGTGATGGCGGCGCCGCGCGCGGCGCCGAGCAGCAGGGTCGACTGCGGATTGACGTTGACGAAGACTTTTTCGATGGCCGCGCAGGCCGGCTTGTAAGTAGCGACGACTTCGCTGATGCCGCCCAGGATGATCTTGAGGCGCGGCGGCAAGGCGCCCTCCGTGCCGGTCTTGATGGTGCCGGATGCGATGTAGCGCAGCCGCTGCCCGTGTTTTTCAATGACCCCGAACCCCGTCGTGCGCAGGCCCGGGTCGATGCCGAGAATAATCATTATCGAATGTTATACCGGCTGGCTTGTTTCGTGGGAAAAATACTGTGCAAAAACACAGGTGCATGGCAAACATGCCACGCAAGGTGCGTGGGCTCGTGATTGAGGCCCCCGGCATCAATCACCCCACGCATATCGCCAGATCAGTGACGGAAGTGGCGGGTGCCAGTATAGAGCATGACCACGCCACGCTCGTCAGCCGCATCGATCACTTCCTGGTCGCGCATCGAGCCGCCCGGGTGAATGACGCAGGTCGCGCCGGCATCGACCACCACGTCCAGGCCGTCGCGGAACGGGAAGAAGGCATCCGACGCCACCGCCGAACCGACCAGCGAGAGGCCGGCGTTCTGGGCCTTGATCGAGGCGATGCGGGYGGAATCGATGCGGCTCATCTGGCCGGCGCCGACGCCCAGGGTCATGCCGTTGGCACAGAACACGATCGCGTTCGACTTGACGAACTTGGCCACGCGCCAGGCGAACATCAGGTCCGCCAGCTGCTGCGGGGTCGGCTGTTTCTTGGTGACCACGCGCAGGTCGGCCGGCAGTACGTTCTTCGCATCCGGCGATTGCACCAGCAGGCCGCCGCCGACGCGCTTGACGTCGAACAGGTTCTGGCCCTCACCCAGCGCAATCTCGAGCAGGCGCACGTTCTGCTTGGCCGCCATGATCTGGCGCGCTTCCGCCGTGAAGGCCGGGGCGATCACCACTTCGACGAACAGCTTCGCGATCGCTTCGGCCGCCTGGCCGTCGACCGGCACGTTGAAGGCGATGATGCCGCCGAAGGCCGAGGTCGGATCGGTCTTCAGTGCGCGCTGGTAGGCGTCCAGGGCGTCGGCGCCGATCGCCACGCCGCAGGGATTCGCGTGCTTGATGATCACGCAGCCGGCCGGCTGCTCGAGGCCTTTCATCGTCTTGACGCATTCCCAGGCGGCATCGGCATCGGCGATATTGTTGTACGACAGTTCCTTGCCCTGCAGCTRGCGGTAGTTGGCCAGGCTGCCGGCGGCCGGGACCAGGTCGCGGTAGAAAGCGGCGCTCTGGTGCGGGTTCTCGCCGTAGCGCATGTCCTGCACCTTCTCGAAGTGCAGGTTCAGGGTCTGCGGGTAGGCGGCGCGGGTGGCGTGCTGCTTGTCATCGCCCAGGCTGGTCAGGTAGTTGGTGATCGCGCTGTCGTACTGCGCGGTGTGGGCGAAGACTTTCTTTGCCAGACGGAACTTGGTGTCGTAGGACACGCTGCCGGCGGTCTCGCCGGTACCTTTCATTTCCGCCAGCACCGGACCGTAGTCGGCCGGATCGACGAGCACGACGACGTCGCGGTGGTTCTTGGCCGCCGAGCGCAGCATGGTCGGGCCGCCGATGTCGATGTTCTCGATCGCATCTTCCAGCGAGCACTGCTCCTTGGCGACCGTGGCCTGGAAGGGGTAGAGGTTGACCACCACCATGTCGATCTGCGGGATGCCATGCTCTTCCAGTTTGGCGATATGCTCGGGAAAGTCGCGCCGCGCCAGGATGCCGCCATGCACTTTCGGGTGCAGGGTCTTGACGCGGCCATCGAGCATTTCCGGGAAACCCGTGTAGTCGGCGACTTCGGTGACGGGGACGCCATTGTCCTGCAGCAGCTTGGCGGTACCGCCGGTCGACAGGATGTTCACGCCGAGTGCGGACAGCGCGCGCGCGAAATCGAGCACGCCGGTTTTATCGGAAACGGAAATGAGGGCTTGTTTGATCATGGGAGAGGCCTGTTGATAAAAATCGGTGCGAGCATGGAGTGTCTACTACGCCGGACAGGGTCGGCGCACGCTCGCACGCCGGCCCTCCCGCCGGCGTTTACAGCAGCCCGTGCTCCTGCAATTTCTTGCGCAGGGTATTGCGATTAATGCCCAGCATCTGCGCGGCATGCGACTGGTTGCCCTCGGCACGGGTCATCACCACTTGCAGGATCGGCTTTTCGACGGTCAGCAGCATCATGTCGTAGATATTCGTCGGTTTCTGCTCGCCCAGGTCGTTGAAATAATCTTCGAGGCTTTTCTGAACGACTTCCTGGATACTTTCTTTGCTCATGTGCTACTTCACCTTGGTTGATGTGCCGCTTTTGGCAGCCCTGTCTCCGATTGTTTCTTATTTTTTTGCTATTACTTGATTATTCGTTCATGCCGCAATCGCGACATCATCGGAATGCGCGGGCCGGTATTGTAACCGCTCGCCATACCGCTGTTGCGATTTGAAAAATTCATCCACGGCCGCCAGCTGCTCGGCGGTCGATTCCAGCAGGTTCATGCGCTGGCGGAATTCCTCGCCGCCGGGCAGGTCCTGCACATACCAGCCGATGTGCTTGCGCGCGGTGCGCACGCCCAGGTATTCGCCGTAGAAGGCGTAATGGGCCGGCAGGTGTTCGTTCATCAGCTCGCGCACTTCCTCGACCAGCGGCGCCGGCAGGTATTCGCCGGTGCGCAGGTAGTGATCGATCTCGCGGCAGATCCATGGACGGCCCTGGGCCGCGCGCCCGATCATGACGGCGTCGGCGCCCGTGTGGTCGAGCACGAATTTCGCCTTTTCCGGGGTCGTGATGTCGCCATTCGCCACCACCGGAATCGAGACCGCCGCCTTTACCGCGGCGATGGTGTCGTATTCGGCATCGCCCTTGTAGCCGTCGGCGCGGGTGCGGCCGTGCAGGGTCAGCATGGCGATGCCGGCCTGCTCGGCCATGCGCGCGATCGTCAGGGCATTCTTGTTCTGGCGGTCCCAGCCGGTGCGGAATTTCAGCGTGACGGGCACGTCGACGGCACCAACCACGGCTTCGAGGATCCGCTGGACCAGGTCTTCGTGCTGCAGCAGGGCCGAGCCGCACCAGTTGTTGCAGACCTTCTTGACCGGGCAGCCCATATTGATGTCGATGATCTGGGCGCCGCGGTCGACGTTGAACTTCGCGCATTCCGCCAGTTCTTCCGGCACCGCGCCGGCGATCTGCACCGCCTTCGGCTCCATCTCGCCCGCATGGTCGGTGCGCCGCGAAGACTTTTCGCTGGCCCACAGGCGCGGATTCRAGGCTGCCATCTCCGACACCGCATAGCCGGCGCCGAGCTTCTTGCACAGCTGACGGAACGGGCGGTCGGTCACCCCGGCCATCGGAGCGACGAAGACATTGTTACGCAGCGCGTAGGGACCAATTTGCACGGGAGAAAAACCAGAAAATAATCGGGAACTCGCTATTTTACCCGAAGCGCTGCTCAATTTATCAGCACACTTTTATCGTGTGTTGCAAATCTGACATAAACCTCTGTCAGCTTAGTTCGTCGAGCAGGGCCGGACGCAGGTGCGCCACCTCGCCCCAGCTCTCGAGCAGGAGTTTTCCGTCGTCGATGCGGAAGCGGTTGATGCTGGCGTTGTAGACCTTGAAGTCGCGCGGCGTCTCCAGCGGCAGCGCCCTGGCCATCCGGTAGGCGCATTCGAGCACCCCGCCATGGGCCACCATGGCGATGGTCCGGTCCGGATGCGCGGCGGCGGTGGCCAGGATGGCGCTGGTCGCGCGGGTGTAGAACTGGCGGAAGGTTTCACCACGATTTTTGCCAGTTGGCAAAATTGCGTCGACATCGCGCGCCTGCCAGGCGGCAAATTCGGCCGGGAAGCGCTGTTCGATCTCGCTGTACAGCAAGCCTTCGAAGCCGCCGTAGCAGCGCTCGCGCAGGGCCGGGTCGACGTGCAGGGGCATGCCGCGCAGGGTGGCCACGGCCTGGGCCGTCTGGCGGGCGCGGTGCAGGTCGCTGGAGACGACCACGTCGATGGACTCGGACTCCAGCGCTTCGGCCAGCAGCCGGGCCTGGCGTTCGCCTTCCTCGTTCAGCGGGATATCGAGATAGCCCTGCAGGCGGCGTTCGGCGTTCCAGGCGGTTTCGCCATGGCGGATCAGGAGAATCTTGTTCAATTATTTATCGATGATAGTGGCGGCGATTTGCGGGTTCAGCGAATACACGCCGAAGATCCGCGCTTCGTCCAGAATGTGGCCCGTGATCGCCAGGCGCGCTTCCCTGCCGGTGAAGCGCCCGGTCAGCGGCAGGCGCGGGATGTCGAGGGCATACAGCGTGAACACATAGGTGTGGATGCGCTCGTCGTTCCAGGGTGGACAGGGGCCGTCGTAGCCGTAGTATTCGCCAGCCATGTCGGGATCGTTGGCGAACCAGCTCGTATAGTCGTTGATGCCGTGGCGCAACTGGTGCTCGGTGCCGTTCTTGATCGTGAACGGGACCAGCGGACCGCTCTTGCCGCCCGGCGTGACCATGTCCGAGAACAAGCCTTCGGCAAAGGAAGTCAGGCTGACCGGGATGTCGACCAGCGACCAGTGGTAGAAGTCGGTACGCGGCAAGGCGTCCGGCACCGCCCTCCCCTCCTGGTTGACGTCGGCGCCGCTGGCCGGCACGTCGAGGTCGTGACACAGCAGCACCAGGGACTCGGCGCCGGCCGGGACGTCGTCCCAGGCGAGGTGGGGACTGCGGTTGCTCGACAGCTTGATGTGGTCGCCGGGATCGATCTCGGCGAACGCGCAGCGGGGCGGAATGAGGCCGCCCTCGATAAAGGAATCGCTCCAGATTTTCATCTCTCAGCCCTCCATTTCCCTCTGAGCCTCTGCCAAACCCGGCATGGCGGCGTTGCATTCGTCTCGCCGTACTGGCGTACTGTCTTCGCGGTCCGCCGCTGCGGCGATGCCCCTTGCCCTGCCGGCTTTGCCAGACGCTCTTTTACATTGACCTGCGCCACCCGCCGCAGTTTCAGCTCAAGACCTTGGGTGGATCAATACGAAGCCAGAAAGTCACTGGACCGTCATTGGTCAGCGAGACCTGCATGTCGGCGCCGAAGCGGCCGGTCTCGACCTTACCGTGACGCTCGCGCGCCTGGCGCACGAAACGCTCGAACAGGCGGCGCCCGTCGTCCGGCGCGGCCGCCGGCGAGAACGAGGGCCGGGTGCCGGAGCGCGTGTCGGCCGCCAGCGTGAACTGCGGCACCAGCAGCAGGCCGCCCTCGACGTCGGCGACGCTGCGGTTCATCTTACCGGCCTCGTCGGAAAAGACGCGGTAGCCGAGCAGCTTCGCGAGCAAGGCGTCGGCCTCGCGCTCGGTATCGCCCTTCTCGGCGCAGACCAGCACCATCAGCCCGCGGCCGATGGCGCCGACGGTCTCGCCGTCGACCACGACGCTGGCCTGGGTCACGCGCTGCACCAATCCGATCATGCGGCGGCCAGGGTCACGCGCGCGAACTTGCGCTTGCCGACCTGCAACACGAAGGTGCCGGCCTCGACCTGCAGCGACTTGTCGGACACGACCGTGCCGTCGATGCGCACGCCGCCCTGGTCGATCATGCGCATGGCTTCCGAGCTGGAAGCGCACAGGCCGGTCTGGCGCAGCAGCTGGGGCAGGCCCAGCGGGGCGCCGCCGAGGCTCACTTCCGGCACGTCGTCCGGAATGCCGCCCTTCGAGCGGTTGACGAAGTCGGCCAGCGCATCCTCGGCCGCTTTTTGCGAGTGGAAGCGCGCGACGATTTCCTGGGCCAGCGCAACCTTGGCGTCGCGCGGGTTGGCGCCGCCCTCGACGGCCTTCTTCAGCGCCGCCAGCTCGTCCAGCGAGCGGAAGGACAGCAGCTCGTAGTACTTCCACATCATCACGTCCGAGATGCTCATCAGCTTGCCGAACATGGTGTTGGCCGGCTCGGTGATGCCGATGTAGTTGTTCTTGGACTTGGACATCTTCTCGACGCCGTCCAGGCCTTCGAGCAGCGGCATGGTCAGGATGCACTGCGGTTCCTGGCCGTAGTCCTTCTGTAACTCGCGGCCCACGAGCAGGTTGAATTTCTGATCCGTTCCACCCAGCTCAAGGTCTGCTTTCAAAGCGACCGAATCATATCCCTGCATGAGCGGATACAGGAACTCGTGGACCGAAATCGGAGTCCCATTCTTGAAGCGCTTGGTGAAGTCATCGCGCTCCATCATTCGTGCCACCGTGTAACGCGAGGCCAGCTGGATCATGCCTCGCGCGCCCAGCGGATCGCACCACTCGGAGTTGTAGCGGATTTCCGTGCGTGCGGCATCGAGCACCAGCGAGGCCTGCTTGAAATAGGTCTGCGCATTGGTTTCGATCTGTTCGCGGGTCAGCGGCGGACGGGTCACGTTGCGGCCCGAGGGATCGCCGATCATCGACGTGAAGTCGCCGATCAGGAAGATGACCTGGTGGCCCAGGTCCTGCAGCTGGCGCAGCTTGTTCAGCACCACGGTGTGGCCCAGGTGCAGGTCGGGCGCGGTCGGGTCCAGGCCCAGCTTGATGCGCAGCGGCTGGCCGCTCTGCTCGGAGCGCGCCAGCTTCTGGGCGAATTCGCTCTCGATCAGCAGTTCGTCGACACCGCGTTTGGTGATCGCAAGGGCTTCCTGGACGGCATCGCTCAAGGGAAGAGCCGTCGCGCCGGCCGAAGTTGCATTTTTTGCATTAGCAGAAAGCTCAGCAGAAGTCATAAAAATCTTGTAGGAATAAGGCTAAAACGGTTGTAGGACCCAGTATTTTGATATAATTCGCGATCCCGTCAATCTTGCCGCATGAAAAGTTCCACAGACAACAAGTAAGAAAACAAAAAGAAAAAGCGTTGGTCTTGGGACGATGAAGCGGTAAATTTTAACTGATTGCATGAACCCAATACAGAAAATCACCGGCAAGCGCTGGTTCGGTCTCGCAGAGACCAGCCGCAAAACCCGCATCATCGCGGGTGGCGCCGCTGCCCTGGCCCTGTGTGCCTTCGGCGCGACCGCAGTCGCCCCGATCGCGCCGGACGCCTCCGACATTCCTGTCAAGTCCATCGCACAAGACCTGCAACTGCCGAACCTGGCTGACCAGATCGCCGCGCTGCAGCAGGACCAGCAGGAATTCATCCACGAAGAACGCATCCGCCCGGGCGACTCGCTCGGCTCCGTCTTCACCCGCCTCGGCATCGACGACCAGCAGGCAGCGGCTTTCGTCCGCAACGACAAGCTGGCCCGCAGCATCCTCTCCCTCAAGACCGGCAAGCGCATCCAGGCCGAGACCGACGAGAACGGCCTGATGCTGTCGCTGCGCGCCACCATCGCCGTCGACAAGGATCAATTTAATACCGTTACCGTGACGCGCAAGGGCGACAAGTTCGTCGTCACCAAGGCGCCGGCCGAACTCGAGCGCCGCGTCGAAATGCGTTCGCGCGAAATCAGCACCTCGCTGTATGCCGCTACCGACGCCAACGTCGACGGCGGCCAGATCCCGGATTCGGTGGTCAACCAGATCATCGAGATGTTCTCGACCAACATCGACTTCCGCTCGGACCTGAAGCGCGGCGACCGTTTCAACGTCGTCTACGAAAACTTCTACCAGGATGGCGAACTGGTCCGTACCGGCCGCGTGCTGGCCGGCGAGTTCATCAACCGCGGCGTCGCCTACCAGTCGGTCTGGTACGAAGACCCGGTCAGCCACCAGGGCGGCTACTACAGCCTGGACGGCCAGTCGCTGAAGAAAGCCTTCCTGAAGTCGCCGGTCGCCTTCAGCCGCATCTCCTCCGGCTTCTCGATGCGCATGCACCCGGTGTTCAATGTGTGGAAAGCGCACAAGGGCGTCGACATGGCCGCCCCGACGGGCACCCCGATCCGCGCCGCCGGCGACGGCACCGTCGACTTCGTCGGCGTGTCGAACGGCTACGGCAACATGGTCGTGCTCAAGCACTGGTCGAACTACAGCACCGCCTACGGCCACATGAGCCGCTTCGCCAGCGGCCTGCGCCGCGGCGAGAAGGTCCACCAGGGCGATGTGATCGGCTACGTCGGTTCGACCGGCTGGGCAACCGGCCCGCACCTGCACTACGAATTCCGCATCGGCGGCCAGGCTACCGACCCGATGAAGCTGAAGAACCTGCAGGCCCAGCCGTTGAACGCCGGCGAACTGTCGCGCTTCCGCATGGCCGCCACCGATATGTCGCACCGCTTCTCGTTGCTGAATCCGGCCGGCAACGCGATGGCTGCGCGCTGAGCTGCAACTGAATCGTAGATAGAATGAGGCGCCTTGCACTGCACAGTGCAAGGCGCTTTTTTTTACTCAAGAGCCCATTCAAGCAAATAGAATATGAGCGCTTCCTCCCTCTACATCGGCCTGATGTCCGGCACCAGCCTGGACGGCGTCGACGGCGTCCTGGCCGATTTTTCCGGCCGCGGCATCCGCACCCTGGACGCCGCCTTCACGCCCTTCCCTGCCGAACTGCGCACCGAGCTGATGGCCCTGCAGGCGGCCAGCGAGAACGAACTGGAGCGCGAAGCCCTGGCCGCGAACGCGCTGGCGCGCTGCTACGCCGATTGCGTGCAGCAACTGCTGGCCCGGGCGCCGGGTCCGGTACGCGCCGTCGCCGTGCATGGCCAGACCATCCGCCACCGCCCGGAACTGGGTTTTACGCGCCAGACCAATAATCCGGCCCTGCTGGCGGAGTTGACCGGCGTCGACGTGATCGCCGATTTCCGCACGCGCGACATCGCCGCCGGCGGCCAGGGCGCGCCGCTGGTGCCAGCTTTTCATGAAGCCCGTTTCGGCAAGCCGAAGATGCTGAGGGTGGTGGTGAATATCGGCGGCATCGGCAATATCAGCGTGCTGCACGGCGACGGCCGCGTGAGCGGCTTCGACACCGGCCCAGGCAACGTGCTGATGGATCTGTGGGTTGCGCGCCACACCGGCAAGCCCTATGACGAGGATGGCGCCTTCGCGGCGGCCGGCAAGGTGGACGGAAAACTGCTGGAGATCCTGCTGGACGAGCCATATTTCCGCCAGCCGCCGCCCAAGAGCACGGGGCGCGACCTCTTCCATGCGGAATGGCTGGATGCGAAGCTGCTCCAGCGCCCCGGCCTGGCCCCGGCCGACGTCCAGGCAACCCTGACGCGCCTGACGGCGGTGACGATCGCGCAGGCGATCCAGGATGCGACCGCCGGCCGGCCGGCCCAGGCCGTCTACGTGTGCGGCGGCGGCGCCTATAACGGCATGCTGCTGAAAGACATCGCAGAGGCGCTCGGCGGCGGGATTCCGGTGGCGTCCACCGAAGAACTCGGCGTGGCGCCGAACCGGGTCGAGGCGCTGGCCTTTGCCTGGCTGGGTTACCGCTTCACGAGGCGCCAGCCGGGCAACCTGCCGGCAGTGACCGGCGCGGCGGGCCTGCGCGTACTCGGCGCCTTGTATCCAACCTGAGGAGCGTTCGATGACGCCCTATATTACCCGGCTGTCCACGCCTTCGATCGATACCTACCGCATGCTGCGCGTCGGCGCCGGCCTGAGCCCGAAGCTGGTGGAGGCGGCCGCGAAAGGCTTGCCGAACACGCTGTTCGCCGTGCAGATCCTGCATGAAGGCGCGCCGGTCGGCATGGGACGCGTGATCGGCGACGGCGGCTGCTTCTTCCAGGTTGTCGACATTGCCGTCCTGCCGGCACACCAGGGCCAGGGACTCGGCAAGACCATCATGCGCGAGATCATGGCCTATATCGAGCGCGAGGTGCCGGACAGCGGCTACGTCAGCCTGATCGCGGACGGCAAGGCGCATGCCCTGTACGCGCAGTTCGGTTTCGTGCCGACGGCGCCGGCATCGATCGGCATGGCTTACCGGCGCGCGCCGGCCTGACAATGAAATGGCCGCCGCGGCAATGCCGGGGCGGCCATTTGATGAATGCGAAGAACGATTACGCCGAGAACGACGAACCGCAGCCGCAGGTCGAGGTGGCGTTCGGGTTCTTGATGACGAACTGGGCGCCTTCGAGGTCGTCCTTGTAATCGATCTCGGCGCCGACCAGGTACTGGTAGCTCATCGAGTCGATCAGCAAGGTGACGCCGTTCTTTTCCATGGCGGTATCGTCGTCGTTCATGATCTCGTCGAAGGTGAAGCCGTACTGGAAGCCCGAGCAACCGCCGCCCTGCACGAACACGCGCAGTTTCAGGTCGGGATTGCCCTCTTCCTCGATCAGCTGGGCGACCTTCTGCGCGGCGCTATCGGTGAAGTTGATGGGCGACGGCATGGTGTCCTGCTCTTGCGAGCGATGCAATTCGGCGATTGCGGTCATGGATAAACTCCTGATTGAATTCGGATTTCGTCCATTATAGACGGTTGGCGCCAGTCATGCTGATGCCCCTTCCGCGGCGACGCCCAAATGAAACACCGGCTCGGCGGCCGGGATCGGCGCGGCTTCGTGGGTCAGCTTGCCCGTCACCAGGGCGCCGCCGTGCATTTCCAGCAGGCGGTAATGGACATCCCCATGTATGCGGCCTTTCGGCTGTAATTCAAGCAGTTCCGTCGACCGCACCGTCCCGGCGATATGGCCGTTGACAACCAGGTTGGCGCAGCGCACCTCGCCCTCGATGCGCGCGTGCTCGGAAACGATCAGGACGCTGTCGGCGGCGGCATCGCCGGCAATCACGTTGCCGTGCACCTCGCCGTCGATGCGCAGGCCGCCGGTGAATACCAGGTCACCTTCGATGCGTGCGGAAATGCCGATCAGGCTATCGATTTCGCTTTTTGCATTACGACCGAACATGGGACTCCCCTCGCGTTGTGATGGGTTGCCAAGCAAGCTAGTGCAAAGATCAATTTACCGTGCTCAACATCACCTGCCTTGATCTGCATCTTGTCGGCAACCCTTGCGAGGGGAGACGCGCTTTCCTTACGGCAGCAGCGCGATCTGCTGCAGACCCATGTTTTCCGGCACGCCGAACATCAGGTTCATGCACTGCACGGCCTGGCCGGCGGCGCCCTTGACCAGGTTGTCCTGCACCACCAGGATCACCACGGTGTCGCCGCCGTCCGGACGGTGCAGCGCGATGCGCAGCATGTTCGAACCGCGGGTCGAGCGGGTTTCCGGGTGCGAGCCGAAGGGCATCACGTCGACGAATTCGGCGTCGCGGTAGGCGTCCTCGAACAGGGCCTGCAGGGCGGCGTTGTCGATCTCCTTCGTCAGGCGCGCGTACAGGGTCGAGTGCATGCCGCGGATCATCGGCACCAGGTGGGGCGTGAAGATCAGGCCGACTTTCTGGTCGGTATAGCGCTGCAGCTGGGCCGAGGTTTCCGGGGTGTGGCGGTGGCCGGCCACGCCGTAGGCCTTGAAGTTGTCGCTGGCTTCCGAGAACAGGGTGCCGATCTCGGCCTTGCGGCCGGCGCCGGACACGCCCGACTTGCTGTCGGCGATCAGGTTGCCGGCGTCGATCAGGCCGGCCTTCAGCAGCGGGTAGAAGCCCAGCTGCATGGTGGTCGGGTAGCAGCCCGGGTTGGCGATCAGGCGGGCCTTCTTGATGTCTTCGCGGTTCAGCTCCGGCAGGCCATACACCGCTTCCTCGATCAGCTCGGGCGCGGTGTGCTCCATCTTGTACCACTTCTCGAAGGCGGCGCGGTCCTTCAGGCGGAAGTCGGCGGCCAGGTCGATGACTTTCACGCCGGCGGCCAGCAGCGCCGGGGCCTGGGCCATGGCGACGCCGTGCGGGGTGGCGAAGAACACCACGTCGCACTGGGTCAGGTCGGCCTTGTCCGGGCTCGAGAAGGCCAGGTCGACGTGGCCGCGCAGCGACGGGAACATGTCTGCCACCGGCAGGCCGTCTTCCTTGCGCGAGGTGATGGCGGTCAGCTGCACCTCGGGATGGGCCGACAACAGGCGCAGCAACTCCACGCCCGTGTAACCGGTACCGCCAACGATGCCAACTTTGATCATGTTCTTTCCTTCGTAAAGATAAATAAGGCCCAGCGAGGACGAGGCTGCAATTTTAGCAGCGTCACCGAAAATTCGGGGTCAGAGCACTTTTTCGCATGCTGAAAAAGTGCTCTGACCCCGAATTACTGACCCGAGTTATTGGAAAACAAAAAAGCCGCCGGCTTTGCAGCGGGCGGCTTTCTGTCTGGCAGCAGCGCAGAGCGCTGCAGATCCAATTAACGCTTCGAGAATTGCTTTGCGCGACGTGCTTTGCGCAGACCAACTTTCTTACGCTCGACTTCACGGGCGTCACGGGTGACGAAACCGGCACGTGCCAGGTCAGGCTTCAGGCCTGCATCGTAGTCGATCAGTGCACGGGTGATGCCGTGGCGCACTGCACCTGCCTGGCCGGACTCGCCGCCGCCATGCACGTTGACCTTGATGTCGAAACGCTCGACGTTGCCGGTCAGTTCCAGCGGCTGACGGATGACCATCAGGCCGGTTTCGCGCGAGAAGTACTCGGCAGCCGGTTTGCCGTTCACGATGATCTGGCCGGTGCCAGCCTTGATGAACACGCGGGCGACTGCACTCTTGCGACGGCCGGTGCCGTAATTGTAGTTACCGATCATGTCAGTTCCTTAGAAATCGAGTGCTTGCGGTTGCTGGGCTGCGTGCGGGTGGGTAGCTTCCGCATAGACCTTCAGCTTCTTGATCATGGCGTAGCCCAGCGGGCCCTTCGGCAGCATGCCTTTGACAGCCTTTTCCAGGGCGCGGCCCGGGAAGCGCTGTTGCATTTTCAGGAAGTTGGTTTCGTAGATACCGCCCGGGTAGCCCGAGTGACGGTAGTAGGTCTTCTGGGTGGCCTTGGTGCCGGTCACGCGCAGTTTGCCTGCATTGACGACGACGATAAAGTCACCGGTGTCGACGTGCGGAGTAAATTCCGGCTTGTGTTTGCCGCGCAGTCGGCGTGCCACTTCGCTGGCAACACGTCCGAGGACTTTGTCCGTCGCGTCAATCACGTACCAATCGCGCTGGACTTCATGGCCCTTAGCGGAAAAAGTTTTCATGTTGACTTCCTATATCTAGGTGTAAATGCTCAAATGGTGGTTCCGCTCGTCGATGCTGCCAACTGCGGACTCTGCCTTATTGTCTTTTCCTGAGCAAATGGAAAGCCCACGATCATAGCTGATCGGGGGCTCCCCAGTCAAGCCAGCCTTGACGCATACCCCACACTCCGCATGGTGATCCAGCACAAAGAAGGTTAATGCGTATATGCAACTATTTGTTGACCCACAAAAGAATAGCAATTTACTATGGGTGACATCGTAGAGGAGACTCCGTGAACACCCGTCCGATCCTGCCTGCCCTGTTCGCCCTGCTGTACTCGGCGTCGGCGCTCGCCGCGCCACCTGCCGCATCCGCCAGCGCATCCGCCGTCGCCGCCGCCAAGCCGGCTGCCCGCAGCTGCCACCTGCCCGGCGCCGAGGAAACGCTGCGCTGCCTGTCCATTCCCGTCCCGCTCGACTATGCCGCGCCCGTGGCCGCCGGCCTGAAGCTGCACGTGACCGTGGCCCCGGCCTTCCGCGCGCCGGCGCGCCCCGATCCGCTGTTCGTGCTGGCCGGCGGTCCCGGCCAGGCCGGCAGCGACGTGCTGCCGCTGCTGTCGGCCGCATTCAAACGCGTGCGCGCCACCCGCGACATTGTCTTCATCGACCAGCGCGGCACCGGCCTGTCCGGCAAGCTCGATTGCGAGACCCCGCCCAACGAAGAGATGCTGAGCGACGCCGAGATCGAAGCCGGGCTGCGCCGCTGCATCGGCACCAAGCCGGCGCCCTTCGCCGCCTACACCACGGCCGCCGCCGCGCGCGACATCGAGCAGGTCCGCCGCGCCCTCGGCTACGGCAAGATCAACGTCTGGGGCGGCTCCTACGGCACGCGCCTCGGCCAGGCCTATGCGCGCGCCTTCCCGGACAGCGTGCGTTCGCTGGTGCTGGACGGCGTTGCCGCGCCGGACCAGGTGATCCCGGCCGGCGGCCGCGACGGCCAGGCCGCGCTCGACAAGCTGTTCGCGCAATGCCGGGCCGACGCCGCCTGCAACAAGGCCTACCCCAAGCTGCGCGCCGAGTTCGACACCCTGGCCGCGCGCGCCGAGGCCGGCCTCAAGCTGTCGGTCGCCGATCCGCGCACGGCCCAGCAGGTGACGTTCACGATGACCGGTCCGCGCTTCCTCGGCACCGTGCACAACATCCTGTACTCGCCGGCCGACGCGCGCCGCCTGCCCTTCCTGCTGCACAGCGCCTGGCAGGGCCGCTGGGAGCCCTTCATCGCGCGCCACAACATCGCCGGCGACTTCGCCAGCGATGCCTCGACCGCGACCCTGCTCTACCTGTCGGTGGTCTGCGCCGAGGACGTTCCGCGCATGACGCCGGCGCTGCTGAAGGACGACGCGGCGCTGCTCACGCGCCCGCTGGCCGACCGCATTCCCGGCCTGTGCCGGCTGATGTCGGTGCCGGCGGTGCCGTATGCCGAGCCGTCGACGATCCAGGCGCCGGCGCTGCTGCTGTCCGGCGCCCTCGATCCGGTGACGCCGCCGCGCCGCGCCGAAAGCGCCGCGCGCCACATGCGCAATGCCCAGCAACTGGTGGTGGCGAATGCCGGCCACGGCGTCTCGCAGCTCGGCTGCGCGCCGCGCCTGCTGCGCGAATTCCTCGACCGCCCGGCCAGCCCGCTCGACGCCAAGTGCCTGTCCGAGATCCCGGCCCCGACCTTCCAGCTCGGCAGCGCCGGGCCGCAACCCTGATCCCCAGTCCGCCATGATAGAAGTCCAGGAAGTACGCAAACAGTTCGGCTCCGTGCACGCCCTCGGCGGCGTCAGCTTCACCGCACGCGACGGCCAGATCACCGCCCTGCTCGGCCCCAACGGCGCCGGCAAGACCACCCTCCTGCGCACCCTAGTCGGGCTGCTCAGGCGCGACCACGGCAGCATCGCGATCGACGGCGTCGACCCGGAAAAGGATCCGCTGGCGGTACGCCGCAACATCGGTTTCCTGACCGACCAGTTCGGACTCTACGAGCGCCTCAGCACGCGCGAATACCTGCGGTACTTCGGTGAACTGAACGGCATGGCCGGCCCCTCGCTGCAGGAGCGCATCGACGAAGTGTCCGGGCTGCTGCAGATGGACGACATCCTGGAGCGCCGCGCCAAGGGCTTCTCGCAGGGCCAGCGCATCAAGGTGGCGCTGGCGCGCACGCTGCTGCACCGCCCGCGCCACCTGCTGCTGGACGAACCGAGCCGCGGCCTGGACGTGATGAGCACGCGCGCCCTGCGCACCGCCTTGTCAAGCCTGCGCGCCGAGGGCTGCTGCGTGATCATGGCCACCCACGTGATGCAGGAAGTGACCCACCTGTGCGACGACGTGATCGTCATCGCCAAGGGCCATACGGTGGCCCAGGGCTCGCCCGAGGACCTGTGCCGGCGTACCGGCATCGCCAACCTGGAAGACGCCTTCGTCAGCCTGGTCGGCACCGAAGAAGGGATCGCCGCATGAAACCGAAATTCCTGATCGTCTTCCTGAAAGAGCTGCGCGAAGCCCTGCGCGACCGCCGCACGCTCGCCCTGCTGGCGCTGTTCACCCTGATGTATCCGATCATGATCGGCTACGTGGTCAACCAGACCATCAAGCGCGCCACCAAGCCGGAGCGCGACGGCGTCGAGATCGCGGTCATCGGCGGCGCCCAGGCGCCCACGCTGATGGCTCAGCTCAAGCAGCGCAACATCACCGCCAGGGAACTCGGCCCGCTCGACGAGCCGGCGATCACCGAAGCGCTGCAGGCGCGCAAATACGCCGTGGTGCTGCGCCTGTCCGACAAGTTCACCGAGAACTATGCGGCGATGCGCCCGGCGCGCGTCGAGCTGTGGTACGACTCGGCCGACGAAAACGGACCGCGCCGCCGCGAAGTCGAGAGCGTGCTGGAAGCCTACAACGCCAACGTCGCCGGCGCGCGCCTGCTCGCCCACGGGGTGTCGCCGGCGACGCTGGCGCCGGTCCAGGTCCAGCGCTTCGATACCGCCACCAATGCCTCGCGTTCGGCGGGCCTGATCGGCGGCATCCTCGGCATCCTGTTCGTGCCGGCTTTCATCTGCGGCATGTCGACCGCCGTCGACAGCACCGCCGGCGAGCGCGAGCGCCGCTCGATGGAAGTGCTGATGGCGCAGCCGGCCAAGGCCTGGGAGCTGGTGGTCGGCAAATGGCTGACTTCCGGCAGCCTGGCCATCATCGGCGTCACGCTCGAACTGGTGCTGGCGCACGCCATCCTGTCCTGGCTGCCGCTGGAAGAGATCGGCATGTCGTGGAGCATGGGCTGGGGCGAGCTGATACTGATCTGCATCGTCAGCGTGCCGCTGTGCCTGTTCGCCGCCGGGCTGCAGGTGGCGCTGGCCATGAACGCCAAATCCTTCAAGGAAGCGCAGAGCGTGCTGAGTTTCGTGATGATCGTGCCGATGCTGCCGGCCTTCATCGTGCCGATGATGGAGCTGAAGACCGCTGACTGGATGTATATGGTGCCGGTGCTGTCGAACCAGACCCTGCTGCGCGAAATGAGCAAGGGCGGCGACATCGGCGCCCTGCCCGTCCTGATGACCTTTGCCTGTTCGGCGCTGGCGGCGCTTGTGGCCGTCGGCTTCGCCAGCTGGCGCATGAAGAGCGAACGCTACGTGCTCTCCGTGTAAGCCTTAGAATAGACGCCCTGAATCACGCAAGGGAGAATGCAATGGAAGTCAAAGTCAGCTGGAACGGCCCGTCGGGGATGAGCTTCCGGGCCGAAACCGGCTCGGGCCACATGGTCAGCATGGACGGCGCGCCGGAAGGCGGCGGCCACAACCTGGCGCCGCGCCCGATGGAGATGGTGCTGCTCGGTACCGGCGGCTGCACCGCCTATGACGTGGTGCTGATCCTGAAGCGCGGCCGCGAGGACGTGCGCGGCTGCGACGTCACGCTGAAGGCCGAACGCGCGGACGCCGATCCGAAGGTGTTCACGAAGATCCACTTCCATTTCATCGTCAGCGGCCGCAACCTGAAGCCGGCGGCGGTGGAGCGGGCCGTCAGCCTGTCGCACGACAAGTACTGCTCGGCTTCGATCATGCTTGCCAAGACGGCCGAGATCACGCACTCGTTCGAGATCGTCGAGGCGTAAGCACGTGGGCACGGGGTGCCCACGCGGACATCCAATCAAATGTAATACGCGGTGGTGGTCATGACCTTGGCCATCGCCCGCATCGCCATGCGCACCGGCAGCGGCATCTCGGCCGCGCCCATCGCCTGGGCCTTGGCGCCGTGCTCGATCTCGTCGACGCGCATCTGGTCGACGATGGCGCGCGACTTGCCGTCCTGCGGCGGCAGTTTGTCCAGGTGGCTGTTCAGGTGGGCCTCGACCTGGCGTTCGGTCTCGACGACGAAGCCCAGGCTGTGGGCGTCGCCCATGCGCGCCGCCACCGTCCCCAGCGCATAGGCGCCGGCATACCACAAGGGATTCAGGAGGCTCGGCTGGGAACCCAGTTCGGCCAGGCGTTCGGCCGTCCAGGCCAGGTGGTCTTCTTCCTCGCGGCCGGCCTGCTGGAACTGGGTGCGCATCGCCGGGCTGCCGGCATGGCGCGACTGCGAGTCGTACAGGGCCTGGGCGCAGACTTCGCCGACGTGGTTCACGCGCATCAGGCCGGCGCTGTGGCGCGCCTCCTGGGCATTCAGTTCGCAGTCCTGGGCCAGGGTGCCGGGATTCGGACGCGAGGCCTTGGCCACGCCGCCGACCACGCGCAGCGCGCGGTCGAAGCCCGAGATCAGGTTGTCGAGAGGATTGATGGAGCGGGACAGGTTATCCATGGCTTGCATGTTCAATACGCTTGAAAGCGCCATTATATCCCTCGGCCGCTTTTCCCCCCATCCGGCAGGGAAAGGAAGTTGTCAAACTGGACAGAAATTTTTCACTGCCGTATGCTGAGACGCAGTTTCCGCTGCACCCTGGTCGCGCATTTTTGCAATCTGGGACGGTGAAACTGCCGTGTGTCGCATGGACGCTGCCCCTGGCGCTCATTTTTAATACAATGCAATAGTCATCAAAATACGCAGATTCTCACTATGGAATTAGAAATCCGCAACCTGTCCAAGACCTACGCCAACGGCGTGGTGGCGCTGGACGGGGTCACGCTGAGCATCCCGCCCGGGATGTTCGGCCTGCTCGGGCCGAACGGCGCCGGCAAATCGACCCTGATGCGGATCCTGGCCACCCTGCAGGAATGCGATTCCGGCTCGGTGTTCCTGGACGATATCGACCTGCTCGACGAAAAGGACGAGGTGCGCCGCCTGCTCGGCTACCTGCCGCAGGATTTCGGCGTCTATCCGAAAGTGACCGCTTACGAACTGCTCGACCATTTCGCCCAGCTGAAAGGCCTGGCGAACCGCGCCCGCCGGCGCGAAGTGGTCGACGGCCTGCTGCAGCAGACCAATCTGTTCGAGGTGCGCGACCAGCGCCTCGGCACCTTCTCGGGCGGCATGAAGCAGCGCTTCGGCATCGCCCAGGCCCTGCTGGGCGACCCGCAGCTGATCATCGTCGACGAGCCGACCGCCGGCCTCGACCCGCAGGAGCGGGTGCGCTTCCATAACCTGCTGTCCGACATCGGCCAGGACAAGACCGTGATCCTGTCCACCCACATCGTGTCCGACGTCGCCGACCTGTGCGCCAACATGGCGATCATCAACAAGGGCCACGTGCTGCTGTGCGGCGAGCCCGCCAGGCTGATCGAGGGCATCGAAGGCAGGATCTGGGCGCGCTTCGTCAGCAAGCCCGAGCTGCTCGCCTTCCAGAAGCGCCATACGGTGATCTCGACCCGCCTGCTGAGCGGACGCCCGATGATCCACGTGTATGCCGAGCGCTATCCGGGCGACGATTTCGAACCCGTCCACCCCACCCTCGAAGACGTCTACTTCGCCACCATTGCCGGCCGCCACAATGCGGCGGCGGGAAACTGCTGAGTTCATGCGCGCGCTCTACGCCATTGCGCTGTTCGAGGCCCGGCAGCGCCTGAAGCTCCTCTCGACCTGGGTCTATTTCGCCTCCTTCCTGGCGCTGGCGATGCTGTGGGTGGCCGCGTCCGGCGGCGCCTTCAAGGAATTCACGGTCTCCTTCGGCGGCCGGGTGCTGGTCAACGGTCCGCGCCAGGTGGCGCTGTCCGTGGCCCTGCTGGGCTGCTTCGGCATCGTGGTGGCGGCCGCCATGCTGGGCCGCTCGGTGCAGCAGGACTTCGAATACGAAACCCACCACTTCTTCTTCAGCGCGCCGATCCCGAAGTCCGCCTACGTGTTCGGGCGTTTCCTCGGCGCCCTGGCCACGATGGCCGTGGTGTATTCCTCGATCGTGCTGGGCAACCTGCTGGGGACCCTGCTGCCGGGCGTCGACCCGTCGCGGGTCGGGCCGTTCTCGGCGCTGGCCTACCTGGCGCCCTACTTCCTGACCCTGCTGCCCAACCTGTTCATCTTCGGCGCCATCTTCTTCGTGCTGGCGGCGCTGACGCGGCGCATGCTGCCGGTGTACGTGGCCGGCGTGGTGATGATGATCGGCTACCTGGTGGCGCCCTCGCTGGCGCGCGACCTCGACTACAAGACCCTGGCGGCCCTGATCGACCCCTTCGGCACCACCGCCCTGATCCGCCTGACCGAATACTGGACCATCGCCGAGCGCAACACGCGCATGGTCCCGTTCGAAGGCGTCTACCTGGCGAACCGCCTGATCTGGTCGGCCTTCTCGCTGGTCGTGCTGCTGCTCGGCTACTGGCGCTTCAGCTTCGTCTCCAGCCCGCCGGCCCGGCGCGCGGCCGCGCGCGGCGAAGGCGAGACCGCGGCGGCCACGCCCCAGCCGGCCGCCAGCACGCGCGAGGCGCCCGACTTCGCCGCCCGCAACCTGGGCCTGCTGCTGCTGAAATCGACCTGGCTCAACCTGCGCGAGTCGGTCAAGAACGTCTACTTTGCCGTGATCGCGCTGGCCGGCGTGCTGGTGCTGGTGGTCAGCTCGCTCGACCTGGGCACCATCTACGGCACCACCACCTATCCGGTCACCTACATGGTGCTGGACCTGATCCGCGACGTGTTCGCGGTGTTCCTGCTGATCGTCACCACTTTCTATGCCGGCGAAATGGTCTGGCGCGAACGCGAATCGCGCATGGCCCAGATGCTGGACGCGATGCCGGTGCCGAGCTGGCTGCCGCTGGCGGCCAAGACCCTGGCCCTGGTCGGCCTGCAGGCCGTGCTGCTGCTGGTGGCGATGGTGTGCGGGATGCTGATCCAGCTGTTCCGCGGCTACGTGGCGCTGGAGCCCGGCCTCTACCTGTTCACCCTGTTCGGCGTGCTGCTGCCCAAGTACGCGCTGGTGGCGGTGCTGGCGGTCGCGGTCCAGGCCATCCTCAACCACAAATACCTCGGCTACTTCGTGCTGGTGCTGTACTACGTGGCCAGCATCACCCTGTCCACGCTGGGCCTGGATCACCCGATGCTGCTGTACGGCGCGCTGCCGGACGTGACCTATTCGGCGATGAACGGCTTCGGCCACCACCTGGCGCTGCAGCGCGCACTGCTGGTGTACTGGGGCGGCGCCGCGCTGGTGCTGCTGGCGGCCGCGCTGGTGCTGTGGCCGCGCGGCGTGACCGACCGCTTCCACGACCGCCTGCAGCTGGCGCGCCAGCGCCTGAGCCCGGGCGTGCTGGGCGCCTTCGGCCTGGGCGCCCTGCTGTTCCTGGGGTCCGGCGCGCTGCTCTGGTACAACCTGGAACACGTGGGCGCCTACCAATCCGCCTGGACCAAAGACCGCCTGCGCGCCGAGTACGAACTGCGCTACCACCGCTACGCGAAACTCGCGCAGCCGCGCATCACCGACGTCGACCTGCAGGTCGACATCATGCCGGCCACCCGCACCCTGAAGGTGAAGGGCGCCTACCAGCTGGAGAACCGCAGTGGCGCGCCGATCTCGGAACTGGTCCTGACCCAGCAGCCCGGCCCGGTGCTGCGTCCGCGCTTCTCGCAGCCGGTGCGCCTGCTGTCGGCCGACGCCAAGCGCGGCTTCTACCGCTACACCCTGGCCACGCCGCTGGCGGCGGGCGCGCGCATCGCCCTCGAATTCGAACTGGAGGATGCGCCGGGCGGCGTGCTGGGCCTGGGCCGCGACACGGCGGTGGTGGGCAACGGCACCTTCTTCAGCAACGCGCTCCTGCCCCACGTCGGCTACCAGCACAACGTCGAACTGCAGGACGACCGCGACCGCAAGCGCCACGGCCTGGCGCCGAAGGAGCGCATGGCGACGCGCGAGGACGAAAGCGCGCGCGCCAGCAACTACCTCGGCGGCGACGCCGACTGGATCCGCTTCGACGCCGTGGTCTCCACCTCGCTCGACCAGATCGCGGTGGCGCCGGGCACCCTGGACAGCGAGTGGATGGCCAAGGGCCGCCACTACTTCCACTACCGGATGGACAAGCCGATCCTGAACTTCTATACCTTCCAGTCGGCGCGCTACGAAGTGCGGCACGACCGCTGGCAGGATGTGACGATCGACGTCTACTACCAGCCCGGCCACGACTTCAACGTCGACCGCATGATCAGCGGCGCCAAGGCCGCCCTCGAATACGGCACGAAGCACTTCGCTCCCTACCAGTTCCGCGAGCTGCGCATCGCAGAGTTCCCGCGCTATGCCTCGTATGCCCAGGCGGCGCCGGGCGCCATCGCGTTCTCGGAGAGCGCCGGCTTCATCGCCAAGGTCGATCCGGAATCGCGCAAGGACATCGACTACCCGTATTACGTGACCGCCCACGAAGTCGGCCACCAGTGGTGGGCGCACCAGCTGATCGGCGCCGACACCCGCGGCGCCACCGTGCTGTCGGAGAGCCTGGCCGAATACACGGCGCTGATGACTATGCGGCGCAGCTTCGGCTCCAGCAAGATGCGGCGCTTCCTGCGCTACGACCTCGAGGAATACCTGATGGGCCGGGCGACGGAACGCAAGCGCGAACTGCCGCTGGCGCAGAACGAGGACCAGCCCTACATCCACTACCGCAAGGGCAGCCTGGCGATGTACCTGCTGCAGGACCTGGTGGGCGAGGAAACCGTGAACGGCGTGCTGCGCCAGCTGCTGGCCGAATACGCCTTCCGCGGGGCGCCCTACCCGACCGTCACCACCCTGATCGAGAGGCTGCGCGCGGTGACGCCGGCGGACAAGGCCTACCTGATCGACGACCTGTTCGAGTCCATCGTGCTGTACGGGAACCGCGCCGACAGCGCCAGCGCGCGCCGCCGCAAGGATGGCAAATACGAGGTGACGATCCGCGCCACCGCCGGCAAGGTGAGCGCCGGCGAACTGGGCGAGGAACGCGAGGTGCCGCTCAAGGACTGGATCGAATTCGGCGTCGACGACGAAAACGGCAACCCGCTGGCACGCGAGCGCCGCCTGGTCGAGCGCCGCCAGCAGACCGTCGTGCTGGTGGTCGACGGCCGCCCGGCAAGGGCCGGCATCGACCCCGATAACAAGCTGATCGACAGGAAACCAACGGATAATATGGTCCCTGTCGACACGCAATAAACTTCACGTTATTATCTGGTCACAATTTCCTGTTAGGAGTATGAGGATGTCTACCGTCGCCGAACTGGCCGCACAGATCCAGCAGCTTTCCCCAGCGGAAAAACGCGAGCTGCTGCAGTTGCTGCTGACCGACAGCGACGAGGCGGAACAGGACGCCGACGAAGCCTGGCGCGCCGAGATCGTGCGCCGCGTGAAGGCGATCCGTAACGGCGAGGCGGCGATCCGCGCGCTGAAGGAAGACTGGCGGGAGTAATCCGCCGCTGCCGCGGCTTGTGGCAGACCTTGAAACAACCGCGAAGCGATTCGCGGTTTTTTTATGCCCGGGTATCGGTCCTGCGCGCGAACCAGGCCGCCAGCACGGAACCGGAGAGGTTGTGCCAGACGCTGAACAGCGCACTCGGCACCGCCGCCAGGGGACTGAAGTGCGCGGCCGCCAGGGCGGCGCCGAGTCCGGAATTCTGCATGCCCGTCTCCAGCATGACCGCCTTGCGCTTCGCGAGGTCCATGCCGAACATCCTGGCGAACAGGTAGCCGAGCGCGAAACCCAGCAGATTGTGCAGGACCACGGCCACCAGGATCAGCAGGCTGCCGGTCGCGAGCTTGGGTTGATTCAGGGCAACGACGATGGCGACGATCACCACGATGGCCGCCGTGGACACCAGCGGCAGGACCTTGACGCTGGCCGCCGCCTGCCGGCGGAACAGGGTCTTGGCGACGATCCCCAGCAGGATGGGGACGATGACCACCTGCACGATATCCAGGAACAGGGACTGCGTGTTAATGCTCATCCATTTGCCGGCCAGCAGGGACACCAGGGCCGGCGTGGCGAGCGGCGCGACCAGGGTCGACACCGAGGCGATCGACACCCCGAGCGCAACATCGCCCTTCGCCAGGAAGGTCATCACGTTGGAGGCCGTGCCACTGGGACAGCAGCCGACCAGGATCACGCCGACGGCGATGTCCGGCGGCAGGCGCAGCGCCACCGCCAGCACGTAAGCGATGCCGGGCATGATGAGGTAGTGGCCGACGACGCCGATCGCGACGTCCTTCGGCCGGCGGAAGACTTCCCGGAAATCCGCCGCCGACAGGGTCAGCCCCATGCCGAACATGACGATGCCGAGCAGGGGCGTGATCCAGGCCTTGTGGCCCGTGAACAGCTGGGGCGCGAAAAAGCCGAAGCAGGCGAACAGGAGGACCCAGGCCGAAAATGTTCTGCCTACAAAACTGCTGACTTTTTCCAGTGCCTTCACGCGTGTTCACTTTCCGATGACGAATCCTGGAAGAGCGTAACACGCCTCCATCGGTAATGCTTATAGGCACTGTCGATTTATCGGCTCAGCTTCTGAATTGGCGCAGAAGCTTTCCCAGCCATCGCCGGGCGTGACGGCCTGGCCGGACATTGCGGAAAAGATTCCATACATGGCGCGAACAGCAAAAAAACGCGGGCCAAAGCCTGCGTTCCTTTATGGGAAACAGCTGGTCTTATTCGCCAACCGCCTTCTTTGCCGCCGTGGCACGCTTGGCCGCCGGCTTCTTGGCTGCCACTGCCTTGGCGGCAGGCTTTTTGGCGGCAACCGTCTTGGCCGCCGTCTTCCTGGCGGCGGTCTTGGCTGCCGTCTTGGCCACTACCGCCGTGCCGCCCTCGTCTCCGCCCTCGTCGGCACCCGCAGCCTTGCCCTTGGCGCCCGGCTTGGCCTTGCGCTCCTCGAATTCGAAGCTGATCTTGCCGTCCTTGCCGCGCACCAGGAAAGCTTTGAATGGGCGGCGCGTGCGCTGCGAGATGAAGCCCGGCAGCAGGTCGGTCTTGCCTTCGTTCAGCAGCTTGGCCATCTGCTCCGGCAGGATCTCCTGCTGCAGGATGATGCGGCTGCTGCGGAAGTCGCAAGTCTTGGGCTTGGCCACCTGGTGTTCGCACACATAGGCCAGGCCCATCTCGTAGACGCCGCCATTGCATTTCGGGCAGGGGCCGAGCGGGGTCTGGCCGGTGAAGTCGACGCCTTCGCCCTCCTCGCCCTCTTGCTGGTCCTGGCCGAAGTCGAACTCCAGCTTGTAGTTGTGGATGTCCTCGTCGCGCACGATGCGCAGGATGGCGGCGAAGGGACGGCCCATCTTCGAGCGGAAGCCCTGCAGCGGGCCGATGGTGCGGTTCTTCAGCAGTTCCTCGACTTCCTCGATCTCGAACTGGCGGCCGCCCGGCACCTTGCTCATCGAGAAATCGCACTTGGTGCAGGCGAAGCGGCGATAGTTTTCCTTGACCACGCCGGCGCAATTCGGGCACGGCGTCTTGAGGGTCGCGTACTCGCCCGGAATGGTGTCGTTGTCGTATTCCTTGGCGCGCTTGACGATGATCTGGGTCATCTGCGCGATCTCGCGCATGAACTCTTCACGCGAGATCTGGCCCTTCTCCATCTGCGACAGCTTGTATTCCCATTCGCCGGTCAGTTCCGGCGCGGTCAGCTCGTTCACGCCCAGGCCGCGCAGCAGGGTCATCAGCTGGAAGGCCTTGGCGGTCGGGATCAGGTCGCGGCCTTCGCGCAGCAGGTATTTCTCTGTCAGCAAGCCTTCGATGATGGCGGCGCGGGTCGCCGGCGTGCCCAGGCCCTTGCCGGCCATGGCGTCGCGCAGCTCGTCGGAATCGACCAGCTTGCCCGCGCCTTCCATCGCCGACAGCAGGGTCGCTTCGTTGTAGCGTGCGGGCGGCTTGGTCACCAGGCCGTTCGGCGTGACCTTGTCGGCCAGCACCTTCTCGCCCTTGGCGACCGGCACCAGGCTGGCGCCGTCCTTGTCGTCGCCGGCGGCTTCCTTGCCGTACACGGCCAGCCAGCCGGGGTTGGTCATGACCTTGCCCTCGGTCTTGAACTGGTGGCCCGAGACTTCGGTATAGCGGGTCGTGACCAGGAACTCGGCGGCCGGGAAGAACACGGCCATGAAGCGGCGCGTGACCAGGTCGTAGAGCTTCTGTTCCGGCTCGGACAGGTTCTTCGGCACCACGCCGGTCGGGATGATCGCGAAGTGGTCCGAGATCTTGCTGTTGTCGAAGATGCGCTTGTTCGGCTTGACCCAGCCTTTATCCAGGATCTGCTTGGCGAACTGGTGGTAGTTCGGGTTTTCCTTCAGCACGCCCAGGGTGTCCTTGACCGTGCCGATGTAGTCTTCCGGCAGCGCGCGCGAATCGGTACGCGGATAGGTCAGCACCTTGTGCTTCTCGTACAGCGCCTGGGCCAGGCCCAGGGTGTTCTTGGCCGAGAAGCCGAAGCGGCCGTTGGCTTCGCGCTGCAGCGAGGTCAGGTCGAACAGGGCCGGCGCCATCGAGGTGGTCGGCTTCGATTCCTCGGTGACGATGCCCTGCTTGCCATGGCAGGCGACGACGATGGATTCGGCGGCGGCCTTGCTCCACAGGCGCTCGGCGCGCTTTTCCGGATCGTTCTCGTCCTTCTTGAAATTCGTGTCCAGCCAGCGCCCTTCGTAGACGCCGGCGGCGCAGACGAACTCGGCGCGCACCTCCCAGTAATCGCGCGGCACGAACTTGCGGATCTTCTCTTCGCGCTCGACCACGATCGACAGGGTCGGGGTCTGCACACGGCCGACGGTGGTCAGGAAGAAGCCGCCCTCCTTCGAGTTGAAGGCGGTCATGGCGCGGGTACCGTTGATGCCGATCAGCCAGTCCGCTTCCGAGCGGCAGCGCGCGGCGTCGGCCAGCGGCAGCATCTCTTCGTCGCTGCGCAGGTGGGCGAAGCCGTCGCGGATCGCGTTCGGCGTCATCGACTGCAGCCAGAGGCGCTTGACCGACTGCTTGGCCTTGGCGTTCTGGGCGATCAGGCGGAAGATCAGTTCACCTTCGCGGCCCGCGTCGCATGCGTTGATCAGGGTCGTGACATCCTTGCGCTTGATCAGCTTGTTCAGCACCTTGAGGCGCGATTCGGTCTTGGCGATCGGGTTCAGCGCGAAGTACGGCGGGATCATCGGCAGGTGGGTGAAGCTCCACTTGCCGCGCTTGACGTCGTACTCCTCCGGCACCGCGATCTCGAGCAGGTGGCCCACCGCGGACGACAGGACGTATTCGTCGGATTCGAAATACTCATCGTGCTTGGTGAAGCCGCCGAGCGCCTTGGCGATGTCGTTCGCCACGGAGGGCTTCTCGGCAATGATGAGGGCTTTGGTCATATGGTTTCTCTATATTCGGTGGTCGCGGCACGCGCATCATACATGACGGCGGCCGCACGGATCAGGATCGCATCCCCTGGAGTCCCGTCCGTTGATAGCTTATTGGTAACAATTAACAAGTAGCCGCAAATGATAAGCGGGTTGACGCGCACTCCGCAAGTAGACTCTGCCTCCCGTCTGCTGAGCGAAAATACGCCTCATCTTGCCTTATTGCAAGAAAAAACGGGGCCGCAGCCCCGTTTTCGTCATGACGATTGTGAAATATCAGTGTAGCAAGCGCGGTTCGGCGTCTTCGTCTTCGTCGGCCCCGAACAGGTCGTCGAACATGAGCGCGTCCGGCTCCTTGCCCTGGCTCCACAGCAGCATCAGGACGATGATCTTCAGCTTGCCCAGCGTGACCGGCGATTCGTCCAGCGCCAGCGCGCGTTCGATGACGATCTCGCGCTGCAAGGCGGTAAGCAGGCCGGCCAGCTCAAGGAACTGGATGAAGCCGACGGCAGCGCTGCCGAGGGCATCGACTTCTTGCGAAATATAGAAACGGGTACCGCTGGATTCAAGGGCCGGATTGGTGGTGCCGGCCATTTCGGTGAGACCGTTCAGCCAGTCCAGCGCTTCGGAAATCTCGACATCGTCGAAACCGACGGCGGACAGCTTGCGCGCCAAAGCGGCCGGCTCGGGGCAGGCATCGGGACGGTAATACGTCTCGTAGAGGTAGACTAGAATGTCGAACATGGTGACGCTACTGTAGCAGCTAAGTTCGCCCCGGCACAAGTGCGTCACAAGGTCCACTGCCGTCCAGAAACATCACCGTTGTTTATCGGCCTTATCCGCTTCTCTACTTACTTCACCACTCTTTGCACCCTGCCACCTGGCTGGCGTTCGACCATTCCGGCGAGCTCGAGCGCAAGCAATTGGCTGCTCAATAATGCGGGGCCGATGCCCAGCGATGCCAGCAAAATATCGGGCTCGACCGGGTCATGGCCGAGCGCGGCCAACAGGGCGTCGCTGCCGGCCAGCGCGGCGTCCGGCGCATCGCAGCGGGCGGCGCAACGGGGCGCCTCCGGCGACGCCCAGCGCGCCAGCGGCGACATCGCCATCGCCTCCAGCACGTCGGCCGCGGTGTCGACCAGCTTGGCGCCTTCGCGGATCAGCATATGACAGCCCTTGGCCAGCGCGGCATGGATCGAACCCGGGATCGCGAACACCTCCCTGCCCTGCTCGGCCGCCTGGCGCGCCGTGATCAGCGAACCGGACTGCGCCGCCGCCTCGACCACCAGCACCCCGGCCGCCAGCCCGCTGATGATCCGGTTGCGCTTCGGGAAATTGCCTGGCAATGGAGGCGTGCCGACCGGATATTCGCTGACGATGCAGCCTTCCACGCCGATGCGCTCGCACAGGGCGCGGTTGCGCGCCGGATAGACCAGGTCCGGTCCGGTGCCGATCACGGCGACGGTCGAGGCGGGCCCCGTCAGCGCGCCCTCGTGGGCGGCGGCGTCGATCCCCAGCGCCAGGCCGGAGACGATGCACAGGCCGGCACCGGACAGGCTCGCGGCAAAGGCCAGCGCGTTCGCCTTGCCCTGGGCGCTGGCGTTGCGGCTGCCGACCACCGCCAGCATGGGCGATGCCAGCAATTCCACACGCCCTTTTATATAGAGCAGCAAGGGCGGATCGGGAATCTGGGCCAGCAGTTCCGGATAGCCGGGCTCGCCCAGCCCCAGCACCCGGTGGCCGGGCCGCTCGCGCCAGCGCAGCGTGGCCTCGACCAGGCGCTCGAGCTCGGCCGGGGCGGGCGCCAGCAGCGCCCTTGCCTGGGCCGGGTTCACATGCGCCGCCAAGGCCGCCTGGCCGGCGCCGAACACGGCGTCGATGCTGCCGAAGGCCTCGATCAGCTTGATGCCGGTACGCGGGCCGATGCCGCTCGCCCGCTCCAGGCGCAGCCAGGCCGCCAGCCTTGCGTCGCTCATGGGTGACGCCAGAAACGCGACGGCCGCTGGATCGTCTGCAGCGGCCGTCTTGTGCGAGGGGTGGAAGTCCGTGTCCTGCACGGCGGGATTACTCCGGTGATTTCGCCACGTCGCCTATTTCCACCGGCAACGTCACTTGCATGACCAGTCCATACGAGACATGGCCGAACACCCGGAAAATGAACAGTTCGCCATACTGCTCGTCCGGCATCCTCAAGCTCGACTTGCCGAAGCCGAGGAAGCCTTTGCTGCCGCCCGGGTCCTGGATCGTCTTCCCGAGATGATAGAGCTGCAGCACGGAGCCGACATCGAGTCCGTCAAGCGCGCCCCGGTTGACAGTCACGACCTGGTTCTGCGACGCGTAATTCGATTCGCTGGCCATCGACATGATGCGCGCCGTGACCGGCCGCTCCGGCGCGTGCGGCACGTAGTTGCGCATCGGGACGGCCGGGGTCGGCAGCAGGCGGTCGCCGACACCCATTTCCTGCACCGAACTGGTGACCGTGAAGATGTGCACGTCCACGCCCGGCCCGGCTTCCTTCACCAGCCTGGCCGAGCCGACATAGGCAGCCTCGTGGGCGACGACCTTGCCGGTATCGGGGTCGATCAGTTCCTTGCCGGGACGGAAGACCTGGAAATTGGCGGCGCCGTTCAGGGGGCCGCGCACATAGACGCGGTCGCCTTCGGCCAGGTAGACCCGGGTTTCCGGGGTCGCGGCGATGCGCGGCGCGGCATCCAGCTCGCGCGGCTCGACCACCAGCGGCTGGGTCAGGAAGGGCTCGATCGCGCTCGAGGGAATCGAGGAGATGGCGTCGCGCTCCATTTCCTCGGTGCGGATCTGCGGCGACAGTTTCGTCACCGGCGGCAGGCCGGCGTCGGCGCCGGCGCCGCCCGCGCCCGGCTTGCTGAGCGTCAGGCGGCCGTGGGCGCGGTCGAAATAGATGATCTGGCCGGGGTAGATCCAGTGCGGGTTGCGGATCTCGTCGCGGTTCATGCCCCAGACCTGGGGCCAGCACCAGGGATGCTCGAGAAACTTGCCAGAAATATCCCAAAGCGTATCGCGCTTGACGACCACGTGCTGGTCGGGCGCGTTCGGGCGGAAGCTGCAGTGGGGGCCGGCGGCGGGAGCGGCCAGGGCCGGGATGGCCAGAACGGCAGATGCAAGAGCGGCGGCGGCGCTGCGGACCGTGAGCGATCGGACGACGCCTGTGCTAAAATTTTTCATCAAAGAGTCCGTAAAGTGCGGCTAAAACACAGATAAGTTCCTGGCAATCGACTCGCTGACCGCACGCCGGATCAAAGCTTGTTGTACCGAAGGGYTGCCGAACTGAATCAAATTCTGCCCACAAATCCCTGAACTAGCAAGACAACCGCGTCCTGCCACAGGCGCGGCGTGTTGCTTTTGTGTCTGTGCGGAAACAATTGTACAGGCTTGAACGGGCGTGACGGACACCCCATCTACGCATTACGACAGAATAAACAGAGTAAATAGAGAGCCATGGCCTTACTGAACATCCTTCGCTATCCCGACCCGCGCCTGCACAAAGTGGCCAAACCGGTCACCGAATTCGACGAGCGCCTGCACAAGCTGGTCGAGGACATGGCCGAGACCATGTATGACGCCCCCGGCGTGGGCCTGGCTGCGACCCAGGTCGACGTGCACGAGCGCGTGATCGTGATCGACGTCACCGAAACCCACGACCAGCTGCTGGTATTCGTCAACCCGGAAATCACCTGGTCGAGCCCGGAAAAGCAGGTCTACGACGAAGGCTGCCTGTCGGTGCCCGGCGTCTACGACGGCGTCGAGCGTCCGGCGCGCGTGAAGGTCAAGGCCGTCGACCAGCACAACAAGCCTTTCGAGATGGAATGCGACGGCCTGCTGGCGGTATGCATCCAGCACGAGATGGACCACCTGATGGGCAAGGTCTTCGTCGAATACCTGTCGCCGCTCAAGCGCAACCGCATCAAGACCAAGCTGCTCAAGGAAGAGCGCGCCCACCAGAACAGCGGTCCGAAGGCCGCCGGCCGCCGTTGATGGCGGCTCGCATGAAGGTCGTCTTCGCCGGCACGCCGGAGTTTGCCGCTTGTGCCCTGCGCGCCCTGATCGACGCCGGTGTCGAGATTCCCCTGGTGCTGACCCAGCCGGACCGTCCGGCCGGGCGCGGCATGCAGCTGCAAGCCTCCGCCGTCAAGCAGGTCGCGCTGGCCCATGGCATCGAGGTGCTGCAGCCGCTGTCGCTGCGCATGGATGCCAGGGATGCCCAGCGCGCCGAGGAGGCGAAAGCCGCCCACGAACGCCTGCTGGCCACCAGCTATGACGTGATGGTGGTCGCGGCCTATGGCCTGATCCTGCCGCGCTCCACCCTCGACATCAAGCCCTGCATCAATATCCACGGCTCCCTGCTGCCGCGCTGGCGCGGGGCGGCACCGATTCACCGCGCGATCGAATCCGGCGATGCCGAGACCGGCGTCACCATCATGGAAATGGAAGAAGGCCTGGATACCGGCCCGATGCTGTCGATGGAGCGCCTGCCCATCCTCGACACCGACACTACCGGCAGCCTGCACGACAAGCTGGCCGCGATGGGCGGCCGCATGATCGTCGAGGCCTTGCACAAGATGGCGGAAGGCGGCCTGGACGCCGTGCCGCAGCCGGAACAAGGCGTGACCTACGCCGCCAAGATCAGCAAGGAAGAAGCGAAGCTGGACCTGCAGCGCCCCGCTGCCGAACTGGCGCGCAAGGTGCGGGCTTTCAATCCCTTCCCGGGTGCGCATGCGCAGGCGGGTGGCCTGACCATCAAGATCTGGAATGCGCAGGCGGTCGACGGCAAAGGCCGGCCCGGCCAGGTGCTGGCGGCGGATGCCCAGGGAATCGTGGTGGCTTGCGGGGAAGGCGCGCTGCGCCTGACGGAACTGCAGAAACCGGGCGGCAAGCGCCTGGCGGCGGGAGAGTTCCTGAAGGGATTTTCGTTCGACGGCGTGTCGTTCGAATAATTGCTACATAGGGTGGGCACTCCATGCCCACCTTTACACATTCACATCTTTCGTGGGCTTCGTGATCGATGCCCTGCATCAATCACACCCTGCATCTTAGTGCTGCTCTACCTGAGCACGCACGCGATTGGCTTCCATGTACTCGCGCAGGACCTGGTTGATGCGGGTCTGGTAGCCCGGGCCTGCCGATTTGAACCATTCCAGCATGTCGACGTCCAGGCGGATCGTCACAATCTGCTTCACGCCGCTGGCGGCGTTCTTGTTGGCGGTGCTTTCTTCAGTGCGGGTTGCCGGCTGGTCCCATTCAGGCACGTATTCTTTGTTCATTGCAATTCTTCCCATTGAGGCGGCGGACGACGGGTCCGCACATTCCGTTCGATTTGGACTAGGGGCCGCGCCAGCGGCGGCTCCATGGGAATTAATTGTCGTCCCTGTATGTATCCGGGAAATTGCTAATAAGCCTCATTTTGTATCGTACTGTAACAATGTGACTTCTGATACATAAGGTTACAAACGTCTTTACACGGAGGCCTTCGGCAGCCTCCGCTTGACAGCCGAACAAACTCTGCTAGTAAAGGTATAATCGAAGACCCGCCTCTGTAAAACCCTCCCGGAAACCGACGATGAACACCGCTGCCCCGACCTATTCCCCCGCCGACGCCCATCTGCGCGAGATCCTTGCGCGCCGCATCATGATCCTCGATGGGGCGATGGGCACGATCATCCAGCAGTACAAGCTCGACGAACAGGCCTACCGCGGCGAACGCTTCCGGGATTTCGCCGCGCCTGCCGGCAGCGGAGCACGCGAGCTGTTCGTGAAGGGGAATAACGAGCTGCTGAACCTGACCCAGCCGCAGATCATCCAGGAGATCCACGAGCGCTACCTCGCGGCCGGCGCCRACATCATCGAAACCAATACCTTCGGCGCCACCGGCATCGCCCAGGACGATTACCACATGGCGGAGCTGGTCTACGAGATGAACGTGGAGGCCGCCAAACTGGCGCGCGCCGCCTGCGCCAGGTATTCGACCCCGGACAAGCCGCGCTTCGCCGCCGGCGCCCTCGGCCCGACCCCGAAGACCGCATCGATCTCGCCGGACGTGAACGACCCGGCCGCGCGCAACGTCAGCTTCGATCAATTAGTGAGCTCTTATTACGAGCAGCTGCGCGGCCTGGTCGACGGCGGCGTCGACCTGCTGCTGGTGGAGACCATCTTCGACACCCTGAACTGCAAGGCGGCCCTGTTCGCGATCGACCAGTACTTCGACGAGCATCCGCAGACGCCGCGCCTGCCGCTGATGATTTCCGGGACCGTCACCGACGCCTCGGGCCGCATCCTGTCCGGCCAGACCGTGCCGGCATTCTGGAACTCGGTGCGCCACGCGAAGCCGCTGACCATCGGCCTGAACTGCGCGCTGGGCGCGGCCCTGATGCGTCCCTATGCGCAGGAGCTGTCGACGATTGCCGACACCTATGTGTGCATCTACCCGAACGCCGGCCTGCCCAATCCGATGAGCGACACCGGCTTCGACGAGCTGCCGGCCGACACCTCGGCGCTGCTGAAAGAGTTCGCCGAAGCCGGCTTCATCAACGTGGCCGGCGGCTGCTGCGGCACCACGCCCGAACACATCAAGGCGATCGCCGACGTGATGGCCAAGGCCGCGCCGCGCACCGTGCCGGAGGTACCGACCGCGCTGCGCCTGTCCGGCCTGGAGCCCTTCACCATCGACGACGCCTCGCTGTTCGTGAACGTCGGCGAGCGCACCAACGTGACCGGCTCCAAGGCCTTCGCGCGCATGATCCTGAACGAGCAGTTCGACGAGGCGCTGTCGGTGGCGCGCCAGCAGGTCGAGAACGGCGCCCAGGTCATCGACATCAACATGGACGAGGCGATGCTGGATTCGCAGGCGGCCATGACCCGCTTCCTGAACCTGATCGCCTCCGAACCGGACATCTCGCGCGTGCCGATCATGATCGACTCCTCGAAGTGGAGCGTGATCGAGGCCGGCCTGAAGTGCGTGCAAGGTAAAGCCATCGTCAACTCGATCTCGATGAAGGAAGGCGAGGAAGAATTCCTGCGCCAGGCCAAGCTGTGCCGCCGCTACGGCGCCGCCGTGATCGTGATGGCCTTCGACGAAAAGGGCCAGGCCGACACCTTCGAGCGCAAGACCGAGATCTGCAAGCGCGCCTACGACGTGCTGACGCAGAAGGTCGGCTTCCCGCCGGAAGACATCATCTTCGACCCGAACATCTTCGCGATCGCCACCGGCATCGAGGAGCACGACAACTACGCGGTCGACTTCATCAACGCGACCCGCTGGATCCGCGAGAACCTGCCGCATGCGAAGGTGTCGGGCGGCGTGTCGAACGTGTCCTTCTCCTTCCGCGGCAACGACCCGGCGCGCGAAGCCATCCACACCGTGTTCCTGTACCACGCGATCAAGGCCGGCATGACCATGGGGATCGTCAACGCCGGCATGATCGGCGTCTACGACGATCTCGATGCCGAGCTGCGCGAGCGCGTCGAGGACGTGGTGCTGAACCGCCGCAAGGACGCCACCGAGCGCATGATCGAATTCGCCGGCACCCTGAAGGCCGGCGGGAATAAACAGGAAGCGAACCTCGAGTGGCGCGAGGCGCCGGTCGGCAAGCGCCTGGCGCACGCGCTGGTGCACGGCATCACCCAGTGGATCGTCGAGGACACCGAGGAAGCGCGCGCTGGAATCGCGAATGAAGGCGGCCGTCCGATCCAGGTGATCGAAGGCCCGCTGATGGACGGCATGAACATCGTCGGCGACCTGTTCGGCCAGGGCAAGATGTTCCTGCCCCAGGTGGTGAAATCGGCGCGCGTCATGAAGCAGGCCGTGGCCCACCTGATCCCCTTCATCGAAGAGGAAAAGGCGGAAGAGGAACGCCGCACCGGCATCGTCGCCAAACCGAAGGGCAAGATGGTGATCGCGACCGTGAAGGGCGACGTCCACGACATCGGCAAGAACATCGTCTCGGTGGTCCTGCAATGTAATAACTTCGAGATCGTCAACATGGGCGTGATGGTGCCCGCCGCCGAGATCCTGGCCAAGGCCAAGGAAGAGAACGCGGACATCATCGGCCTGTCCGGCCTGATCACGCCGTCGCTGGAAGAGATGGCCTATGTGGCGCGCGAGATGCAGCGCGACCCCTGGTTCCGCGAGCGCCAGGTGCCGCTGCTGATCGGCGGCGCTACCACCAGCCGCGCCCACACCGCGGTCAAGATCGCACCGCATTACGAAGGCCCGGTGGTGTACGTGCCGGACGCTTCGCGCTCGGTGTCGGTGGGCCAGGCCCTGGTGACCGCGGACACGCGCGACGCCTACGTGGCCGAACTGGCCGGCGACTATGAGCGCATCCGCGAGCAGCACGCCAACAAGAAGGCGCTGCCGATGGTGAGCCTGGAACAGGCGCGCGCCAACAAGGCCAAGCTCGACTACGCGCCTCAAAAGCCGAAGTTCATCGGCCGCCGCGTCTTCAAGAACGTCGAGCTGTCCACCTTGGCGCGCTACATCGACTGGGGCCCCTTCTTCCAGACCTGGGACCTGGCCGGCCCCTACCCCGCCATCCTCAGCGACGAGGTGGTGGGCGAAGCGGCCTCCAAGGTGTTCGAGGAAGGCCAGGCGATGCTGAAGAAGATCGTCGACGGACGCTGGCTGACGGCGAACGGCGCCGTCGCCCTGCTGCCGGCGAACAGCGTCAACCACGACGACATCGAGATCTATACCGACGAATCGCGCAGCGAAGTCGCCTTCACCTGGTACGGCCTGCGCCAGCAGGGCGTGAAGCCGGTGGTGGACGGCGTGCAGCGTCCGAACCAGTGCCTGTCCGACTTCATCGCGCCGAAGGAATCCGGCGTGGCCGACTACATCGGCATGTTCGCGGTGACCGCCGGCCTGGGCGCCGAGAAGATCGAGAAGCGCTTCGAAGCCGAGGGTGACGACTACTCGTCGATCATGGTCAAGGCCCTGGCCGACCGCCTGGCCGAAGCCTTTGCCGAGTACATGCACGAGCGCGTGCGCACCGACCTGTGGGGCTACGAGCCGCTGGAAAAGCTCAGCAACGAGCAGCTGATCAAGGAAGCCTATGTCGGCATCCGTCCGGCGCCGGGCTATCCGGCCTGCCCGGAGCACACGGTGAAGGCCGAGCTGTTCAAGACCCTGCAGGCCGAGGAGATCGGCATGCAGCTGACGGAATCCTTCGCCATGTACCCGGGCGCGGCGGTGTCGGGCTTCTACTTCTCGCATCCGGAGTCGAAGTACTTCGTGGTCGGGAAGATCGGGCAGGACCAGCTGGACGACATGGCGGCGCGCCGCGGGCTGCCGAAGGAAGATGTCGAGCGCTATCTGGCGCCGAACCTGTAACGCCTGAGCCGTCATTCCCGCGAAAGCGGGAACGACGTGGTGGCTACGCCCGCTTGAACTTCCACACGGCGAGCAAGCCGAATACCAGCGCAAACGCCAGCTCCACTCCCATCGCCGGCGCCACCGCCATCGCATCCATGCCGCGCCAGGTGACGGCATCGAGTCCGTCGACCGCCCAGCGGGTCGGCACCGCCATGGTCAGCTTCTGCAGCCATTCCGGGAACAGGAAAGACGGCATCCAGGCCCCGCCCAGCATCACCATGATCAGCACCGCGAACATCGCGATGCGGCGCGCCGCTTCGGGGGTCTTGCCGAAGGCCGCGATCAGCAGGCCCAGGCTGGCGGTCAGCACGCCGAAGCACAGTGCCAGGCCGAGGAAGCCCGGCAGGCTGGCGATGTGCACGCCGAACACCGCCACCGCCACCGCGAACACGATGCACAGCAGGGTAAAGGCGATGATGGCGCCGGAGGCGGCGCGCGACAGCAGCAACTGGGTCAGGCCCACCGGCGCCGCCAGCAGGCGGTTCCAGACGCCGGTGCGCTGCGCCAGCAGGATGCCGATGCCCATGTCGATGCCCATGAAGAGAATGAACTGCACGCCCATGCCGGCGAAGGCGTGGGCGTAGGCGTTGTAGCCCTGCTCCGCCGCGCCGCTGCTGAGCTGCTGGTCGCGGGTGGTGAAGGGCATACTCAGGCCCCTGCCCGCGGCGCCGGACGCGCCGGCACCCTTTTGCGGCAGGGCCTGGAATTTCTGCACGCTGGCCAGCATGTCGCGCAAGGCGCGGCTGTCCGGGTCGGTCTGCGCTTTCGCGTCGAGCTGGCGCAGGCTGCGCTCGGTCATCTCCTGGCCCATCTTCCCGCCGAACATCTCGGCGCTCACCACCGACATCACCTGCTGGGTCAGCATGCCCTTGACCATGCCCAGCACGGCCGGCTGCGAGGGATCGTACAGCAGCGGGATCGCGGGCTTGCCGCCGTTGCCGAACAGGGCCGAGCCGGCCGCTTCGCCGAAGCCCGCCGGCAGCACGATCGCCACTTTCTGGTCGCCCTTGCGCACCGCCTTTTCCGCGGCTTCGCGGGTCATCGGCGTGATGCGCAGGTTGGGGTCGGCCTTGAGGCCGGCGGCGATCCGGTTGCCGATCTCGCTGCCGTCCTGCTGCACCAGCGCGACCTCGATCGCGCTGGTCTTGGCGCTGCCGCCGAACAGGGAGCCGAAGAAGGCCGCGATCACGACCGGCAGCACCAGGGTCATGACCAGCGCGCGGCGGTCCGACAGGAACAGGAGGATGTCCTTGCGGATCAGGGCGACGAAGGGGATCAATGAGGGAGTCAGGGCGGCGTTCATGTCAGTCGCGCAGGCTGCGTCCGGTCAGGGTCAGGAAGATGTCTTCGAGGCTGGTGCGCGCGGTGGCGAAGTGCAGCGGACGGCAGCCGGCCTGCTGCAGCCAGCCCATCACCGGCAGGGCATCGGCCGCCTGCGCCAGGCCGATGTCGATCGCGCCGCCGTTCGCGCTGAGCGAGGTGACGCCGCGCTGGCCGCGCAGGCCTTCCAGCAGCGAGGCATGGGCCGGCTCCGCCAGTTCGACCCGCAGCGCGGCCTGGGCCGCCAGCCGGCTGTGCAGCGAGGCCGGGCTTTCGTCGGCCAGCACCTTGCCGTGGTCGATGATGACGATGTGGTCGGCCAGGCGTTCCACCTCTTCCATGTAGTGGCTGGTGTAGATCAGGGCCTTGCCCTGGGCCTGCAGGGCTTCCAGGGTGTCGAAGATGGCGTTGCGGCTCTGCGGGTCGACGCCGACGGTGGGCTCGTCCAGGATCAGGAGCTGGGGATCGTGCATCAGGGCCGCGGCGATGTTCAATCGCCGCTTCATCCCGCCGGAATAGGTGGCCGGCTTGTCGCGCGCGCGGTCGAGCAGGTTCACCTGGCCCAGGACCTTGTCGATGCGAGCAAGCAGCAGGCCGCCGCGCAGGCCGTACAGGGCGCCGAACAGGCGCAGGTTCTCGGTCGCGGACAGGTCGTCGTACAGGGCCAGGTCCTGCGGCACCACGCCGATCCTGCGCTTGACCGCGGCGGCGCCCGGTCCGACCCGCTCGCCGCCCAGGAAGATCTCGCCCGAGTCGGGCACGAGCAGGCCGCACAGCATGCCGACCGTGGTCGACTTGCCGGCGCCGTTCGGGCCCAGCAGGCCGACGGTCTGGCCGGCCAGCACGCGGAAGGAGACGCCGTCGACCGCCCGGCGTGTGCCGTAGGTCTTGACCAGGTTGTGCACACTCAGGAGGACGGACGACATGCTTTACACCTCCTTAGATCGCGTACCTTACGACGGAATCGGACCACTGGAACGCGGCCATCTCGAGTTCGACCATGTCGTCGCCCGATATCGCCAGCCCGCGCAGCGACGGCAGCACGCCGTCTTCCTGGCCCTCGTGGCTGTCGGGCGACTCGATGCATTCGGCCAGCCTGAGCAGCTCGCCGAAGAAGCCGCCGCGGCGCAGCAGCGCTTGCGAGACCTCGTCGCTGACCGGGATCTGTTCGACGATGTCGGCCATCGGAATGCCGAACAGAACGTCCATCAGCGACATGATGCCGACCGTGAAGGCGATCTCGGACAGGTAGCGCTGGCCGGGGCGCAGGCGCTGGGCCAGCAGCTCCATCAGGCGGCCGCGGGTGGTCGCCAGCATCAGCAGCGGGGTCTGGTTGTGGCCGCGCGTGCCCGGTTCGGCGTACAGCATGATCTGCAGCCAGCGCTGCAGCTGGCGCCGGCCCAGCACGATCAGGGCCTGGGACACCGAATCGATGCGCTGGCGCGCGCCCACCGCCGGCGTGTTCACCAGGCGCAGCAGGTTCATCGCCACCGTGACGTCGCGCTTCACGGCGCGTTCGATGTCGGCGTTGTCGACGTCCGAGGTCACCAGCTTCATCAGCTCCAGCACCGCCGCCTGCGAGGGCGACAGCTTGCGTCCGCCCAGCACCGAGGGACGGGCGAAATAATAGCCCTGGAAGTAGTCGATGCCGAGGTCGAGGCAGGCCTGGTATTCGTCGCGGGTCTCGACCTTGTTCGCCACCACGGTCTTGTCTATGCCGTGCAGGCGCGCCACCAGGGTGCTCAGGGCCGGCTGCGGCGTCGTGCGCAGGTCGAGCTTGACGAAGCGCGCCAGCGGCAGCAGCTTCTGCAGGCGCGCCGCATCGTCCATACCCTCGCCTGCACTGCCGCTATCGATGCCGTCGAGGGCGAACCGGAAGCCGTGGCCGGCCAGCTCGGCCAGGCGCGCCAGGGTCGCCTCGTCCGGCGCCACCGAAGCGGCCAGTTCGAGCACCGTGCGCTCGCGCGGCAGGAAGGCGAAAATGTCGCTGCCCAGCACATCGGCGTCGACGTTCAGGAAACAGTGGGCGTCGCCGATGGCGCGCGCCAGGCCGAGCTGGGCGGCGTGGGCAATGACGGCGGCGGTGGCGCTCAGGCCGGCGCCCTGCCCGACGTCCGCCTGGCCGAGCGGCGTGCTGCGGAACAGCAGCTCGTAGCCGAACAGGGACTGGTTACGGTCCAGAACGGGCTGGCGGCCCAGGTAGAAGTCACGCACCCGCAAGGGATGGTCGGCATGATCCTGTCTCAGGGTATCGGTCATCTCGGACTCTTCGGCAGCTTGTACACCAGGCACTTTACCCCATTCCGTCCGCCTAGTGGCTTTTAGGCATTAATTTCAAGCCAAAAACGTGACATCCTGCTCACATTCAGAAAATTCCTACACGGGCCATCCATCGATGAAGACCTTCAGCTCGCCGGGCGCGAAGTCGGTCCAGGTCTCGTTGGTCGTGAGCGGCGTGGTGACGATGATGGCGACGCGGTCGTTCGGGGTCGTCACCTGCGAAAAGTCGACCGACAGGTCTTCGTCGGCCAGGCAGGCCTTGTCGAAGGGGTATTGGCGCACCACGTAGCACAGCTTGGTCGAGCAATGGGCGAACATGGCGGTGCCGTCGGACAGCATCATGTTGAAGGTGCCGTGGCGGGCGATCACGCGGACCAGCTCGCCGATCGCCGCGCGCAGGGCCGGCAGCGCGGGCGGACGGTCGCCGAAGCGGGCGCGCAATTCCTGCAGCAGGAAGCAGAAGGCCAGCTCGCTGTCGGTATTGCCGACCGGGCGGAAGGCGCCGTCGAGGGTCGGATGGAAGTCCTTCAGGTCGCCGTTGTGGGCGAACACCCAGTAGCGGCCCCACAGCTCGCGCACGAAGGGATGGCAGTTCTCCAGCGCGACCTGGCCTTGCGTGGCCTTGCGGATATGCGCGATGACGTTCAGCGACTTGATCGGATAGCGCTTGATCAGTTCGGCGATCGGGGATGCGATGGCGGCCTGGTGGTCGACGAAATGGCGAACGCCGGCGCCTTCGAAGAAGGCGATGCCCCAGCCGTCGTGATGGGTATCGGTGCGGCCGCCGCGGTGGGCGAAGCCGGTGAAGCTGAAGACAATGTCAGTGGGGACATTGCAATTCATGGCAAGTAATTGACACATGGGTCAAGCTTACCATGGGACGCTGCCGGGCCGGTCTTGGTAAAGACGACAGGCCCGGGCCGTGCTGTTCAATGCAGGACGACCGGCTGGCTCATCAGGGTATCGTAGGAACCCAGGAACTCGTCGATCTCTTCCATCGTCGGCTCGCTCGCGATCAGGTTGTTGACGTCGCGCCGGAAAGCCTGAGCCAGTTTGCCGCCGATGAACGCTTCGCGACGGCCGGACTTGTCGACGATCTCGTAGCCGCCGAAGCGCAGGGCTTCGAGGTTGTGATCGACGCCAAATTCGACGACGCTGTACTGCTCGCTGTTATAGATCATGTTCATGATGACTCCTTCACTCGATCAGATTGGCGAAGCTTGGTGCCCGGCGGCGGGCAGCCAATGATGAATGCAATCTACTTCAATGCCGAGGTGGGGCTGTCCTGATCGATTTCAAGCTTCCGAAATGCTGAGAACGCTGTAGGCGCGGTCCTATGAAGGCGATGAGATCAGGTCGGGTGTCAGCCTTAGCAGCTGATCGTATGGCTCGGCTTGCAGCCACGATCGCAACTGATCAAGATGCTCGCTGCGGGCGACGCCGATGAAAAGGCGTTCCGGGCGCTGGCGCAGCATGCGATTCAATGTTACACGCAAAACCAGATTGCCGGTGCAGCACAGGCAACCGGGGGCAATGCGCGCGAACAGGACATCCGCGGGAAGGCTGTCGAGAGGGGAATTGCCGGGCGCGAGGCCCTCGAGAATCACAGCGGATCTTGCACCATTTTGGTGCAATTTTGACAACTGAAGCTGGTCGAAAATGGCTTGTTCGCGTACCGCTGCCGAGGAACCCGTGACCAGTGTTGCGGTCACGGGACTTGCCGCGCTCATTGAGCGGCGTTCTTCTTGCCCAGCTTGCCAGGCTCGACGCCGAGCTGCTTGAGCTTGCGGTACAGGTGGGTGCGTTCCAGGCCGGTCTTCTCGGCCACGCGAGTCATGGAACCGCCTTCGCGGCCCAGGTGGTGTTCGAAATACATGCGCTCGAAGGCGTCGCGGGCTTCGCGCAGCGGCAGGTCGAAGGACAGCGTATAGCCGTGGGCATGGGCTTCGCCATTGCCGACCGGGCGGGCGATGCCGATCGCACCGTTCGCAGGCGGCTGGGCCGCGTACATCGGGGCGCTGGGCATGCTCGGCTCGGGCACCGGGGCGCTGGCGACGGCCGGGCGCGGGGCGATGGCCGGGGCGCGCGCCACTTCCTGGGCGCGGGTCAGGCCCTGCTGCACCGCCTTCAGCAATTTCTGCAGGGCGATCGGTTTTTCGAGGAAGTTCAGGGCGCCGATGCGGGTCGCCTCGACCGCGGTGTCGATCGTCGCATGGCCCGACATCATAATCACGGGCATGGTAAGCAGGCCGTCACGCTGCCACTCCTTGAGCAGGGTGACGCCGTCCGTATCCGGCATCCAGATGTCGAGCAGGACCAGGTCGGGCGCGCCCTGCTGACGCGCGTTCCTGGCCTGCTGGGCGTTTTCCGCCAGCTGCACCACGTGGCCCTCGTCGCCAAGGATTTCCGAGAGCAGTTCCCGGATTCCCATTTCATCATCAACTACGAGTATGTTCGCCATTCTCTCTTGCCTTCCTGTCTGACCCTCACAGCCCAGATTCTATGCGCGAATCACGCTTCGGCCAAGTTCGCCTCGGGTGCTAACTTTAACAGCAAAATCGATACCGAAGCGCCAGATCCGTCCGCGCGGTTGGCGACATCGATCCGGCCCCCGTGTTCATCGACGATCTTCTTGACCATCGGCAGGCCGAGACCGGTACCCCTGGCCTTCGACGTGACATAGGGTTCGAAGGCGCGCGACAGGATCTTCGGCGCGAAGCCGGGGCCGTTGTCGACGATCGCCAGGCGCACCGCGGTGCCGGCGGCGCCGTCCGCGCCTTCGTAGTGGATGGTCTCGGTCAGCACGTCGATGCGCGGCGGTCCGCCGTCGGGCGGCGGCGAATCGACCAGCGCGTCCTGGGCATTCGCAAGCAGGTTGTGGATCACCTGGCGCAGCTGGGTGGCGTCGCCCATCACGCGCGGCAGGTTGGGCGCCAGCATGGCGTGGATGACGTCGGAGCCGTCGCCGGCCAGGTAGAGGTTCAGGACCTGCGAGATCAGGTCGTTCAGGTCGAGGGGACCGAGCACCGCCGGCGGCGCCTTGGCGTAGTCGCGGAAGTCGTCGACCATGCGCTTCATGGCGTCGACCTGGGTGACGATGGTGTCGGTGCCCTTCTTCAGCAGCTCGGCGCCCTGGGGGTCGAGGCGGTCCGCCAGCTTCATCTGCATGCGCTCGGCCGACAGCTGGATCGGCGTCAGCGGGTTCTTGATCTCGTGCGCCAGGCGCCGCGCGACCTCGCCCCAGGCCACCGAGCGCTGGGCCGAGATCACGTCCGAGATATCGTCGAACACCACGATGAAGCCGCTGCCCGCCCCCACCGGCAGGCGCGAGCCGCGTGCCAGCAGGGTCAGGTCGTGGTCATCGCTGGTGCCGGGGCGGCGCGGGACTTCGATCTGCTGCTGCCAGTGTGAGCGCTGGTCGCCGTGCCGGCGTCCCTGCTTGGCCGCCGACTGCGCGCTCTGCGCCGAGAAGGCCCTGGTGACGGCGCTGGCAAAGGCTTCCAGTCCCTCGATCTCGTCCAGCGGGCGGCCGGCCAGCGCGCTGGCGTCGACCTGCAGGATGCGGTGCACGGCATCGTTCGAATTGACCACCACGCCGTCGGCATCCATCACGACCACGCCGGCCGACATATTCGCCAGCACCGATTCCAGGTGGGCCTTGGCGCTCTGCAGCGCGGCGCGGTTGCGCTCGACGGCGGACCTGGCCTCGAACAGCTGGCCGGTCATGGCGTTGAAGGACTGGGTCAGCGTGCCGAGTTCGTCGTTGGTCTCGACGATCGGCCRCGGCGACAGGTCGCCCTCGGCCACCGCGCGCGTGCCCTCGGCCAGCACCAGCAGCGGCTGCGCCAGGTTGCCGGCGATGAGGAAGGCGCTGCCGATGGCGGAGAAGATCGCCAGCAGCAGGGTCAGCGTGAGGGTACCGATGTACATCTTGCGCAGGCCGGTGCGCGAGAAGGCGCGGCTCTGGTAGGTGCTGTAGGCGTCCTGCAGCACCTGGGCGTTGGTGGCCAGATTGATCGGCACCGACTGGATCAGCTGCAGGTAGCGCGGCTCGGTGCCGGGCGGTTCCGGCACCGACACCACCGCGCGCAGGCGCAGGCCGGTCGCCATGTCCAGGCCGCTGGGCGCGCCGGCACCCTGGAAGTCGCGGAATTCGTGCTCGGCGCTGCCTTCGGATTGCGCATACCCGCCCGGCAGCGCGGCCTGCTTGAGCATCTGCTGGCTCGGCAGGTCGGGCGTGAGGTCGACCTGCGGATCCTCGGCGGCCGAGACCAGCACCTTCCCATCGGCCGACAGCAGCAGCGCGCTCTGCATCCCGGTCTCGCCGCTGACCAGGCGSGTCAGGATCGCCCGCGCGGCGGCGGGGTCCTGGCCGGCCAGGGTGGCGGCGGCGGTGCTGGCGCTCGCGACCAGCTGGGACTTCGATTCGTCCAGCGCGGCCTGCCCCAGCTTCAGGCCCGAGTCCAGAGCGGCCTCGATCTTGACGTCGAACCAGGACTCGATCGAGTGCGACACGAAGCGCACCGAGACCATGAAGATCACCAGCCCGGGCAGGATGCCGATGCCGGCAAACAGCAGCATCAGGCGGGTCATCAGGCGCGAGCCGAACTTGCCGGCCTTGTGGCGTGCATACAGGCGCGTCAGGGCGACGATCACCAGGATCAGCAGGGCGCCGGCGACCGCGGTGTTCAGTCCCAGCACCCAGGAGTAGTTCCGGTCCAGGAAGCCCGAGTTGTCCGAGGCGGAGGCGAGCAGGAACAGCAGGATCGAGCCGATCGCGCTGCCGATCACGAGCACGTAGCGCAGGACCTGGGTCACGGCTTACTCCGCACGGTAGGTGAAGGTCTTCTTGTGCGAAGCCAGGCGCAGGTCGGAATTGTTGAAGGCATCCACCTGGAGCGGCTTCTGCAGGTATTCACGGTCCATGAACATGCGCAGGGTCACGTTGTAGGTCTCGCCGGACTTGAGGTCGCCGCGCGCGGCGAACAGCCAGGGCACCGGGCGGCGGATCAGGAACAGGGCCTCGTCGAGGGTGGCGAAGCTTTGCTGCAGGCTGCCGATCACCTGCACGGTGTACTGGCGGTTCAGCAGGTCGTAGTGCAGGCGCACCGTGCGCCGTTTCGACACCGCCTTGTCGTCGTACCACCACCAGCGCGGCCGGGTCAGCTCGATCTCGGTGGTGAAGTACAGGGCCACGCCGTGCATCACGGCCTGTTCCAGGCCCGGGGTCAGGTCGAAGGAATAATTGGAGGACAGGCGGTAACCTTCATCGGAGGCCTCGATGCTGGCGCGGGTGATCTCGATCCCGTCGGCCGCCTGCGCACCGGCGCAGGCGAAGACCAGCATCAGCTGGCAGACGAACAGACGGAAAAGTCGGGCAATCACTAGGGCCAGGCCTCAAAAAGCGTGTTATCGGGAGGTCTTACGCCCCTGCCTTCTGGAACAGGGCATAGAACAGACCATCATGATCCTGCCCGGCACCGCTTGTCGGAAGAAGCTGGCCCGGCGCATCGAGACGGACCGCACCGTGGCGCGCCGCGAAGGCGGCGGCCTGCGCTTCCGATTCCTGCGGCCAGAGCGAACATGTCACGAACAGCAATTTACCATCGGGCCGCAGCATCTGCCAAAGATTGTCGAGTATTTTGGTGGAAAGTGTTGCAAGTTGGTGGGTATCGCTCTTCCGACGCAACCAACGGATGTCCGGATGGCGCCGCACGATGCCCGAGGCCGTGCACGGCACGTCGGCCAGGATGCGGTCGTACTGCCGGCCGTCCCACCAGTTGACGGCCTCGGCCGCACCGGTTTTGACGGTGGCGTGCAGGCCCAGGCGCTGCAGGTTCTGGTCGACGCGCGCCAGGCGGCGGCCGTCGACGTCGAGCGCGGTCAGGTCGACGGCAGCTAGCTCGAGGATGTGGCCGCTCTTGCCGCCCGGGGCCGCGCAGGCGTCCAGCACGCGCATGCCGTCGTGCAGGTCGAGCAGCGGCGCGGCCAGCTGGGCGCCGGCGTCCTGCACCGACACCACGCCCTGCTCGAAGCCGGGAATCTGCGCCACGTTCATGGCCTGGGCCAGGCGCAGGGCCGACGGGCCGACGCACGTGGCCTCGATGCCGGCCGCGGCCAGGGTCTGCAGATAGGCCTCGACACTGGTCTTGCGCAGGTTGACGCGCAGGGTCAGCGGCGGCTGGCGGTTGCCGGCCTGGAGGATGTCCTGCCACTGCTGCGGGTAGGCGGCGCGCACCGCGTCGATCCACCATTGCGGGTAGTTCCAGCGCGCCAGCGGCTGCGGCAGCGCAGCCGCCAGCAGGGCTTCCTTCTCGCGCAGGAAGCGCCTCAGCACCGCGTTCACCATCGCCTTGGCATGCGCGAAATCGGGGTGGGCGGCGGCGGCGCCGACGGCCTGGTCGACCACGGTAAAGGCTTCGTAGGGCGGCTGGGTGCCTGCCAAAGGATCGAGCAGGGCCAGCGCCGCGCACAGCAGGCCGGCCAGCATCGGCGGCTCCGGCGATTTACTGGTCATCATGGCCAGCAGGGTCTCGCTGCGGCCCAGCTGGCGCATCGTGCGGTAGGCGATGTCCTGGATCGCGCCGCGCGCCTGCGGGGTCGCCTCATAGGCATGGAAGACGTCGGACAGGGCCTGGGGCAGCGTGGTGCCGTTCCACACCCGGGCGACGCTGCTGGCCGCGCCGAGCAGGGCGAACGCGAGCGAATCGCCCTTCAGCCCGGGACGGTAATCGAGCTGGACCGGGGTCTTGAACTCATGGCTCTGGCGCAGGCGCGGCGCCTCCTCGCGGACCGGCGCCGGTGCCGGTGTGGATACCGGAGCCGAAGCGGGCGCCGGCGGGCGCGCCGGCGCGGGTGCAGGCCCCTGGCCGCGTGCACCCTGCTCCGGCCGGCCGGCCGGACGTCCCTGCTGCGGCGCACCCCGGCCCGGGCCTCCCTTGGCCTGCGGACGCGCGGGGCCAGGCTTGTTCTGTCCGGGGCGCGCGGCGCCCGTGCCGGCGGTCCTGGCCTTGGGTTTGAGGGTGAGCGTCGGGCGCTTTTCAGTCATGGCGAATGATCAATGCATAAAGACGCACATTGTAGCGGTTAAGCGTTGCGCAGGCTTAAACGAAGCTTTGGAGCAAGGGCCGGGAACGTATTCCGCCTTGCGTCAAACCAGTATAATGACCGATGTTCGCCTGGATCCAGGCCCCAACCATTTCATTTTCGACCACAGTTCATGCTCGCCCAACAAAAACAAGAAATCGTTGCCCTGTTCCAGGCCGCCCTGGCCCCGATCGTCGCCGGCACCGATTTAATCCCGAACATCGCCCTCGAGCGCCCGCGCGACCCGACCCACGGCGACATCGCCTGCAATATCGCGATGCAGCTGGCCAAGCCGCTGAAGACCAATCCGCGCGAGCTGGCCACCCGCCTGGTCGCCGCCCTCGAAGCCGATCCGAATGCCAAGGGCCTGATCGCCTCCGCCGAGATCGCCGGTCCGGGCTTCATCAACCTGCGCCTGGCCGACGCCGCCAAGCAGTCGGTGGCGCGCACCATCCTGCAGCAGGGCGAAGCCTACGGCCGCGGCGACAGCGGCGCCGGCCACCACGTGATCATCGAATTCGTCTCGGCCAACCCGACCGGCCCGCTGCACGTCGGCCACGGCCGCCAGGCCGCGCTGGGCGACTCCATGTCGGCGCTGTTCGAAGCCCAGGGCCACAAGGTCACCCGCGAGTTCTATTACAACGACGCCGGCGTGCAGATCCTGACTCTGGCCAATTCGGTCCAGGCGCGCGCGCGCGGCTTCAAGCCGGGCGACCTGGAGTGGCCGGAGTCGGCCTACAACGGCGACTACATCCAGGACATCGCCGACGACTTCATGGCGAAGAAAACCGTCTCGGCCAGCGACGGCCAGCCCGCCACCGGCAGCGGCGATACCAACGATCTCGAATCGATCCGCCGCTTCGCCGTCACCTACCTGCGCAACGAGCAGGACCAGGACCTGCAGGCCTTCGGCGTCAGGTTCGACAATTACTACCTGGAGTCCTCGCTGTACCTCGATGGCAAGGTCGAGGCCGCGGTCCAGGCCCTGGTCGACGCCGGCGTCACCTACGAACAGGACGGCGCGCTGTGRCTGAAGACCACCGACTACGGCGACGACAAGGACCGCGTGATGCGCAAGTCCGACGGCACCTATACCTATTTCGTGCCGGACGTCGCCTACCACATTCAGAAATTCAAGCGCGGCTTCGACCAGGCCATCAACGTCCAGGGCAGCGACCACCACGGCACCATCGCCCGCGTGCGCGCCGGCCTGCAGGCGGTAAATATTGGTATCCCGCGCGGTTATCCTGATTATGTGCTGCACAAAATGGTCACCGTCATGAAGAACGGCGAAGAGGTCAAGATCTCCAAGCGCGCCGGCTCCTACGTGACGGTGCGCGACCTGATCGAATGGTCGGGCAACGGCGACGTCACGCGCGGCCGCGACGCGGTGCGCTTCTTCCTCATCTCGCGCAAGGCCGATACCGAGTTCGTGTTCGACGTCGACGTCGCCCTGGCCACCAACGACGAGAACCCGGTCTACTACGTGCAGTACGCCCATGCGCGCATCTGCTCGGCGCTGGCCAACTGGGGCGGCGACGTCGCCAGCCTGGCGAACGCCGACCTGTCGCCGCTGACCCAGCCGCACGAAGCCAGCCTGCTGGCCAAGCTGGCGGCCTACCCGGAGATGCTGCAGCGCGCCCAGGCCGAACTGGGCCCGCACCAGGTCGCGTTCTACCTGCGCGAACTGGCCGGCGAGCTGCACAGCTACTACTTCGCCCACAAGTGGCTGATCGAGGACGACGAAGCGCTGAAGCTGGCGCGCCTTGCCCTGGCCACCGCAACCCGCCAGGTACTGCGCAACGGCCTGGCCCTGATCGGCGTCTCGGCACCGGAGAAGATGTAAGTCCATGACCGCTTTTCGCACCCGCACCATCCGCGCCGTCGCGCGCCAGCGCGGCAGTACGCTCACCGGCCTGATCATCGGCCTGATCGTCGGCCTCGGCATCGCCGTCGCCGTCGCCCTGACGATCACCAAGGGCGCCTCGCCGTTCACCGAAAAGGCCGCCAAGACCGGCCGTCCGGCCGACCCGGCCCCGGGCCAGGCGATGGATCCGAACAAGCCGATGTACGCCAACCGCGAGGCCGTGCGCGAGGCGAACAAGGAAGTCACCGAGAAGGCCGCGGCGCGTACCGCCGCGCCGGCCAAGCCGGCCGAGTCGGCGGACCCGCTGGGCCAGGCGATCGCCAGCATGGAAGCGAAACCGGCGGCCCAGCCGGCGGCGCACGACAGCCATCCGCTGGCCGTGCCCGCCGCCGCGCCGGCCTCGCACGCCGTGCCGGCCGCCCCTGCCGCGGCCGCCGCACCGGCGCCCGCCACGACCACGGCCAGCGCGGCCGGCAGCGGCGAGTACGTCTATTACCTGCAGGCCGGCGCCTTCCGCAACATGCCGGATGCCGAGGCGACCCGCGCCAAGCTGGCCCTGCTCGGCTTCGAAGCCGCGATCAGCGACAGCACCCGCGAAAGCGGCGTGCTGCATCACGTGCGCCTCGGCCCATACAACCAGGTCGAATCGATGAACAAGGCGCGCGCCAAGCTGCTCGACAACGGCGTCGACGTCGCCATCGTGCGCAAGCAGCGCTGAGCGGGCCTCGATGACGAGCCGCCGCCTGTTCTGTGCCGCCGCGCTCGGCCTGGCCGCGGCGGCGCTGTCCCTCCCCGCCGCCGCCGAGCCACAGGACGGCGCCGGTTACGTGACCCTGCCCTCGCCGCAGCCCACCGGCACCGGCGGCAAGGTCGAGGTCATCGAGTTCTTCGCCTACTACTGCCCGCACTGCTACGCCTTCGAACCGCGCCTCGCGGCCTGGGTCAAGCAGCAGGGCGACAGGATCGTGTTCAAGCGCGTGCACGTCCCGCGCGACCCCAATGTCCTGCCGCAGCAGCGCCTGTTCTTCACGCTCGAAGCGATGGGCCTGCAGGAGCAATACCACGACCGGGTGTTCGCCGCCATGCACGTCGACCGCCTGCGCCTGAACAGCGACGAACAGGTGTTCGACTGGATCGCGAAGAACGGCATCGAGCGCGCCCGCTTCATCGACACCTACCGCTCCTTCGGCATCCAGCAGCGCCTGCGCCGCGCCGACGCCATGATGGACGCCTACCATGTCGACCGCTGGCCGGTGGTCGTGATCGACGGCCGCTGGCTGACCTCGCCCTCGCACGCCGGCAAGCACGCACCCGAAGCGCACACCGAAGCCCAGCAGCAGCAGGCGGCGCTGCAGGTGATGGACTACCTGGTGGCCAAGGCCAGGCAATGAGCGCCGCGCCGCCGCGCGTCTTCATCACCGGCGCCTCGAGCGGCATCGGGGCCGCGCTGGCGCGCGAATATGCCGGCCGCGGCGCCGCGCTCGGCCTGCTGGCGCGCCGCAAGGATGCGCTGGACGCCCTGATTTCTTCCCTGCCGAATCCAGAACGCCACCGCGCCTGGGCGGTCGACGTCACCAACCACGCCGCGCTGGCAGAGGCGGCGCGCGGCTTCATCGCCGCGCATGGGAGCGCCGACATCGTGATCGCCTCGGCCGGCATCTCGCACGGCACCCTGACCGAACGCCCCGAGGACCTGCCGCTGTTCGAGTCCGTGTTCGCCACCAACGTCAACGCCACCGTCGCCACCTTCGCGCCCTTCATCGCCTCGATGAAGCAAGGGACCGGCGCGCGCCGGTTGGTGGCGATCGGCAGCCTGGCGGGCATCCGGGGTTTGAAGGGCGCCGGCGCCTACTGCGCCTCGAAGGCGGCGGTGCACAGCTATGCCGAATCGCTGCGCCTCGAAATGCGCACTCACGGCATCCGGGTCGTGACCATCGTGCCCGGCTATATCGATACACCCATGACCAGCAATAACCGATTCCCCATGCCCTTCCTGATGCCGGCCGAGCGTTTCGCGGCCCGCGCTGCCGACGCCATCGACGCCGGCAGCGGTTTCCGTGTGATTCCCTGGCAGATGGGCGTCGCCGCCCGGCTGCAGCGCCTGCTGCCGAATGCCGTGTTCGACCCGCTGTTCGCGCGTGCGCCGCAGAAGGCGCGCAAGGAGACCGCATGAATGCCGAACGCATCATGGCTTTGTCGAAGGCAGGGGTCGCGGTCGAAGTGGTGCTTGAAACCGGCTCGACCAATGCCGACCTGCTGGCGCGCGCGCCTTCCCTGAGCGCGCCGGTGCTGCTGGTGGCCGAGCACCAGACCGCCGGCCGCGGCCGCGCCGGCCGCAGCTGGCTATCAAGCCCCGGACACTCGCTCACCTTCTCGCTGGTCTGGAAATTCGACGGCGGCCTGCACACACTGACCGGCCTGCCGCTCGCGATCGGCACGGCATTGGCCGAGACCCTGGGCCGGCTCGGCCAGCCGGTCCAGCTCAAGTGGCCGAACGACCTGCTGAAGGACGGCGACAAGCTGGCCGGCATCCTGGTGGAGACGGCGCCGGCCCCCGAGGGCGCGGTGTGGACCGTGATCGGCATCGGCCTGAACCTCGCCATGCCGGACGAACTGGAAGAACAGATCGGCCGCCCGGTGGCCGCCGTGCCCTGGCTGGCGCGCATGGAACGCGACACCCTGCTGGCCGCCATTCTGRACGGCCTGGCCGAGGCCCTGCGCCTGTTCGAACGAAGCGGCTTTTCCGCCTTCAGCGCGCGCTGGAACCTGCTGCATGGCTGGCAGGGGCAGACCGTCGTCATCCTCGACCGTGGCGAGGTCCTGCACGAGGGCCTGGCCGCCGGCGTCGACGATGCCGGCCGCCTGCTGCTCGACACCGAAAACGGCCGCGTCGCCATCGTCGCCGGCGACGTTTCGCTGCGCATCAAGGCATAAGGAAGAGCCGCCATGACGATGCTGCTGGTCGACGCAGGCAATACCCGGGTCAAGTGGGCCGTCGCGCAGGAAGGCGCCGCGCCCGGCGAGTGGCTCGCCCACGGCGCCGTGCTGCATGCGGAAATGGACGGCCTGCGGGCCGCCTGGGCCGGCCATGCTGTCGAGCGCGCGCTGGTCTCGAACGTGGCCGGCGCCGCCATGCGCGAGCGCCTCGCCGCCCTGCTCCCGCTGGCCCAGCCCGAATGGTTCGCTGCGCAGGCCGAGCTGGCCGGGCTGCGCAACCGCTACCGCAATCCCACCCAGCTGGGCGCCGACCGCTTCGCCGCCGCGCTGGGCGCCCGCACCCTGGCGCCCGGCAAGGCGCTGGTGGTGGCCACCTGCGGCACCGCGACCACCGTGGATGCCGTGTCGAGCGATGGCGAGTTCCTGGGCGGGATGATCCTGCCGGGACTCGGCCTGATGCTGGACTCGCTCGCGCGCGGCACCGCCCAGCTGCCGGCAACCAGCGCGGATGCCGTGCTGCCGCCGGTCTTTGCCGACAACACGCTGGACGCGATCCGCTCCGGCTGCATCTCGGCGCAGGCCGGCGCCATCGCGCGCGCTTGTGCGGCCCTGCCGGCGGAACTGTGCATCGTCTCGGGCGGCGCGGCCGGCCACGTGGCCCCGGCTTTGGCGCTGCCCTACCGGATGCTGGATAATATCGTGCTGGTCGGGCTGCACGCGGCCGCCATCGCGTCACCTTCGTCATAGGACCTAACGTGCTGAGATTCGTCTTCTGGTCGCTGCTGCTGCTGAACGCCGCCCTGTTCGCCTACGCCCAGGGTTTCCTGGGTTCGAGCAAGGGAAGCGATGAAGAACGCGCGCGCATCAAGCCCCAGCTGGAAGCATCGCGGCTGACCCTGCTGACCAACGAGCAGGCCGACGCGGCCAAGGCGGCGCCGGCAGCGGATCCAGCCAGCGCGCCGGCCGCGGCGACCGTGGAAGCCAGTGCAGCGGCGGCTCCCGCGCCGGTCAAGGCGGAGGCGCCGGCCAGGCCGCTGGCCTGCATCGACGTCGGCACCTTCAGCGCCGGCGAAGCGAAGCGCTTCGAAGCGCGCCTGGCCTCCCTCGAGCTGGGCGAGCGCCAGTCGCGCCAGGCCGTGCAGGCCCAGGACGTGACCAGCTACCTGGTGAACATCCCGCCCCAGGGCAGCAAGGAAGCGGCAGAGCGCAAGGCCGGCGAGCTGCGCGGCCTGGGCGTCACCAATTTCTTCATCATGCAGGGGGATTCGCCCATGAAGTGGGCGATCTCGCTGGGCGTGTTCAAGACCGAGAGCGGAGCCCAGGCCCTGCTGGCCCAGCTGAACAAGCAGGGCGTGCACAGCGCCCGCATCACGCCGCGCGGCCCCTCGGTCCCGCGCTACAGCTACCGCTTCCGCGATATCGAGGCTGCCGCACGGGCGCGCATCGAGTCGGTGGCGGATGCGGTGTCGTCGGCGGAAACGAAGAATTGCCGTTGATATGATTCGTGGGCACGGGGGCGCCTACGCTGGCCGCGCCCACCCTACCGCGATGCATTACCGCCGCACGACGATGGGCTTCAGACCCAAAGAGGAAGGCAAAGCCCGCGCCGCCTGCTGCGCCATCGCACGGGTCTCGAAAGGCCCGCTGTAGACGCGGTTGACCGACCCCGAACGCACCACTTCGATCGCCTGCGAGACGCCGGATTGCTTGAGCTTCTCGCTCACCTCTTCCGCCTTGCCCTCGCGGCCGTAGGAACCCAGCTGCAGGTAGTAGCCGGACCTGGCCGCCTTGCCATCCTGCGCGCGGGCCGGCGCATCGGGGCGGGCCACCGCGGCGCTGTCCATCGCCACGCGGTCTTCCAGCATCAAGGCAGCGATTTCCGCCGGCGCCGGCGCAGCCTGGGCGGCCGAGGCGGCGGCGCGGCGCACGGTGGCGACGCGGGTCGGATCGTCCGGGAACAGGCGCTCGAGCTCGACCTGGTGACTGCCCTTGCCCAGCAGGCCAAGCTTGAGCGCCGCCGTGTACGAGACGTCGACGATGCGGTCCGAATGGAAGGGGCCGCGGTCGTTGATGCGCACCACCACCGACTTGCCGGTTTCCAGGCTGGTGATGCGGGCATAGGACGGGATCGGCAGCGTGGGATGCGCAGCCGTCATCTTGTACATGTCGTAGGCTTCGCCCGACGAAGTGCGCTGGCCGTGGAACTTCACGCCATACCAGCTGGCGACGCCGCGCTGGCTGAAGGGTTCGTCGTTGAGGAGCGGGGTGTAGGTCTGCCCGAAGACCGAATACGGCTTGTTGGCGAACTTGGCATAGGGCTCGTACTTGACGACCGCGTCCGGCATGTCGCGCAGGCCCGGCGGCGGATTGTCGCCGGGGCCGTCGTCCTGGTAGTAGCCGCCGCGGCCGGAACCGGCCGGAGGCAGCTTGGGCAGGGTGGTGTCGATCTTGCCGTTCTTCGTTGCCACCTTGTGCTTCCAGGGCAGCGGAATCAGGCTTTTATGTTCGCCGTCACTGGTTGTGCTGCAGCCTGTCATCAGCGTCGTTGTTACTAACGCGATGACCGCTGGCAGAAACCGAACGGCCATCGCGTTCTCTTTCATGTCAGGTCTGCACCAGTTTGCGGTGTCTTTGAATACTCATCAATATACCACTGCCGAGCCCCAAAGTAATCAAGGCAGTTCCGCCATAGCTCATGAAAGGCAAGGGGACGCCGACCACCGGGAGGATGCCGCTGACCATGCCCATGTTGACGAAAGAGTAAACAAAAAACATCATCGCGATAGAACCGCCCAGCAAGCGCGTGAACAGGTTCGGGGCGTTTGCAGCGATCATCATGCTGCGCCCGATGAGCAGAAGATACAAGAACAGTAATACCAGGTTACCAACGAGGCCGAATTCTTCCGAGTACACCGAGAAGATGAAGTCGGTGGTGCGCTCCGGGATGAACTCGAGGTAGGCCTGGGTGCCCTTCAGGTAACCCTTGCCGCTGATGCCGCCGGAGCCGATCGCGATGGTCGACTGGATGATGTGGAAGCCCTTGCCCAGCGGGTCGGAGGTCGGATCGATCAGCGTCATCACGCGCTCGCGCTGGTAGTCGTGCAGCATCGACCAGGCCACCGGCAGCGCGGCGCAGCCGGCCGTGAACAGCCCGAGCAGGGCCTTCCACGACAGGCCGGCCAGGAAGATCACCCAGAAGCCCGCGGTGCCGACCAGCAGCGCGGTGCCGAGGTCGGGCTGCCTGACGATCAGGCCGAAGGGAATCAGCAGCAGCACGGCGGCGACGATGAAGTTCTGCCACTTCATGAAGCCGGCGCGGGCCTGGAAATACCAGGCCAGCATCAGCGGTGTGGCGATCTTGAGTATCTCGGAAGGCTGGATGTCGACGCCGACGTGCAACCAGCGCCGCGCGCCCTTCTTGATGGTGCCGAACAGCGCCACCGCCACCAATAGCGCGACGCCGAAACTGTAGATCGGCACGGCCAGGCGCAGCAGCATCTGCGGTGGAATGTTCGCCGCGATCCACATCACCGTGAAGGACAGCAGGATGTTGCGCATCTGCCCTTCCATGCGGCCCGGGAAATCGTGGCCGGCCGAACTCATGGTCAGCGTACCGACCGAGAACAGCAGGAACAGGATCAGGGCCAGCGGGCCGTCGAAGACCGTGAAGTAGGGTTTCAGGCGCCGGCTCAGCGAGCGCCGTTCTGGAATATGGGCTGGCATCGCTTACTCCTTGTTGCCCGGGGTCTCGCCGCCGGGCGGCTTCGGCAGGCCGGCGCTCGGGCCGAAGGCTTCTTCCGGCACCGCCAGGTCTTCCTTCTGCACCGCGGTACTCGGCACCGGCCTGGCCTTGTCGCCGGGACGCTTGCCCAGCAGGTAGTAGTCGAGCGCCTTGCGCGCGATCGGGGCCGCGTACTGGGCGCCGAAGCCGGCGTTCTCGACCACCATCGCGATCGCAATCTTCGGCTTGTCGGCCGGCGCGAAGGCGGTGAACAGCGCGTTGTCGCGCAGGCGTTCCGGCGTCATGCTGTGGTTGTACTTGGCCCCCTTCAGGCCGACCACCTGGGCGGTACCGGTCTTGCCGCCGGCCGTGTACTCCGCATTGCGGAAGGCCAGGCGGCCGGTGCCGCTCGGATCGGTCATCACACCCACCATCGCGTGCTTGATGGTGTCGATATTCTCCTGCTTCAGCGGGATGCGGCCGGATTCCTTCGGCACCGTCAGCGCGCGCTGGTGGGTAGCCCCGTCCTCGACGATCTTGACCAGGTGCGGCTTCATGATGACGCCGTTGTTGGCCAGGGTCGCCACCGCGTGCGCCAGCTGCAGCATGGTGTAGCTGTTGAAGCCCTGGCCGATGCTGACCGAGATCGTGTCGCCGCCGACCCATTTCTGGGCCGCGCGGTTGCGCTTGAAGCGTTCGCGCTTCCACTCCTGCGAAGGCAGCACGCCCGACTTCTCGTGCTCGAGGTCGATCCCGGTCGGCGAGCCGAAGCCGAACTGCTTCATGAAGCCGCTGATGGCGTCGATGCCCAAGTCGTTGCCGAGCTGGTAGTAGTAGGTATCGCAGGACATCACGATCGAGCGGTACATGTCGATGTAGCCGTGGCCGCCGGGCTTGTCGTCGTTGAAGCGGTGCCCGCCCAGCATGAAGAAACCGGCGTCGTTGATGCCCTGCTCCGGCCGGCGCTTGCCCAGCTCCAGCGCGGCCAGGGCCATGAAGGGCTTGAAGGTCGAGCCGGGCGGATAGGTGCCGGACAGCGGACGGTTCATCAGCGGCCGGTCGAGCGAGGTATTCAGCTCGCTCCAGCTTTGCGAATCGATGCCGTCGACGAACAGGTTGGGATCGAAGCCGGGGCGCGACACATAGGCCAGCACGTCGCCGGTCTCGGGTTCGATCGCGACCAGGGCGCCGCGGAAGTCGCCGAAGGCTTCCTCGATCACCTTCTGCAGCTCGATGTCGATCGACAGGATCAGGTTCGAACCCGGCACCGGCGCCGTGCGCGACAGGGTGCGGATCGCGCGCCCGCCGGCCGAGCGTTCGACTTCCTCGTAGCCGGTCTGGCCATGCAGCTGGCGCTCGTAGCTCTTCTCCAGGCCTTCCTTGCCGATGTGGTCGGTGCCGTTGTAGTTGGCCGAGTCGTCGCTTTCCTCGATGGCCCTGGCTTCGTTCTGGTTGATGCGGCCGATAAAGCCCAGCACATGCGAAGCGATCTCGCCCAGCGGGTACTGGCGGAACAGGCGCGCCTGCACCTCCACGCCCGGGAAGCGGAAGCGCTGGGCGGTGAAGCGCGCGACTTCGTCGTCGCTCAGGCGGGTGCGGATCGGCACGCTGGCGAAGTTCTTCGACTCTTCCAGCAGGCGCTTGAAGCGCTTCCTGTCCTTGGCCTCGATGGTGACCAGTTTCGACAGCTCGTCGATCACGGAATCGAGATTCGCCTCCAGCTTGGAAGGCGTGATCTCCAGGGTGTAGGCGGAGTAGTTGCTGGCCAGGACCACGCCATTGCGGTCGAGGATCAGGCCGCGGTTGGGGACGATCGGCACCAGGGCGATGCGGTTGTCCTCGGCCTGGGCCATGTACTGGTTGTGCTTGACCACCTGGAGCCAGACGAAGCGGGCGACCAGCAGGCCGAAGCAGATGAACACGAGCCCCACCAGCGCCGTCAGGCGCATGCGGAAATTGTGGATCTCGCGATCGTTGTTTTTAATCTCGGTCATTCAACGAACATCAGATTGGACGGGTGTGATCCTTGTCTACCGCACGGCGCTGCGGCGCCAGCAGCAGCCAGGTAATGGCCGGCCACAGCGCGACCGYGACCACGCTTTCGATGAAGTGCAGCCAGTCCGGAAAGCGCCCGGTGACGATGAAGCGGACGATCACCTGGATCGCCTGCGTCATCAGCAGCAGCGGGAACACGTGCATCGCCTGGGTCGCCAGCGGGAACCACAGCACGCGGCGGTGGATCATGATCGCCAGGTAGGACAGCAGGGTGTAGGCCAGCGCGTTCTCGCCGAGCAGGGTGGCGTCGTGCACGTCCATCAGCAGGCCCATCGAAAAAGCGATGCCGATGCCGACCTTGCGCGGCTGGTGGATGCCCCAGAATACCAGCACCAGCGCGACGAAGTCCGGCGCGCCGACCCAGCGTCCCCAGGGCAGCAGGTTGAGCATGAAGGCGCAGATCAGGCTGAAGGCGATGAACAGCGGGCTGACCGGCAGCAGGATGTAGTGCGGGCGGGTAGGCATCAGGTCCCCTCCCCGGTACGCGGCGCGGCGGGCGTGGCGTTCGCCGGCGCGCGCTGGGTGGCCGGCGGCGTGGTGCCGGTTGCGGGAGCGGCAGCGCCTGCGGCCGCGGCCGGCGTGGTG
>NZ_JBFTMX010000021.1:0-80882 GCF_056397205.1 Massilia sp. 05N420
GTGCGGCCAGTGCGCCGGCGGCGCCGTTCAGGGCCGCCGCACCGCCGCCCGGCAGCTGGGCCAGGGCGGGGGCTTGCGCCGCCTGCGGATTGCCGCGCCGGGTCAGCATGCGCATGAGCGGGCGCAGGACCGCGAACCAGGCGAACAGGGCGCCGACGATCCAGGCCGCCCAGCCGGTCATGTCGACCACGTTGTCGCGCTGCTGGTACCACGGCTCGGCAGGAGCCGGGGCAGGGAAGCTCAGCGAGGACACCGCCAGCACGTCGCCGCGGTTGGCGTCGATGCCCAGGCCGCCGCGCAGGATCTTGTCGATGTTGGCGATCTCGTTCGCGCTCCAGCCGGTCTTCGGCGAGGCCGCCTTGGCGTTGTTCAGCACCACCGCCACCGACAGCTTCTTGAGGCGGCCGCGCGAGCGCTTGATCTGGGTGATCGCGCGGTCGTAGGCGTACTGGCGGGTGGTCGCATTCTTGCGTGCGCTGCCGTCGTCGCCCTTGGCGTTGGGATCGGCGGCGCCGTTGGCGGCCGCGTTCGGGTCGGCCGGAGGCGCCGAGACCGGAGGACGGTTCGACAGCGTGCCCGGCACACCCAGCGCCACGCGGCTCTTCTCCAGCTCTTCGCGCATCGCTTCGCTGGTGACCTTCGGCGCTTCGCCGTACTTTTCCTGGGTTTCCTCGATCTTGTCGTTGTCGACGTCGGCGGTCACGCTGACCTTGAAGTTGTCGGCGCCGAGGACCGGTCCGAGCAGCTCGTTGACGTTGGCGCGCACTTCGTCCTGGAAGCGCTTGGCGGCGGTGTCGCTCTGGGCGGCGCCGTCGAAGCCGTCGGCCAGGTCGACGCGCGAGGACAGGTAGTTGCCGTTCTGGTCGACCAGCGAGACCCGACTCGGCGCCAGGCTGGCGACGCTGCCCGAGACCAGGTTGACGATCGCGGCGATCTGTTCGTTGGAGAGGGTGTGGCCAGGCTTGACCGCGACCACCACCGAAGCCGAGGACTTGTCGCCGTCGCTGGCGACGAAGGAGGTCGACTTGGCGATCGCCAGGTGCACGCGGGCCGAGGCGATCGCGTCGATCGTCAGGATCGACTGCGCCAGTTCGCCTTCCAGGCCGCGGCGGAAGCGCACGTCCTGCACGAATTGCGACACGCCCAGCGGGTCGCTCTTGTCCATCAGTTCCAGGCCGGCCGGCAGCTGCGCCGTCACGCCTTTCGCGGCCAGCAGCATGCGCACCTTGCCCAGCTGGTTGGAGGGCACCAGCACTTGGCCGCTGTCCGGGTGCACGCGGTAGGGCACGTGCTCCGCCTCGAGCACGCTCATCATGTCGGAAGCGGCGACTTTTTCGCGCGCGCCGAAGAGCGGTTTGTAGTCGGCCTGGTCCTTCCACATATACAGGGTGACCGCGGCGGTGATGGCGATCGCCAGCACCAGCATCGGGGTCAGGTTCTTCGACAGCGCGGGCGGCAGCGCCGGCAGGCGTTTTCCGCCGATGGCGGACTTGAGAGCGGCAATCACAGTGAGCTTCTTCCTGATCAGACGGGGAGCTTGAGCAGTTCGTCGACGGCGCCCATGACCTTGTTACGCACTTGCATCAGCATCGAGAAGGACAGGTTGGCCTGCTGCGAGGACAGCATGGCGCCGACCAGGTCGTCGCTCTTGCCGCTGTCGACGGCGGCCATCTTGTCGCTCGCCGCGCGCTGCTCGCCGTCGACGCTGGCCAGCGCATCCTTCATGCTTTGCGCGAAGGAGAAGCCGCCGGTCGCGCTGTTCTGGGTCGGCTGCCCGATGTCGATCGACGGGGCCACGGCAAGGCGGCTGGCGTCATTGGTCAGGGCGGCGAGATCGGCGCGGATCAGACCAGCAAGTTCAGTTCCCATCGTGTTTCCTGCTCCCATGCGTAGATTTCGTGTGTGAAGGTTGGTAGCGAATTGACAGTGTTTCCTAGTGTCAATGTGTCGAAATTTCGATTGCGCTTTGGAAATTGTTAAATTTTTAGGTTCTTGAAGAAGCTTGGTTTCTGTTGCGGAACCAGGGGAAATATCAGCTTCGTCTATCGCCGCCCTGTATGAATTTCCTCAATTCAGCGCTGAACACCAGCATATTACCGTACGGCAATGATGAATTCAAAGAGGAATCTCAAGCGTTGCGACACAATTTAACAGGTATAATAGTTGCCTTGGGGAATGAAAAGAAAGCATTCCTGCTTATTTAAATGTTAATTTGAACATGCCGATCGCAATCCCTGACCCTACCTCGCAGCACCAAGTGCTCGACCCCTGCCTGCTGGGGCGTCCGGTGCATCTGCTGCCCCAGTTTGCGGGACGTCTGCTGGATGACATTGACGCTGCAATGCAAGGTGCCGCGCGCCGTTACTGGGGTGGCTGGCGTCTCGACAGTGTCGTATTCGGACGCGCGCCGCAGGACACCGGACTGCGTTGGATGGCCGCAACGGGTGCCTTGGGCACGGTTTCGGTGGCATTTGAACGTGGTTTATTGCTGACACTGTTGGAGCGGCGCTACGGTGGCCGTAGCGCCGCCGCAATGCCGCGCGATCCCGGAACGGAACGCGTGACGGCGACCGAAGAGCGCCTCATCGTCGTGTTGACGCAACAGATGGTCGACCTGTTGTATGCACGCGTCGCTGTAAGCGCAGCAATGGAAGTGGCGCCGAGGCCGGTGCCGGCCGGCGCCGTGGCCGGATCGACCATGCCGGGCAAGAGCGCCTGGACGATCTGCGCCACGGTGCGCGATGCCAACGGTGCAACGAGCCGGTTCTGGATCGCCCCGGACCAGTCGCTGATGGCTGCGATCCTGGGCAGCCTGCGCTCGGATCACCCGCACGCCCATGCGGTGCGCGGACCGAGCGAACCGCTGTCGTCGAAGCTGCAGGTCAAGCTCGACGGCCGCCTGATCAGCAAGGAGATCACGCTGGGCGCGCTGTTCGACCTGAAAGTCGGGGACGTGATACCGGTCAACGTGGGCCGGGCCGACGTCCTGCTCGACGAAGCGTGCCTGTTTACGGCCGCCGTCGCTGAGCACAAGGGAAAGCTGTGTTTAACCTCTTTTGAAGATGCCGAGTAAATGGACATGAACCTGAATGAGCAAATCGCCGGCGGCGACATCATCATCGACGACCTGGAAGGCGGCGATGCCCCGGTCGCCGCAAGCAGTGGGGCGGCCAAGTCGGCCCGCCTGCCGCAGATGATGCGCCGCATCCCGGTGACCCTGACGCTGGAAGTGGGCTCGGCCCGCATCTCGCTGCAGGAGCTGATGGAGATCGGCCCGTCCTCCGTGCTGCCGCTCGACGCGCTGGCCGGCGAGCCGCTGGTCATCAAGGTCAACGGCGCCGCCATCGGCCGCGCCGAAGTGGTGGTCGCGGGCGAGCAGTACGGCTTGAAGGTGATCGATCTCGACGGCCTCAACCTGGACCTGATCGCACCATGAGCTTGAAGCTGGACGGCGCGAAGCCGCGTCGAGCTTTGCGCCGCTACGCGCCGGCCTTCGCCGGCGTTTCTCTTTTGCTGATCGCGGGCGCGGCATCGGCTGCGCCGCAGCATCCCGACCTCCTGCCCGGGATCATCCCCGGCACCGGCAGCGGCCTCACCGTGAAGTCGCAGATCCTGGTGCTGATGACCGTCCTCGGGCTGCTGCCCGTGATGGTCATGATGATGACCAGCTTCACGCGCTTCGTGATCGTGCTGTCGCTGCTGCGCCAGGCGCTGGGCCTGCAAACGGGCCTGCCGAACCGGATCATCACCGGCGTCGCGCTGATTCTCACGCTGCTGGTGATGCGCCCGGTCGGCGAGCAGGTCTGGAACGAAGCCTTCGTCCCCTACGACAAGGACAAGATCACGCTCGAGCAGGCGCTCAGGACCGCCGAGGTGCCGCTGTCGCGCTTCATGCTGGCCCAGACCAGCAAGGCCGCGCTGGCCCAGGTCGCGCACCTGGCCGGCGAGCCGCCCGAGATGGCGCCGATGCAGCGCGGCTTCACCGTCAAGCTGGCGGCCTTCGTGCTGTCCGAGCTGAAAAGCGCCTTCCAGATCGGCTGCATGCTGTTCATTCCCTTCCTGATCATCGACCTGGTGGTGTCGTCGGTGCTGATGGCGATGGGCATGATGATGCTGTCGCCGCTCGTGATCTCGCTGCCTTTCAAGCTGCTGCTGTTCGTGCTGGTCGACGGCTGGACCCTGACCGTGAACACCCTGGTCGGCAGCATCCACGGATACTGAGTAAATAAAGATATGACTCCCGATATCGCCGTCGACTTCGTGGCCGAGGCGCTGCGGCTGGTGATGCTGCTGGCGGCCGTGCTGGTGCTTCCCGGCCTGGTGACCGGCGTGATCGTCGCGCTGTTCCAGGCCGCCACCTCGATCAACGAGCAGACCCTGAGCTTTCTGCCGCGCCTGCTGGTGACCCTGATGGCGCTGATCCTGGCCGGGCACTGGATGACCGGCAAACTGATGGACTACTGCGTGGCCGTGTTCCAGCGCGCCGCCCAGCTGGTCGGATAGGCCGGCGCGCACGATGCTCGAAGTCGCCGGTTTCCTGCTGCCCCTGATCAGCGCGCTGTGGTGGCCGTTCGCCCGCTGCATGGCGATGCTGGCGACCGCGCCGGTGCTGGGCGAGTCCTATGTGCCGCTGGCGGTGCGCGCGCTGCTGTCGGTGGTGCTGGCCTTCATGATGCTGCCGATGACGCAGGGCCGCGCGATGCCCGATCCGTTCTCGCTGGCGGGCGTGGTGGCGATGGTCGAGCAGGCCGTGATTGGCGGCGTGATCGGCCTGGCGCTGCAGCTGACGATGGCGGTGGTGTCGACGCTGGGCTTCCTGGTGTCGAGCCAGATCGGCTTTTCGATGGCGCAGATGAACGACCCGGTCAACGGCCAGCAGTCGGACGTGGTGTCGGGCCTGCTCGGGCTGGTGGCGATCCTGGTGTTCTTCGCGATCGACGGCCACCTGGTGCTGGTCGGCGTGCTGGGCCAGAGCTTCCGCGCCTGGCCCGTCGGCGGCGGCTATGCTCCGCTGCTGCTGCAGACCGTGGCCCTGAACGTGGGCTGGGTGTTCGCGGCCGCGATCCTGCTGGCGCTGCCGATCGTCTTTTCGACCCTCGTGGTGCAGATCGGTCTCGGCTTCCTGAACCGGGTGGCGCCGTCGCTGAACCTGTTCTCGCTGGGCTTTTCGCTGGTGACGCTGTTCGGCCTGATGATGCTGGCGCAGGTCGTGCGCTTCATCCCCGAGCATTACGTGCAGATGACTAACCAGGTGCTGGAGATGCTCCAGCAGCAGATGAGGGCGGCCCATGGCTGAAGGCAGCGGCGGCGACAAGACAGAAAAGGCGTCAGGCCAGAAGCTGAGAAAGGCGCGCGAGCAGGGGCAGGTGGTCCGCTCGAAGGACCTGGCCACCGCGGTCGGCATCCTGGCCAGCCTGAAGCTGCTGGTGTTCCTGATGCCGGACTACCTCGAATCCTTCCGCGCGCTGTTCCGCATGGTGTTCGTGCCGCTCGGCGAAGCCGGGGCGATCGAGAACGCGCTGTCGATCGTGTTCGGCAATGCGGCCATCCTGCTGATCAAGATGCTGCTGCCGCTGTTCGGCGTGACCCTGGCGGTGCTGCTGTCGAGCCTCGTGCCTGGCGGCTGGAACTTCTCGACCGCCAGCCTGGCGCCGAATTTCAGCCGCTTCTCGCCGGTCACGAACCTGGGCAACCTGGCCTCGGCCAAGCACTGGAGCACCTTCGGGATCTCGGTCGCCAAGGCGCTCGTGCTGGCGACCGTGCTGTGGTACGTGGCGCGCTCCGGCGCGGCATCCTGGCTCGACCTGCAGCGCCTGCCGCTGTCGGACGCCATCCTGCGCGGCGTGTCGCAGCTGTTCGACGCCCTGATGGCGCTGATCTCGGTGTTCCTGCTGTTCGCCCTGGTCGACGTGCCGCTGCAGTCCTTCCTGTTCGCGCGCAGCCAGCGCATGAGCAAGCAGGAAGTGAAGGAGGAATTCAAGAGCACCGAGGGCAAGCCCGAAGTGAAGGCGCGCATTCGCCAGATCCAGCAGCAGCTGGCGCGGCGCAACGTGAACAAGACCGTGCCGACCGCCGACGTGGTGATCGTCAACCCCGAACACTACGCGGTCGCGCTGAAGTACGACACCAGCCGCGCCGAGGCGCCTTTCGTGGTCGCCAAGGGCATCGACGAGATGGCCCTGTACATCAAGGCGGTGGCGGCGAAACACAGGATCGAGACGGTCACGCTGCCGCCGCTGGCGCGCGCGATCTACAACACCAGCCAGGTCCAGCAGCAGATCCCGGCGCAGCTCTACCAGGCGGTATCGCAGGTGTTGAACTATGTGCTGCAACTGAACGCATTCCGTGACGGCCGGCGCCAGGCGCCCCCACGGTTCCCGAACGAAGTCGTCGTTCCCAGTCATTTGAGTGAGGTATCCGCAACATGAACATGATTAACGGCTTGATGGCCGAGCTGCGCCGCCAGAAGTTCGCCACCCCGGCGTTCCTGCTGGCGCTCCTGGCGATGATCATGCTGCCGCTGCCGCCGGTGCTGCTGGACGTGATGTTCACCTTCAACATCGTGCTGGCGCTGATCGTGATCCTGGTGTCCGTGTCGGCCAAGCGTCCGCTGGACTTCTCGGTGTTCCCGACCGTGATCCTCGGCACCACGCTGATGCGCCTGGCGCTGAACGTGGCCTCGACCCGCGTGGTGCTGCTGCGCGGCCACGAGGGCAACGCCGCGGCCGGCCATGTGATCGAGGCCTTCGGCAACGTCGTTATCGGCGGTAACTTCGTGGTCGGCATCGTGGTGTTCGTGATCCTCATGATCATCAACTTCATCGTCGTCACCAAGGGCGCGGAACGGATCTCCGAGGTCTCGGCGCGCTTCACGCTGGATGCGCTGCCCGGCAAGCAGATGGCGATCGACGCCGACCTGAACGCGGGCCTGATCAACCAGGAACAGGCGCAGCAGCGGCGCAAGGACGTCGCCAACGAAGCCGACTTCTACGGCGCCATGGACGGCGCCTCGAAGTTCGTGCGCGGCGACGCCATCGCCTCGATCCTGATCCTACTGATCAACCTGATCGGCGGCGTCGCAATCGGCGCGCTGATGCACGGCCTGTCGATGGGCGATGCCTTCCGCCAGTACGCGCTGCTGACCATCGGCGATGGCCTGGTCGCGCAGATTCCGGCGCTGCTGCTGTCGGCGGCGGCGGCGATCCTGGTGACCCGCGTCAGCGATTCCGGCGACCTCGAAGAGCAGGTCGGCGGCCAGCTGCTGGCCCAGCCGAGCGTTCTGTTCTCGGCCGCCGGCGTGATGATCATCCTGGCCCTGGTGCCTGGCATGCCGTGGTTCTTCTTCATGATCTTCGCCGGCGTGCTGGCTTATGTGGGCTGGCGCCAGACCGGTCAGGTCAAGGCGCCGTCGCAGGACAGCGTGGCCGCCATCGAGGCCGCGCTGCGCGAAGACCGCGTGCCCGACCTCGACTGGCAGCAGCTGCCGGTGGTGCAGCCGATCTCGGTGGCCGTCGGCTATAAGCTCGTGCACCTGGTCGATAAGGCGCAGGGCGAGGCCCTGACCAAGCGCATCAAGGGCGTGCGCCAGAGCCTGTCCGAGCAAATGGGCCTGCTGCTGCCCGCCATCGGCGTGCGCGACGATCTGACCCTGCGTCCGAACCAGTATGCGATTTCGCTGAACGGCACCGTGGTCGCGGAAGGGGAGGTGGTGGCCGAGGCGCTGATGGCGATCCCGTCGCCGACCGTGTACGGGCAGCTGGACGGCATCCCCGGCATCGAGCCGGCTTTCGGCATGGCCGTCACCTGGATCGACCCGGAGCAGAAGGCGCACGCGCTGGGCCAGGGCTACCAGGTGGTCGAGGTGGCAAGCGCGATCGCGACCCACGTCTCGAAGATCGCCAAGGATTACCTGTCGGAGCTGTTCCGCCACGAAGACGTGCCGGCGATGATGGACCGCCTGACGGCGCTGTCGCCCAAGCTCGCGTCGGCGCTGGACAAGGCGCTGACCCACACCCAGCTGCTGCGCGTGTTCCGCGTGCTCCTCGCCGAGAGCGTCTCGCTGAAGGACATCGTGGTGATCGCCACCACGCTGCTGGACAGCTCGGAGTCGACCAAGGATCCGATCCTGCTGGCGGCCGAGGTGCGCTGCGCGCTGCGGCGCCAGATCGTGTCCGGCCTGTACGGCAAGAAGAAGGACATGCCGGCGTTTAACCTGTCCGGCGACCTGGAGAACATGCTGCTCGGTTCCCTGAACCAGGCGCGCCAGAACAATGGCGGCAAGATCGCACTCGACAATTATCCGATCGATCCGCAGCTGCTGTCCCAGCTGCAGCTGAACATGCCGGTCGCGCGCGAGCAGATGAAGCAGCAGCACACGCCGCCGCTCCTGCTGGTGTTGCCGCAGATCCGTCCGCTGCTGGCCCGTTATGCGCGCCTGTTCGCGCCGGGGCTGCACGTGCTGTCGTATAACGAGATTCCGGAGAACCGCGAGGTCTCCATTATTGGTTCGGTGGGCTGACCATCGTGGGCACGGAGTGCCCACGCAAACCTTTATTGAAGAACGGGAAGCACCAGCGCCAATTCCGCCATCGCACGAAACACCGGCAGGCTGAGCGCCGACGCCGCGTCCGTCGAAGGCAGGCGGATGTGGGCAGGCCCCATCGGCAGGCTGGCGCGGTACTTCCATCCCAGCACGCGCAATCCGGCGCGTGCCACCGCTTTCTCGAGTTTCGGCTCCAGCGCGCGCAGGCGCGCGAGCGAGGCTTCGTCCGGCGCGCACAACTCCAGGCGCACGCCGTCGGCCAGGGGTTCGGCCTGCACGGTCACCACGGTGCCATCAATCAGCACCAGTTCCAGGCGCAGGGCGGCGCGGGCACGGCGCCTTTTTTGCTGCTGTTGCGCTTCGTGCTCTTCCTGCACCACGCGCAGGTGCTGGTCCTGCGGGCTGCCCGCATGCACCGTGAAGCGCCAGGCGTCGAGAGGGGAGGTCTGGTCGCCCTGGCGCAGCACGCGCGGATCCTGGCCCGCCAGCAGCATCGCCGTCGGCAGCTGGCCGGGGCGCGCCTGCAGTTCGCGGTTCACGAGCTGGGTGCCATAGCTGCGCACCATGCTGCGCCATGAACTGGCGAGCGTCCCGGCCTCTTGAGTGGGCCAGCTCAGCTGGCGCGCCATCAATACCTGGTCCGGCCGCATCGCGGCGCCTTCCGCCATGCCGTCGCCGCCCGGTGCGGCTTTCGCCTGCGCCTGTTGCGCGCCGGGCAGGGGCAGCGGCAGGGAATCCATCTCGGCCAGCAGCGCGGCCGGGGCGACGGCGGCGACCGCACCGACCGGCAGCGGCCCGGCGGCGGGTGCAGCGGGCAAGGCCGGCGCAAGGAGCGGGGGGAAGGACAGGGAGGCCATGATAAAGGCAGAGTAACAAGTAAAAAGGCCAACCGCAAGGCTGGCCTTTGGGGGCTCCCGGCTGGTCTAGCCCGGGAAGGCGGCCGATGCCGGCCCTGCGATTACTGCAGCAGGGACATGACCATCGACGACATGCTGTTGGTCTGCTTCAGCATGGCGGTCGAGGCTTGCAGCAGCATCTGGTTCGAGGTCATGTTCGAGCTTTCAGCTGCGAAGTCGACATCCATGATGCGACCGGTTGCGGCTGCGGTGTTGGTCGAGACGTTCGACAGGTTGTTGTAGACGTGGTCCAGGCGGTTCGAGGCGGCGCCCAGCTTCGAACGCAGGCCGCTGACGGCGTCGATCGCGTCCGACAGGGTCTTGATGCTGCCGTTGGCTGCCGTGCTCGAAGCGATTTCGGTGCCGACGGCGGTGACGGTCGAGCTGGCGGTCGAGCTGAAGGCGCCCGAGGTGCTGCTGATGTCGGTAGCCATGGTCGACAGGTCGGTCGAGAAGTCGGCGGTCATCTTCTCGGTTTTGTCCGAGCCGATCTGGAAGTCGATGGAGCTCTTCAGCTTGCCGGTCGAGGTGTTCAGCAGCTCGGTGCCGCCGAACTTGGTGTTCGACACGATGTTGCTCAGTTCCTTGCCCAGCGAGTCATACTCGGTCTGCATCGCGGTACGGTCGGTATCCGACGACGAACCATCGGCTGCCTGGGTTGCCAGGTCCTTCATGCGGACCAGGATGTTGTTCACTTCGCTCAGCGAACCTTCGGCGGTCTGCAGCATCGAGATCGAGTTCTGGGTGTTGCGCATTGCAACTGCCATGCCGCTGCTCTGGGCTTTCAGGCGGGTGGCGATCTGCAGGCCGGCTGCGTCGTCCATTGCCGAATTGATGCGGTAGCCGGTCGACAGGCGGGTCATCGAGGTCGACAGGCTGGTCTGGGTCTTGCTGATCGAGTTTTGTGCGGACAGCGAAGCGGCGTTGGTGTGAAGGCTCAGCATTTTCAAGCTCCTGAATATCGGTTTGGTCTGTTCGGAGCAGCCTTTCTGGCGCTCTCACAAGTACAAGACGACCGTTTCCACACATCCATTAAATTCCACGCGGAAATTTTTTTAAAAATTTTGCGGTCGCGCGTAAGCCCTTGACTTCATGGGTAGGGCGCGATTGCCTGAGTATCCGCTCCTTGTTCAATCATCAAGAACGGCCCGGGCACGCCCTCGTGTCGGGAAAGCGCCACGATCCTGCGCCGGTCGCAAGGCATCCAGCGATTATGTTGCCCTACGAAAACTCTTTCCTCTATAATCACGAAGACTTTCCTTCGCCGGCATACCGTTGCTCTCTCGCCGGGCGAACCCATTCTATCTATCGCGTTCCCCCACATGGCATATAGTAATAGTTCCGTTCCCGGCCATTCCGGCACCCAGGACCAGGCTCAGGCCAACCAGCTGTTCAACCACGGCCTGCAGCTCCACAGCCAGGGCCAGGTCAATGAAGCGATGCTGTCGTATGAACAGGCGCTCAAGCTCGCACCCCGGCATTTCCAGGCCTTGCACCATGTCGGCATCGGCGCTTTCCAGTTGGGCGACCCTGGCCTGGCGGAACATTTCATCCGCTCCGCGCTGGCGGTCAACGCGAACGTGGCGGAAGCGCACGGCAACCTGGGCAATGCGCTGAAAGAACAGCAGCGCTTCGACGAGGCGCTGGACAGCTACGACGCGGCATTGGCGCTGCAGGCCGGCGATGCGGATACTTATTACAACCGCGGCATCGTTCTGCAGGGGCTGCGGCGGCAGGAAGAGGCGCTGGACAGCTACGACCGTGCGCTCGCGCTCAACGCCGACGACGCACAKGCCTGGAACAACCGTGCCGTGGCGCTCAAGGACCTGGGCCGCTTCGAGGCCGCCCTGGAGAGTGTCGGCCGCGCGCTGGCGCTGAACGCGCACAATGTCGAGGCCCACAATAATCGCGGCAACATCTTGAACGATAGCGGCGAGGCCGAAGCCGCGATGCAGGCCTATGACCTGGCGATCGAGCTGTTTCCCGGCTATGCGGACGCCTGGTATAACCGGGGCCGCGCACTGCAGGCGCTGGAGCGCACCAAGGAGGCCGTGGAAAGCTACAGTAAGGCGATCGCCCTGAACCCGCAGCTGGTGCAGGCCTACAATAACCGGGCGACGGTGCTGCGCAAGCTCAGGCGCCTCAAGGAGGCGCTGGCCGACTGCGAGCAGGCGATCGAGCTACAGCGCGGCTACGTCGAGGCCTATCGCACCCAGGGGCAGATCCTGCGCGACATGGGACGCCCGGACATGGCGGCCCTCAGCTACGAGGCGGTTACCGTCCTGGACAAGAGCGACGCCCTGGCGATGCAGCATCGCGCGCTGGCACTGAAGGATAGCGGGCAGTACGAAGCTGCGCTCGAAAGCGTCGGCCGCGCCATTGCCCTCGAGCCGGACAACGCCGACCTCTACCTGACGCGTGGCGTCATCCAGCGCGAAACCAGGGACCACGACGCGGCGATCGCCAGCTGCCACAAGGTGATCGAACTTTGGCCGCACCATCCGTCGGGCTATACCAACCTGGGCCGCGTAATGGAAGAGCTGGGGCGCAGTGAAGAAGCGATGGCCTGTTATGAGCAGGCGCTCGCGGCCGATCCCGCCTGCTCGCTGGCCCGCTTCAACCGTGGCCTGCTTCAGCTGCAGCAGGGTAACTACGCGGAAGGCTGGCGCAGCTACGAGTCGCGCTGGACGGCGCAAGAGCTTTCCCTGTCCAGGGACAGGCGCGAATACGAGCAGCCGCTCTGGACCGGCGTAGAGTCCCTGGCGGGCAAGACCATCCTGCTCTGGGGGGAGCAGGGCCTGGGCGACACGCTGCAGTTCTGCCGCTACGCAAGCATGGCCGCTCAGCGCGGCGCCACCGTCATCCTCGAAGTGAAGCCCGAACTGGTCAGCCTGACAAGCAGCCTCGATGGCGTGTCGCGCGTCATCGCCAAGGGCGATCCGGCCCCGGCCTTCGACCTCCATTGCCCGCTGATGAGTCTTCCGCTGGCGTTCGGCACCCTTGTCGAGACCATCCCGGCCGGCGTGCCTTACCTGGCCGCCGATCCCGCCAAGGTCGCGCACTGGGCCGGCACGCTGGGCGAGCAGACCCGTCCGCGTGTGGGCGTGGTCTGGAACGGCAATCCCAAGTACCAGAACGACGCCATCCGCAGCATCACGCTGGAGCAGTTCGCGCCGCTGTTCGGCGAGGAATGCGACTTCGTCGTGCTGCAAAAGGAGGTGCGGACGGCCGACAAGGCGGTGCTGGGCCTGCAGCCCAAGGTGCGCCAGTTCGCTGCGGCGATCCGGGATTTCAGCGACACGGCGGCGCTGTGCGAACTGATGGACGTGATCGTCACCGTCGATACCAGTGTGGCGCACCTGGCTGGCGCACTCGGCAAGCCCGTGCGGGTGCTGCTGCCCCGCCGTCCCGACTGGCGCTGGCTGCTCGAGCGGGAAGACAGCCCGTGGTATCCGAACGCGAAACTGTACCGCCAGCCCTCCGAGGGAAATTGGAGCGCGGTCATCGACAAGGTACGTGCGGACCTGCGCTCGCGACATGCGAACTGAATGACGAACGAATCGCTTTTTGACGGCTTGTTAACGAGAACCTTCGGCTCTGATGCGGCTTTCCAACGAAGCCTTGCATGTCGCCATCAATACGGTGGCGGCGGCTTGTTTGCTTGAGCGCATTCATGATATTGTCTGACGCCAACAAAGTAAAAAATGTCTTCTGGCCAAGTCTCAAACAGCGCCTCTTTTCTTTCCCTATCCTGATCGAAGTCTAAATGAGCTTTATCAATCAAATCATGGCGCTGCAAGAGATTGCGGTCACGCCTGACAATGCGGCCGCCATGATGACGGTATGTGCGAACCTCGAGCAGGAAAATCCCTATATTCCATCCGATTTCAAATGGATACTGGACTACAAGCGTTTCGAGATCGAGCGCTTGCGCGGCGCCGCGGGTCCGGCACTCGGCTACCTCAAGGCTGCCATTGCACTCGCCCCGTACCGCGAGAACCTGCAGCAGCTTTACAAGGGACTCGTCGCGAAGACACCGGCGAAAGCGTCGCTGGCCTTGATCATCAGCTGCCGCCGCTATCAGGACAACGCGCTGCGCCTGGCCCAGCAGTTCGACGCGGCACAATTTCCGTACCTGATCGTGACCGGTTCGGATACCGCCCCGATCGAGCATCCGCGCGCAATCCAGGTCAACGCCCCCGACAATTATGAGAGCCTGCCTCGCAAGGTGACGGCAGCCTTGCACTGGGTGTATGAGAACGTCGATTCCCAGGTGGGTATCCTGAAGGTGGACGATGACCAGACCCTGGTCGATCCGGAAAGGCTCAAGGATGCGGTTTACCTGCTCAAGCAGGAGGACGTCTATGCCGGTTTCCCGGTGACCAGCCTGAGTCACGACCGTTGCTGGCACTGGAATAAATGCGAGGATCCGGTACTGAACCGGCGCGCATACGGCAAGCCCTTCCACCGTCCATGGGCACGTGGCGGCGCCTATTACCTCGGCAGCGGTCCGCTGGAAAAGTTTGTCATGGCTACCATTCGTTTCCCCGGCCTGCTGGAAGGCGAATATTACGAAGACAAACTGGTCGGCGACGTGATGGCACTCGAAGGCGTACCGCTTGGACAATTGGAGTCCGAGCGCGACTTCGGCCTGAGCCTGGACCATCAACATCGTTTCGTCGCCGCCTGAGCGGGCGGCACTGCCTATCACTAGGACATCATGAAAATACTGTTACTGAACGACGAGTTCTACACCACCGGCGCCAGCACGGCGATCCTGCGCCTGGCCGAACATCTCCGCGAACAACACGAGGTTTCCGTGATGCCGCGTATCGATGGGGAAGGCGACATCAAGACCAAGCTCAAGGCTCTGGACATTCCGATCGTCTCGAACGCTTCCGACGTCGACCTCGTCGTCGCCAACACCATGATGGGCGGTGAATTCGTGGCAAAGTTCGGCGCCCAATGCCCGATGATCTGGTGGATTCATGAGTCTGATATTGGCCGTCAATTTATCCTGAGGAACCCGGCGCTGGCCGAAGGTTTCCGCCAGGCTGCGGCAATCGTTTTCCAGACGACCTACCAGAAGATGGTGTACAGCAGCTTTACCTTCGATTCCCCTGCCGAGGTACACGTTCTGCCTTTCTGGAACGACGCCATCTACACGCAAGCGATCGAACCGGCACCCAAGGACAAACTTCGCATCGTGTCGATCGGAACAGTCGAGCCGCGCAAGCGCATGCAGGACACGATCAATGCGGTCGAGCTGCTCAGCGACAGCATGAAGCGCGAAATCGAATGTGTCTTCATCGGCAAATTCATTCATCTCCCGGAGAGGGAACAGGCAATCGTCAAGGCGCACCCGGAGCGTTACCACTTCCTGGGCGAGCAGCCGAATGAAATCGCGTTGCGATACCTGGCTTCCGCCGACTGCTTCGTATTGGCCAGCTCGAGCGAGTCGCAACCGTTGTCGATCTGGGAATCGTTCGAACTGGAAGTGCCGATCTGCGTCTCCGACCTGGATACCTATCGGCACATCGGCCTGAAACACGGCGTCAATGCGCTCGTGCACCCGGTCGGCAATACGGACATTCTCGCGGAAAACCTGAGAACGATCCTGAGTAATCAATCGGTACGCGCGAGCCTTCCGAAGGCGGCAAAGAGTCTGCTGCTCCGGACCCTGGCAAAAGACTGGCGCAGCGGTTTCGACGGCATCATCCGGGACGTCACCACGCGCCGGGAAATCAGCAAGCTGGGATATTGAACCGGCTCCGCCGCGCAAGGCCTTCTACTGAAGCAGCCGGAGACCGGTGGTCGGTCTGGTGCAAATTTGGAGTAGCAGAACTTTGCAAGGTTCGCCGAATTCGCATGTTGAGGCTGGCGCCAACGCGTGAGGTTCTCAATGCCTGTGTACCGCCTTCCAGGCTGCGTAGTCGGACGGTCGCAAACCATAGCGCGCCAGTACGCCCTCATGTAAGCGCTTGAGTTCTTCAACGATGAGCGCCTGCACGCTGGACTGCTCATGCTCTGGGACATGGCGCGCCACGGATCGCTGGATGCTGGCGAGTGGCTCGTTTTCAGTGTGAATGACGATCTCGCGAATGGTCTGCTTGATCAGGTCACGCCAGGCCAGGCGCAGCGGATCGGGTTCGGTCAGATTCTGCTTCAGGGCGAGATATTCCTGTGTCGAGCGTTCATAGGCCCAGACGTACAGGTCACGCAGCAGCTCGACGCGCGTCAGCTCGTATACGCCGAGAGTGGCACGGCTGTAGGCTTGCTCGGGTACGTCCAGAAACGTGAGTGGGCACAGATTGGCGCGAAACAGCGGCAGATTCGCGGCCAGCCGCGAAGTGCGTTTATTGATGTCGGCAAATGGCTGCAAGTAAGGCAAATGCACCATCATGAAGAACGACTGCTCGAACGGATCACTGATCTGGTTTGCCTTGTTCAGCAGCGCGTCCAGGGCGTCCTCGATCTGCTGGGACGTGAACAGGGGACGATAGACGTTTTTGCCGATGTCGACCGCATGCAGCCGGATTCTCCCTTCGTCCGCGGGGTTGGGCAGCAAGTTTTCCGCCAGGGCGCTGTGCAGGTTCATCAGCGTGTAGCGGTTGAACTCCGCCTCGCTGATGTTTTCGACAAGAAGTTCGATGGCCGTCTTGTGATTCAGAATCATCTGCGTTTCGATAGCGGCCTTGCCACGGGCCGCTTTCCCGTGCTCGATGAGTTCGCGCGTATCAAGGCGTGAATAGGTATTGCCTTCCAAATGGCTCGACGCCCACGACAGATCGATCAGCAAGCGATTCAGGATGGCCCGGCTGTAGGTGCCTGCAGGCGCCCCGACATCGGCGGTGATGCCCATTTTTCGTAGTTGGCGACGCAATGACTCGGACAGGTACCAAGTCTCGTTTGGGCGGTAGGCGTCCAGAAATTCGCGCTGGTAGCCCACTGGCTTGCGTGCTTCCACGGGCTGGTCGACATAGGCAAGAATGTCCTGGCTGTCCGCGGAGAGCGGGATAAAGCTGGGGAAAGCGTCCGTACCGGCATTTTTTACGCTCGTGTCAGTGCGGGTACCAACGCTGAAATAGCGGCGAGCTCGACCTTCACCTACCGCAGTGACTTGGCTCCGTGCGATCAGTTGTGCGATTGAGCGCTGAGCCGTACGCCGGGCAACATCGGGATGTTGACTAAGAAGTTCAGCCAGTGTCAGACCGGTGTCGGACATTCGGATACTGTTCAGCAAGTCAGCGGCGGTCGGCATGATTGATTGGCGCAGTCAAGAAATAGATGGCGCAATTGTGGCGCAGTTCTCTGAACTGCGCCAGCTTATATGCCAAATATGGCGCGGTTTAAGCTGGGTTTGTTTGACGCCACTGAAAGCTGAGTTCGCCAATAAGTGCTTTGGTATGGATATGAGGCTGGCGCTTTCTCTGCCCGAGCTTCGACCCCAAGCGTAGGCCCGACGCGCAGGCATGGTCTAGACGTGATCATTGTCGACTATCTCAGCTCGATACCGGGGAAGGCGACAAGCGAAACGAGCAGATTGGCTCGTACTCGCGTGGCGTGACGGCCCTGTCCAAGAAACTCCTATGATGGACAAAAGCCCAGCGACCGCGTGACATCCGACGGATGAGCAATATCCATTCGAAGGTCAAAACAAATGCTCATGCTCGAAATTCCTCGTTGTCTTTTGGGGAAGCGGCCTTACTGGTCCGCCAGGCAACGGCACGAAGTTCTCATCCATGCGCTGCCCAGGCGCTCTTGTAGTGCACATATGGCGATCCAAACCTACCCATACAGATCTATCGCCTTGGCGCCCGAGCCCATGGACCGGGCAATCCTTTCAAGACGACTCTTCGATTTCAGAAGGAGCAATTGGAGTTCTCGATCCACAAAGATTTTCTTTGATAAAGAGAATGAATAGTATGACTCATTGGCAACATCAGACGGAAAATTGCATGTTAGCGGTATGGCTGTGCGGACCTTACTGGTCGGCGCGGATATCGTCACAACAAAACGATCATTGAGAACATATGGCCCTCTACGACGCTTTCGCTATAAACTATTGGGTTGCGCCAGACGCTGGACATATCGAATCAAAGAAAACATGAAATACCGCAAACGACTTCTAAGTACTGCGCCAATGATGGACTGGACCGAGGAAGCGTGGTTTTCATAGGGACCGGTGGCCGGTCTGGTGCAAATTTGGAGTAATGGTTCTGATGTCGACTGTCGATGCCGGCCAGTGCGCTGGGACGGCGTTGCCATTGTAGTGCAGAGGGGAGGTGCTTAGGCTCGTCCGAAGCGAACCAAACCAGGCCTGAGATCTGTTGAGTGCAGTGGCGTTAGGCGGGCACGGCTGGTGCCCGTAGCCTGTCAAGATAAGCTGCGACGTCGCGGATATCCGCGTGTAGAGGATCGCCGGATAGCGGGATCGGAAACGTATCTGCTGATCGTTGATTGTACGCTGTCTTCAATGACATACCGATGGCTTCGCATACCTCCTTGAGGTTCAGGCGAGGCTTATTGTAGATGGCGAGAAGCATGAATTCAGTTTGCATGTCTGGCGCACCTCAGAAGGTCAACGCTGACTGTTCACACGTCAATCGTAGAATCGGGGCGTTGAGTGGTTGGTGGAAATATCCGGTCCTGCTTTAACGCTTCTCTAAACGACCTGAGCCTTTCATGAAGTTAGCATGATGACGTTACTGTTGAGTGTGATATCTCAATTTATCGGCCCGCCCTGCCGACTGAATGTATAAGCCTTGAGCGTGGCGCTACCTTTCGTTTAACTGATGAATGAAGAGGCAGTCCGTTGGGACAATCGCGGCGAGCGAGTGCATAGGGCAAGACCGGCTACAGCCGGCGAAGGCTGATCACTGTCGCCAATGGCTGCTATTTGGAAGGCTGGTGTCAGCATTCAGAAAAATCGCCAGCCATTCTTGCCCTAGGGTCTTAGTTCAACAACAGCTCCGAAGGTCCAACGACCGTTACTTCGAACATCCCTTCGAGTTTTATCCGCTGTTGTATCGAGTGCGCCAGTTCAGCCTTGTCATAAGTCCGAGGCGTTTTGCTGATCTGATTAGCGTTTCGGTCGGGCACGCCCGTTAAGAGGGCACACTCGCTATCAGAACATAGCTTCATCGCAGCACTGTGTTCGGCGAAGTAATGGGAAAAGGCGACCGGTACGTTAACGAACCTATAGTTATAGTAGGTTCTCCTTAGACGGGCGTTGAATTGTCGGTGAACCAGCGCTGACGATGGCCTCCCGTTCCGCTCCAGGAATAATTGCCAAAGAGCGGGAGAGCGTTCATCGTCCTGGACGCCACGGCCAGTGAAGAAGTTCGATGAAGTGTCGTGGGGCTGGCATTTTCTCGGAGTAGATGACAGAAGCCAGTACTGCTGAGCTGAAGGGTCATTGGAGCGCAGCGGCTGTGGGTTTTTGGGAAAATTTGGTTGCGTCGTCAGACGGTTTCATTCGCACAGTCCAGCATTAAGAGTCAACCGGACTGACAGGGAAGGCGAAAAATATTTGCTGCTGCTTGTCTAGCGAGCGTCGGTTTTGTCATTGGATTTTCCTCCCATGCCTTTCTTATCCATTAGAGGCCAGCAATCATAGCGAAAGCCGGTACGGCCTTCTTCCTGAGGGAGGATATAACCCGGCCCCACAGCGCCGCTATCCGCGACATACCTTGCAAAACATGGGCTTGATCGTAGCTGGCTCGTTGCAACGTATTCAAGGTCTTTCAAATTTTGCTGAGAAAGCGTAAACGTCATGCCAATAGACTTGACTCGATCACGCAAACTTTCTTCAGCGTCATCGATAAGATCGAAATCGATCTCTGTCATTAAAATACCAGTTGCGACGTATGGGCTAAGAGAATCGGCGGCATGAAAACTTGCGCGCAGCGCGTCAGCATTGAGCGTGGTTGCGCGATCTATAGGAATGCCTGTTACTAAACCTATCATTGAAAGAATTCCTGGACTTCCGCCATGTTGATCAAGCTTATCCTTGTGCTTTTCATTTTTGGCGTTTACTTCGATTATTAATACTTGGCGTATCAAATTTTCGGGGTTTCCCCATGGTGCTACTTGCTGTTTGATACTTGAAGCTGCATCGATTTCAATATAATTGGCGCCGACAGCCCCAAGATTATCCACCAGCCCGCCATCCGATAAATGAATGTATTTTGGTCTTGATCGGAACTTCAGCGGTGATTTCTCATCATATGCGTGAACTAAGTTGTAATGATCACGCATTGCTACCGCTTCCGACGTGAGTCGAAAAGGATTTCCGCCAGTTTCTTCTTTAAGGCGCTCCGGACATTCATCCATGCGGTTTTTTAGTTCTACGTCCGTTAACACAAACGGAAAAGCGCCTGAGGCTGTCATCGCCACTGATAGGGGCAACGGATTCATATTTGTACAGAGCTCGCGAAACTGGTAAGGCACGAACGAAAATGGTTCGCCAGTACTAAGGTTTGTGGCATTCATGACAAAATATGGTCGGTCATTCCTAGTGGCAAGTTCTCCATATGTCATGCCCTTCATGTCAAGTCGCTCTTCAAGGAATTCTTGCATAATTGAAGAGCGGTCGTAGAATCCACGCGGTCGAAGTGCGCGTAGCAAAAGATCGCGCGTATTATCCTTTGATAAAAAGTCTCGCCGAAAATCCGCGTAATGTCCGAAGCCATGTGCTGCGATATAACCCGCTGTAATACTTCCACCAGATGTGGATGATATTAAGACGATGTTATTTGTTATCGGAATCCCATTAATAGTAAACTTTTCCAATTCGTTGAGTGTGGCGGCGGCCAGCGCCGCCGCCCTTATGCCTCCGCCTGACAATGTTACAATTATAAGGTCTGGACGAAGTTGCGGTACTCGCGGCGTTTCCGCGTAATTAATAGAATTGTAGTATGGCTCGCCGAGAGATGTCTTTCTCGTTCCGGCTTCACTGAAACTTTGGTCTTCGTTGTAAATCTTGGGTGATCCGCATGAGGCCAATATTAGAAGACATGCTGCAACGAAGGTGACTGCGAACGCCTTTCGCCATACGCTTAAACGAACGCCACATTCTGGGGTATATAGATGCATGGGTTCTCCCACTTTTCGCCGGCATTTTTAATTATCTACCTGAGTTCGGACAACGTCTATTCGGATCGGATAGAGTGCCCTCTAGGCTCAATTTTTTTCATTTGAGAGCGACGAGATGCCCAAACGTACTTCCGGACGGCGGCTATTCAGCATAAGTAAGCGGGTCGAACGGGTGGCCAGTCGCTGCACGAGACGTAAGGCCTACAACACCCAGTGCATTGGTTGCGTAGATGCGCGCCGCGCTGCAGGACGTGGCCAATACGATTTTCGCGCAATTACGGCCTGCACCTTGCTCGACAGGGACAAGTCGGGGCTGCGGGTGGCCGGCAAGCTATGCTAGTTGCACATTGCCGCCACCGATACGCCCAATCGGCAGGAATGCCTATTAACTAGGTGTGATCGTGACGATGCCAGCTAAAAGTATCCCGCACGAGCGGCCTGAGAACTAGTGCACAACTGTGGGTGCCCACCAGCATCTCAGTGGCCGGTCATGTCTTTTGCAATACCTACCTCTTTACGCAAAATGCTGCACATGGCAGAAGCACGGGCCAGTCATGGAACTAAGCGATGAAAAACCTCTTGTTCAACGCTCACGCCAACGCGATATGCGGGGCTGCTGTCGCGCGCAGACCGTGTTGTGAACTTACGTGACCTCATGGGTGGCGCTATGTAAGCGAAGAGTTCCGATCTACGAATGCTACCGTTTACCCGAAAAACAACAGGATTGTTAGGATGTCTTGACCTTAGGAAAAAAATTATCTAAATTGTAGAAAATACAATAGGACGTCTCAGTAATTGGTTGTAGCACGTGTTCTCCCTTAGCAAATTAATGGAGCGAGCTGATGCGAAAGCGCAAAATAGAATCTTTTCTGACGACGATGTTCCCGGCGTTTTTTCTGACAATTTCGACTCCATTAAAGGCGCAAGTCATCCACCTCAAAGACATTACGCCAACGTGTCCCGCTCCCTATCAATCAGTACCTGTCGCGGGTAAATGCGCACATGACGACAGCAAAATTAACGACTTCAACACCGAGCCGAGCTGTAAAGCATCGCTCGGTCTCAGTTGGAACGGCTCACGTTGCACATTCGTGACCGGAAAAGAAGCGACTCCAAGCTGCGGTACTGCCACCACCGACCTAGCCTTCGAAAATGGGGAGTGCGTAATCGATCATAAGGTGCCTCGCAGCGCTTCTGGCGACTATGTGGGAGATTACTTCCACATCACGGCAACCAGTAGCGATTATCCAGACGTGGTGTACCAGCAGGGAGCCTGGATAAGAGTGATGTCACAACAAAACCTCGGCGAACAAGACCGCGAACTCACCGTCGTTGCCAGCGAGCCGCCGTGTGCGGGCCTGCCATTCTGCGGAAGGCCTTTAGGTGGCCAACAAGCCAAGACAATGAAGGCCAGTAGTCTGGCCGCGCTTGGCGTAGAACGTGTCGGTTGGACTTATGGAGTTTTGGCCTTGCCGTTTAAATATCATACCGGCTCGCGTAGTTTTTCTTCGCAGGTGTCACTTGGGCCATATCTAGGGCGACGCTACGGCGCGCCCGGTTCTGCATTTACTTTCGCGCTGGCTGCTGCAATCGGATCTGTTAAGGGGGAGGTGCGCGACGCACAAAATAATGTTACGAGTACCCCTGATCTTCAAGCGTATTCGATTGCGGGCGGTGTAATGTGGGATATCAGTAAAGCCCCCAATATCAAACCTTTCAAGCTCGGCATGTTTCTGGGAGCCGACATGGTATCGAAGGATAACGTTGTCAAGTTTAAAGACGACCGAAAACTTTGGTTAGCGTTTCAAATTGGCTTTGATTTTACGGATAACTGATTTTGCGGGATTCGAATTTAATAAATTTTCTGACGCATGTAGACGCCAACTATAAGTTGATCTGTCTGCCAATATTTAAATGGCCCATTTTGGGGCCATGGAGAAGCAGTACAGGCAAGGACGGTCACGGCTAGATAAGCGAGATGTCAGAATATGGGTTAACTATTCTCGAAGTTTTCTTTCTAATTTGAAAAAGATATCTTAATATCCGGTTAAAAAGTCGTTAAAAACTGCTTGGGCGATGGTCGAACGCATCCATCGGTATGGGTCGCCACGAATACATTGGAAAATCCTGAGCTTCAGGTTACGGAATCGTTAAGGCTTAAAGTACTGCACAACCGTGTGGCAAATTTTATCAATAGCTGTTGCGGTCAATACCTGCTGCAGTTTCGCGCCTTTCAATGTCCCTGTCGGATATTTGGCATAGTCGCGTCTTCCACTAACTTGGCAAAGAATTTATTGAGTGTCTCGCTCCTGTGGCGGCACGAGGTCCTCTACCTGTTTGCGCACCAGTCGCGCTTTCACTTGTTCGACAAGCGCACGCTGCATTCTGCGCCGTTCGCTTTCAAGTGAAGGCAAGCCACGAGCAAACCGTTCGACCTGTTCGGCAAGTTCGAAATCGCCTTCGTGGCGTAGGGCGTCGGCATTTCGTGCGAGTTCTACCAACACATCACGTCGGCGCGCCGCCATTGCAACTTCCCACGGTTTGAGCTGGGTGTTGCCCTTGCGCAGGTCTTCCGCCGCTTCGGCGAAGCGTCGCACTTGGGCCGTCGATACGTCGCCGCGCTCCCTGATGTGGTATTCAGCGCTGCTCCGTCCCTTGAGCGACACACCGCGTTCCGCCCTGGAGGTGGCGTTCGCCTCGATCCCGCGCGCCCGTAGTGCGGCCGCGAATGATTCGCGCCAGATCCGCAAGGTCGATTTGCGGATATGAAGGCGATGCCCGTCTTCATCTTCGGCGCGCACGATCACGTGCACATGTGGATGCGGGGGTGGATCATTGCTCGGGTCAGTCTCCGGTGTATGCAGCGCCATGATGTACTGGCGCTTGGCAAAGTGCTGCTGGGCGAAAGCCTGCACTGCCTCGAGCAGCTTGGCCGGGTCGGTCTTGGCCGGCATCGAAAAGATGATGTTGAAGGAATGGTGTAAGGCCGCGCCGCGGTTGTCGGGGGCGCGTTGCAGGTCGAGATCCCAGGACTCGTGCACATTACGGACGCTGTCCTTGCCGTCCAGGCGTGTGCCGTCCTGGTCGACCGTGGTGAGCGATCCGCTGCGTGAGATGTAGTTCATGTAACGCAGCACGCCAGCACTTTTCGATCCGCCGCCCGTGACCTTGATTACGACTTCCGGCACTCGCGCGACGGTGCGACGCAGCCTGTCCTTGGTAGCTTGCCAGTCGCCGTCGGCATTGCGTGGCTGAGACTGTGAACGATAGACGAGCCGCCGCAAACCCGACTTGCGCCCATCGCGGTCCGGTACGATTCCAAGCTTACTGGACATCGGTCGCTCCCCAAGTACGCAGGTTCGCATGCACAAGCTCCTTGACTGCCGCGGTCTCGACATCGAGCAGCATCCGGATCAGTTCGAAGTCAAAGGCGGACAGGTCGGCGCGGTCGGGATCGATGTTCACTTTTCTTGCGATCTGGTTGACGTTGCGGCCGATATCCGCCAACTGCCGAGCGACCTGCCGAACTGCGTTAACCTCGTCATGGCACAGCACCGGCCGTCGATCGATATGTGCATAGAGGAGGTTTGCGAGATAGGCGCTGCGATACCACCGACGCTGCGCCGCCAGCCGTCCAAGCTCGTTGTAGTAATAGGGTTCGAGACGCACGTGAACCATTTCAGTCTTGGCGCCAGCATGCGCGGCTGGATAAGCCAGCGCCGGCAATGCCGCACTCGTCGACGTTTGCGCAGCTCCTCCATGCTCGCCCCTGATGAAATCAGTGATCAACGTCCCTGCCAGGCGCGATGTCGTCATCGATCTCGCCCGCGCAAGCGCATCGAATGCCTCCTTAATCTCGCCATCAACCCGTGCTCCGATCACCGCCATGACAGCTCTCCCGATCTCGCTAACGTTGAAAACCGACTGCGTTTCCTTTGCCTGCTCCGTTTGCATTCAACGGTTCGTTACTGCTTTTAGGTTCGAGGAGGGCAGGATAGACTAACGTCTCGTGTTGTTAATCCTGGCGGATTAACAGACGGGTCCTCGTCCCTTCGGGACTGCGGGACAATCTCGCCACTACGCTCACACCTCGGAAATCACAACGACATCAGAAGGCGCTAGCTCACGAACTGCGGCGCCAAGCGCCAACTCCAACGCAACGGAACCTGCAGCCAGGGCGGCCCCAGCCCACATCGCCACGACCTGGTCGCGCTTCGCCAACGCACAGAACCCGAACACGAGAAGTCCTGCCGTCGCCATCACCCGCAGAACCGGCACCAGCACACGAGACGCTAGCAGCAGGGCCACGAACAAAGCCGACCTCACCACACGCACCAAAGCCTTAGCCGACTTCCCGAACAGCGATGCTCTTCTCCGCACAGTACGCTCCGATATCGTTGAAGGAAGTATTCACGCCCTGACAGCGGCAATGACGACGGTATCCGCAAGTCGCACATCCGCCATGCTTCCGTCTTCGTATCGAAGGTGTATGACGCTGTTCTCCTGAACCATCGCGCTGCGGCCGTTGTGCTCTACCCGTATGCGCAAGCGAGAGGACAGCCGGGCGGTATCGGTGGCGCCATCTTGCTGCCCGTGGCGCTGGGGCTGGGAACGGGGACTCTTCGTTACTGTCGTCAAGGCATGCGCAGGCTCGCGCTGCACAGCGTTCCGTTCGGCTGCCATTTCATCGCCTGGAATATCTCGCGGTATCCCATCCAACTGTTCGTCATGACGAACTGTTTCTACTTGATCGTTCGATGCCGGTTGGCTGAAGGCCACGCCGGCACCGGACGGGGGCGGAACTGGCAACGCAAGGTCGATTTGAGTGTCGCCCGACCCCTTGCCCAACTGTTCGTCATGACGAACTCTTTCAGCCAGCGCCGCCACCGACTCGCGCGTCACCTCGCCCCCGTCCTCAAACCAAGCGTCCACTTGCTGCGGAAACTCATCGTGCAGCCTGCGCAGGTCGTACAAGGTACGCGCCGACGTGACGCCGTTCGCGTACGCCTTCTCGACGCACGCTGGCGACTCCAGCAGCGCAAGATGCTCGGTCACATAGCTCTTCTTGTAGCCCAGCCTGGCCGCGATCTCGCTCTTCGTCTCGCCAGCATCCAGGCGCCGTTTGATGAACAGCGCCATCTCCATCGGCGACAGGTCAGCGCGGTGAAGGTTCTCGGCGACCTGGGTATAGCTGTCGGGTGTCCTGTGCACGAAGACCGGAATCGCCTGGAGCCCGGCGATAAAGGCCGCGCGGTATCTGCGCTCGCCATAATTGATGATGTAGCGCCGTGGCGCCTCAGGATCAGGGCGTACGGAGATCGGCTGTACGACGCCGATCACGCTGATGCTGTCAGCGAGTTCCTGCAGGGACCCCTCGTCGAAGTGCTTGCGCGGCTGGTTCGGATCGCAGTCGATGGCGTCAAGTCGAACCAGCAGCGGCTCGCCGGCTACAGGCGGAGCGATGTCAGCCAGGCCTGTCAGGTCGAGGTTCATGATTGCGCCTCCATCCTGTCGAACAGCATGCTGAAGACGGTACGGATTTCGACTGCCGCATCGCGTGCAGACGTTTTCGTCCGGCCATCGGTTTCGCTTTTCAGCCGCCACACGGGTGTCCGGGCAGCCGAAGCCTCCCGGTACGCTGAGCGATCCGCGATAAAGGCTGGGAAGATAAATTGCGGGTATTTGCCGAGCAGGGCCTTGAGGCTCTTGACCTGCGCCGGCTGGCGCGAGTCGTATTCGTTCGGCAGGATGCCAAGGTTGACCAGCGCCGGGTTCCAGGTATGCCTGATCGACGCGATTCGCTTCATGACTTCCACCGACACGTCGATGCTGTCCTGGTCGATCTTCGTCGGGACCAACGCGAAGTCGCTGACGAAGAGGAGGGCGTTGGCAATGCGACTGTTCGATCCGGCCGAATCGATGACGAGGTAATCGAAGCGGGGCGCAAGTTCCGCAAGACGTGCGCGCAGGCTGGACACCAGCTGTGCATCGCTCAAGCCCGCGCGCTCGACCATGCGCAGCTTTTCCTTATCCGCATGAAGGACTGTAATCGCGCCAGGTGCATCGGGCAGGGCTAGAGGAGTGTCCCCGAACAGCTGGCTGGCGCTCATTCCCAGCTGCACGTATTCACTCATCGCGCGACTGTAGTTGCCCTGTTCGTCTCCATCGAGGCCGAGCACGCGTTTGCCTTGTTCGGCAAGGTAATGGGTGAAGTGGAACGAGGTGTTGGTCTTGCCAACGCCGCCTTTCTGATTGGCCGGGATGAAGATCTTCACTTTTTCGCCTTTAGATTTTCACGTGCGTTACGTTCCATCTCTCTGACGAGTTGCGCCATCTCTGGTGGCAGGACCACGCTGACGCTGACCCAGCCCTCAGGGCGGACGCCATGCGTGATGTGGTATTCCCACGCACTGCGCACCATCGAGCTCACCGCGACTGCCGACACATCCAGTTCCGCCGCCACGTCCTTCTGCGGGCGGCCTTCCACGAGGATGGCCTTGATGGCCTCCACGTTCCGGTCTTTCATCCTCGCCAGATGCGGGCGGATCGCCTCGAATTCTTCCGTGGTCAGCCGCTTATTTTTCCTCATACACACCTTTCTGTGGCTGGGAAGGCGCTGATCCATGACGCCTAAGTGTACTTAAATAAGGTGTTAATTAAACACCTGATTGAATGATACTCATCAAGGGTAGCAGCAGGAACCTAGCCTATCGTCAGGCCCATGTCACCGCAAGGAGCCAGACATGAGTTTGCTTCGAAAGTTGCTGATCTTCTGCGCAATATCACTGTGTTCATTGGCGAGAGGTAACGAACCGTTTCCTTCTATCGACAAGGCGAGCCAGCAGGCTCGTGATGCCGATCGCCGCACCATTCTCGCGTCCGAACTCGTAGCCGAGCAGCAGGCGCTTGGCGCTGCACGCGAGTCGATGGCGCAAGCATCTACAGACGACGCTCAGGCTAACTTGCATCGGCACGAGGAAAACGTGAAAGCGCTCCAGCGCGAGCTGAGCCAGCTACCAGACCAGAAACCGCTGCGCGTGCACGCACGTGCTGCCGGGGCCGATGCCACTGCCGATATCAAACGCACTTCGTCTACGCCACCACCGGCGCCGTTCTGGGATGTCTACCGGCGCGGTGTTTCACCTTCCGATTCTCAACCCCCTGCAAAGGAACTGCCATGAAAACTGCTCGTACCCTGCAGCTTGTCTTGTTGGGCGCCGTTGTAGCTTGCTGCCTTTTCCCAGAACTTGTACTTGCGGCGCCTCCGTTCGCCAACTCAGGAACGACCCTGAAGTCGGACCTCGTGCAGACACTCACGCCCTTCGCCGGAATTGCCGTGCTGGTCGTCGGCGTGCTCTGCCTGATGGGGCGCGTGAACTGGGGCTGGTTCGTCGGGGGCCTGGTAGGCATCGGCATGATGTTCGGCAGCGACCAGATCGTGTCCTGGTTCCGCACGCTGATGGGAGTCTGACATGGACGACGACGGCATCAAGGTAGATTCCCTTGCCGTCGGCCTTACCCGGCCGGCCATGAGGTGGGGCGTGCCATATCCGGCTCTGATGCTCAACCTCATGGCGTCGGTCGAGGCCCTGGTCTGGACCAGGAACCTGCTGTGGGTGCTCATCTGCGTCCCGATCCACGGGATCTGCTACCTGGTCTGCCTGAAGGACCCGCGCAGCTTCGAGCTGCTGGTGCTGTGGCTGCGGACGAAGGCGAACGGACTGGTCGCCACTCGTGGCTACTGGTCGGCCTCGTCGTACTCGCCACTGGCGCTGCGCCGGCGGATCACGTTTGTTCAACGCTGGCGCCTTCAGCGGCGCCTGGGAAAGGAGAACACGCATGTCGAATCCTGAACGCACGACTGCTCGCCGCGCAAACGCGGCGGGGCGCGACTTGCTGCATGAGCAGAACGTGCCCTATGAATTCCACCTCACGCCAAGCGTGATACTGACCAATGCCGGCGACTATGTCTGCGTGCTTAAACTTGAAGGCGCGGCCTTCGAATGCGCGTCGAACGCAGAGTTGAACACCCGGCACGACAGGCTTAACAGGATCATGCTCAGCCTCGCCGATCCAAGGCTCACGATCTGGCAGCACATCGTGCGGCGCGAGGAAGGAGCCTATCCGGAGGGCGACTATCCATCCGGTTATGCGCGCGAGCTCAACGAACGCTACGCCGCGAAGATCGGCAGCGAACGCCTGATGGCGAACGAGCTTTACCTGACGCTGGTGTTTCGTCCGAACCCATGGTGGACGGGCGGGAAGCTGGGGAAGCTCTTCTCTGCGCGCACGTGCGAAGCCATCGAGACGGAGCGGCGCGAAAACGTCGCCGAGCTCGATGCCATCGTCGACGGACTGATCGCGGCCCTGCGCTACTACGACGCGGAGCGGCTGGCGCTGTACGAGCGCGACGGCGTATGGTTTTCCGAGCCGGCCGAGTTCTTCGGCTACCTGGCGAATGGCACATGGGAACGGATCGCGCTTGCGCCGTGCCGGCTGCGGTCGCTGGTCGGCACTACGCGCCCGCTTTTCGGCGCCGAAACCATCGAAATCCGTCGCGCCGGCGGGACGAGCTTTTCTGCGATGTTGGGCATCAACGGCTATCCGGCCGAGACCCATCCGCTCTACCTCGACGACCTCCTGACCCTGCCGTTCGAACTGGTAGTGACCCAGTCCTTCACGTTCTCGCGCAAGGATGCGGCACTGGAGCAGATGCGCACGACTGGCGTCCGGATGGAAAACGCGGGTGACGCCGCTATTTCGCAGCGCGACGAATTGCCCGATGCGGCGGACGACCTCGCGTCGCGTCGCTTGGTCATGGGAGCGCATCACTACAGCGTGCAGGTCAAGGGAACGACACTGCGGGAATTGAACCAGAACGTCGACAAGGCCCGTGCCGTGCTGACCGATGCCGGCATCGTCAGCGCGCGCGAGGATCTGGCTTGCGAGGCGTCGTATTGGGCGCAGCTTCCGGGGAACCACCGGTATCGGCCCAGGCTTTCGCTGATCAACAGCCGTAATGCCTGCGGCTTCATGCCCCTTCATAACTTCCCGGTGGGTCGGCGCAGTGGCAACCACTGGGGCGATGCGGTCACGATGCTGGTGACCGCGGCCGGCACGCCGCATTACCTGAACCTGCACGCAGCCGACCCAAAAGCCCAGAACGGCGGCAACAAGAGGGACGTTGCACACTCGATGTTCCTCGGGCCCACCGGTTCGGGCAAGACTGCAGCTGCGATGTTCGTGCTGACGTTGATGCAGAAGTATGGGCTGACCTCGGTGCTGTTCTCGAAGGACCGCGATACCGAGATCGCCGTGCGCCGGCTCGGGGGAACGGTCTACCGGATCGAGCCTGGCGCGTCGACCGGCTGGAATCCCTTCAGCCTCGACCCGCAGGAAAAGGCGGCGCTCCCATATCTCCGGCGGCTGGTCCGGCGTCTCGTGTCGCGGCCGATGCTGACGCACGAGGGCCTCGAGGTCGATGCGAAGCCCTTGAGCGTGTCCGAGGAAAAGGAGCTCGATTACGCGATTGACGCTGTCATGCGTCTGGCACCCGGGAACCGCCGGCTCGGCCGCGTGCTGGACTATTTGCCGAAGGGCGCCGAGAGCGTGTATGAGCGCCTGTCCAAGTGGTGCCACGCGCGCGAGCCTGGCCGCAAGGACGGGACGCTCGCCTGGGTGTTCGACAACCAGATCGACACGCTCGCCTCCAGCCTTGGTTCGGTGCAGACCACCGCCTTCGACGTGACCAGCTTCCTCGACGATCCGGAACTGCGAACGCCGATCAACATGCACCTGTTCTACCTGACGAGCCGCCTGATCGACGGGCGCAGGCTCGGCGTCTGGATCTCCGAGTTCTGGAAGGCGCTGGGGGACGCCAAGTTTGCCGCGTTCTGCGACGACATGCTGCGCACGCTGCGCAAGAAGAACGGTTTCGTGGCGCTGGACTCGAACTCGCCAAGTGACGCCATCAATCACCCGATCAGCCGCACGTTGATCGAGCAGGTTGCGACGCTGTTCCTGTTCCCGAACCCGGGTGCGCGCAAGAAGGACTACGTGGACGGCCTTGGATTGTCCGAACGCGAGTTCGAGATCATCAAGACCGAAATGCCGGAAGGGAGCGGAATGTTCCTGTTCAGGCAGGGACACCATTCCGTCGTCCTCAAGCTGCCGCTCGACGGCATGGACGACGATCTAGCCGTGCTGTCGGCGCGGACGTCGAACCTGGCGCTGATGGACCGCCTGATCGAGCAGTACGGCGAGGACGTCGATGAATGGTACCCGCACTTTATCAATGAAAGGAGCAGGGCATGAGATACCGGAACATCATCGCCGCGGTTCTGCTGAGCAGCGGCTCGTTGTCGGCGCACGCTCAACTGGTCGTGACCGATCCGAAAGCGCTGGCGGAAGCAATCAAGCAGGTGAGGGCATGGGAACAGCAATACGCGCAGATGCGTATCCAGATCGATTCAATGACCGGCAACCGCGGCATGGCGACTCTGCTGCCGGCCGCTACGCGCGTGCTGCCGGCCGACTGGACGCAGTCGATGACCCAGCTTTCGACGCTCGCCCAGGAGATCAGGTCGGCGCAAGCGATCCTGACCCCGACGCAAGTAGCCGGCCTGTCGCCGGCGCTGCAGTCGTTCCTGAGCCAGTCGCAGAACATCTCGGCCGCGAACCAGGCGATGGCGCAGGCGGCATACAACGACGCCATCGTGCGTGAGCAGCGCCTGCGGATGCTGACGGGCGCCCTTGCGACGACCAACGATCCAAAAGCGGCATACGACCTCTCCAACGCCATCGCCATCGAACACGCTGCCTTGGTGAATGACCAGAACCAGCTTGCTGCCGCCGGGAACGGCGCTACTGCTCAGACCGAGGCGCAGAGACTGATGGTCAACCAGATGCGCGCAGCCTCGTCGGGGCAAGGGAATTTCCCGACTATCGACACCAGCCTTCCCTGACGAATTCAATAACCCAAAGGAGCCAGTAATGAACTTCAATCGCAACATCGTCGACGTAGTGATTCTCGCAGCAATGGCATGCTTGGGTAGCGGATGCACGAAGCAGGACGCGACACTTGCGGCTGCAACCGGCGATCGCGTGCTCACGGTCGACGACTACCTGAAACATCCGGACCTGCGCAAGAAAGTATTCACGGCTTGCGCGAATGACCCTGGCCGAAAGGGCGATGATCCGAACTGCGTGAACGCGACGCGGGCGGAACGCATCGCCTCGGCTGGCAGCGGAAGCTTCCCGAACGCGACCCCATAGGTGACCGTATGGCTGTCCCGGGGACGTTCTTCACCAGCAGCCTCGCGTACATCGAGCGGGTGTGCGACGCCTATGTCGGCGAACAGGTTGCCGCCGTCGCCCAGGCGATCGCGCCAGTAGCGTTCACCTTCCTCGGCGTGTATGTCGTGCTCTGGGGTTTTGCGAGCATGCGCGGGGCAATCCGAGAGCCGCTGCTCGACATGGCCGAACGGGTGCTGAAGGTGTCTCTCATCTTCGGCACCGGGATCGGCTTGGCCGAGTACAACACCGTCATCACGGAAACCTTTCTGCATGGCCCGGACCAGCTTGCCGCAGCGATGATACGGGCGCCGGACCCCGACGGCTTTACCGGAAACCTCGACCTGCTGCTCAGCCAGGGTTTCGACATTGGCAAGCAGTTCTGGGCCAAGGCCGGCCTGTTCAACGGCGACGTCGGCCTGTACTTCATCGCCCTGGCAGTGTGGTCGCTGATCATCGTCGTGACGGCCTACGGCTTCTTCCTGATGGCCCTGTCGAAGGTGGCGCTGACGGCGATCCTCGCACTCGGACCGCTGTTCATCATCAGCCTGCTGTTCGAGACGACGGCAGGATATTTCAATTCCTGGATCCGCCAGCTCAGCAACTACTTCCTCGTGCCTGTCCTGGTCATGGCGGTCAACCTGCTGGTGCTCAAGTTGTTTTCCCGGGCCGCTTCGGCAACGGCGATCGCGAATGCCGGCCAGGTCGACCAGATCTTTCCGTTCCTGGTCATGGGATTGATCTCGCTCCTTGCGCTGGCGTCGGTGTTGACCATCGCTGCAGGCCTAGCGGGCGGCGTCGCCCTGTCTTCGTTCGGCATGGGCCGCCTTGCGGGAAGCCTGATGCATCGCCATGGCGGGCAGATGATTGGCAAGGGCGTGGATTACTCGACGCGGCCGGTGCGCTACGTAGGCCGCAAGACCTGGGGCGCGACCCAGGGCGCGTTCCGGGGCAGGCCAAGGAATTCGATTTCTCAAACGAAGATCTCGCAAACAAAACGGTGAGGACGTCATGCGCAAACTGATCCTGCTGGTTGTGACATCCGCAATGCTGGCCAGCTGTGCTGCCAAGCTGCCCACGTGCGACGGCACGCACCGTCGCCCCATCAATGCGCCGGCACAGGCTGGCGCCGTCTATCCAAGCTGCGGCACGGCCGCATAGGAGTGCTCAATGAAGACCACGCAAGCCAAGGACGCGCTCGCTGTCCACTTGAACGAGCTGCGCCGGTTCATCGAAATGCACGACGACATTCAACTCTTGCTGGAACATTCCGCCGCTGAGTCCGACCGTCAGACCGACGCGGAACAGCGCTCGCGCAGGACCGCGTGGCGCGTAGCGGCCGGCGCATGCATGCTCACGGTCGCGGCGTTCGGGATCGCCGCCGGCGCCATCCATACCTCGATGCGGCCGGCGCCGCCGCCCGAAGTGCTGGTGGTCGACAAGTCGACCGGGGCGACGAGCCCGCTGCTATCGCTCAGCGCCTACCAGGTCACGCCGGAAGCAGCGACGATCCGGCGCAGCATCGCCACCTTCCTGCGCGCGCGGGAGAACTACACCTTCGACACCGCCGAGGATAACTACTACGACGCCGCTGCGTTCATGAGTCCGCAACTGCGGGCGCAATGGGCTTCGTACTGGGATACCGCCAACCCGGCTTCGCCGATGAACGTCTACAAGAAGGATGGAAAGGTCCGCATCCAGCTCGGTGCGATCACGATCACGCGCAACGGGCTCGGCGCAGCTACAGGCGTCAGGGCGAGCTTTTCCGTGCGCACGACCCGGGCGGATCAGCCAGTTGGCGAACCGACGAACTGGATCGCGACGCTCCCATTCCGCTGGGTCAACGTGGCGACCGACGAGCGCAGCCGCCGCGTCAACGACCTGGGCATGGAGATCACGGACTACATCAAGGACCCGGACCTTGGCGCCGCACCAGCGGTTCGCCAGCCGGACACGCCCCGGCCAGCGCCGGCGCAACAGGGAAGGCCGATGGCGTTGACCGCACCAGTAGCGACGGCCCGGGAGGTGACGCCATGAGGACGAAGCTGATCGCCTGCGCGCTGGCGGGCATGCTGGCGCTGCAGGCCCACGCCGCCCAAGAACCGGTCGCGTCGAAGGGCGACCCACGCATCCGTTTCGTCGACTACGACCCGAACAACGTGGTGACGATCTACGGGAAGGTCGGTGCCTCCACGATGATCCTGTTCGAGCCGGACGAGCAGCTGGTGGACATGGTCGGTGGCGATACCGACGCTTGGCAGGCCGCAAGCACCGGCAAGCGAAACGGCGTGTTCTTCAAGCCGGCCGTCAAGGCAGCGGCGACCAACATCCAGGTCATCACCAACAAGCGCGCCTACAACTTCGACATGCGCCTGGCCCCGCCAAAGGAAGTCGCCTACCTGACGGTGCGCTTCCGCTATCCGTCGGCGGAGCACGCGGCGCAGGCCAAGGCAAAGGAACAGGAGCGGATCGAGGCGCTCCTCGATCACGCTGGTGCGGTCCGGAATCGCAACTATACGGTCCAGGGCGCGGGCGAACTGTCTCCGGGCGAGGCGTGGGACGACGGGACCGTCACGTACTTCCGCTTTCCAGCGCGCGCCCAGGTACCTGCGATCTATGCGGCTACGGGCGATGGCGACCAACTGGAGCGGGTCGAGAACATCTCGGTCGCGAGCGACGGGACGGTCGAAGTCCATGCGGTGCGCCGCAAGTTCGTCCTGCGCTCGGGGAAGATCGTGGCGTGCATCTTCAACGAAGGGTTCGATGCTGGTGCGCCGCATCCCGCGACGAATACCTCGTCTCCCAACGTCGAACGTGTCGTCAAAGGAGAAAAGCGATGAAGCTGTTCCCGTTCAGGCAGGACCGCGGCGTCAGGGGCGACGATGACGCCGACAATGTCATCGAGGGCGAGCGCGACGCGGCAACAGTAGACCGTGGGCTTCGCTTGCAGAACAAGGCAAGCAACCTGGTCATCGTCGCCAGCGTGGTGACGGTCGCGGGGCTGGCCTTGTGGCGCTACTACGCCGCCGTTTACGACAGGCACAAGGAGGCGACCGAGCCGGCGCGCGAGGCTGTGTTTCCGGTTACGGCCAGCCTGCCGCCACTCAAGCCGCCTACCTTCCCCGAGTTGAAGCAGGAACCGCCACTTCCGCCACTCACGCCTTCGACCGGGCAGGCCGGTGTAACGGCAAGTACACCGGGTTCGCCGGGCGCAACGCCTGCTGTAGCGACAGCCGCGGCGCCATTGACACCCACCCAGCAGCGGATGAAGCGGCGGCTGGAGTCTCCTCTTGTCTTCAAGGTGGCCGAAACCCAAGGAATCAGGGGCGCCGGGACGAGCGCCTCTGCCCAAATGTCAGCCACTGCCGGTCCGGCCAGCGCTGATGGGGCAGTCCACCCGGCGCAGCAGACCCGTGCGGCCGGCACACGGGCCTACATGCTGGCCGACCCGAGCATGTTGATCACACAGGGTACCAAGATTCCCTGCAACGTGGTCGAAGCGCTCGACACGACCTTGCCCGGCCTCGTAACCTGCATCCAGGCCGAGGACGTGCGCAGCGCCGATGGCAGGGTGGTTCTGCTCGAGCGCGGCACGAAATGGGTCGGCCAGCAAGCCAATGGTGTAGCGCAAGGGCAGCGCCGCGTCGGCATCGTATGGTCTCGCGGCGAGACGCCGAACCACGTTCTCGTCGACGTCGATTCCGGTGGCGCCGACTCGCTCGGCCGGCCGGGAATCGCCGGTGACGTCGACAACCACTTCTGGGACCGCTTCGGCGCCGCGATCCTGCTGAGCGTCGTCAGCGACGTCGGTCCCTACCTGACTGCGCTGCACCAGGGAGGTGGCAACAACAATACGACGATCGCCTTCCCCAACATTACCGGCGGTGCGCAGCAGGTCATGAGCGACGTGCTCAAGTCGACCCTGAATATCCAGCCAACCCTGACGGCGCCGCAGGCATCCCAGGTAGTGATCCACGTGGCGCGTGATCTCGACTTCAGGGATGTCTACGCGCTGCGGGAGCGTCCGTCGGTTAGCCAGTGAGGCGCTCCATGGACGTACTGTTCGAAAATCCACAGGAAAAATCAACGGTCGTGCTGGCGCTGGAGCCTTTGTCTGGCTTCCTGACCGATGCCGACGTGACCGAAATCGTCATCAACCGGCCCGGTATCGTCGCCGTCGAGCGGCGTGGGAAGTGGGAATCCCATCGAATGCCGGCGCTGGACTTCGACTGGTGCCTGGACCTGGCCAAGCTGTTGCGCAACCGATCGAGCCAGGACATCACGGAAGCGCAGCCGCTGCTCGGCGCCCAGCTGCCGGACGGCCAGCGGGTGCAGATCGTCATCCCGCCGGCGGTGCCGACGGGTACCGTGTCGATCACGATCCGCCGCCCCGGTTCGCGGGTGCTTGCCCTGCGCGAACTGGTCGATGCAGGGGCGTTCGAAAGCGCCAGGCGCGAACAGTCGCTGCTGCTTGGATCGGAAGAGAGGGCAGCTCTCGAAAGCGCTTTGCCGGATTGCGACCGCGAGCTGCTGGCGCTATTTCGTTCGGGGGAATGGGAGCGCTTCCTTGCGCTCGCCGTTGCCCATCGCAAGAACATTGTGTCGTCTGGCGCGACCGGCTCGGGCAAGACCACGCTGGGCAATGCGCTGGCTGCCCTGATTCCCCTGCAGGAGCGTATCGTCACGGTCGAGGATGTGCCCGAGATGCGCCTGCCGCACGAGAACCAGGTCAACCTTTTCTACCCCAAGGGCGGCAACGGCGTCTCGAAGCTCGGCCCGCGCGACCTGCTGGAAGCGGCGTTGCGGATGCGTCCCGAGCGCGTGCTGCTGGCTGAGCTGCGTGGCGACGAGTCGTTCTTCTTCATCCAGAACGTGCTCAATTCCGGCCACCCCGGGACGATCACGACTGTCCACGCTACGCGCGCGAAGCTCGCTTTCCGGCGCCTGGCCCTGATGATCAAGGGCAGCAAGGAGGGTGGCGGGCTCGATCTCTCAGACATCACCACGACCCTTCATGCGCTCGTAGACGTCGTCGTGCAGATGGAACGGTTGCCAGACGGTCGGCGCGTTGTCTCCGAGGTGTACTTCGATCCCGCATTCGCGATGCGGCAACTCGGTTAAGGAGATTCAAATGCTCGTTTCACCTGCGGACAGCGAACGCCATCGTGCCTTCGCCCTTGCCGGCGCGCTGGGCGGCGGTGTCGTCCTCGCGTTCTACCTCGCCGGCTACCTTTTCCTGATCAAGCTGCACAGCCCGGCATTGCCGCCACACGCTGCCACGCCGTTCACGGTTGTGGCGTATTGGCAGCAGTACGGCGACGACCCATACACACGCCGCTGGCTCGTCATGTGCCTTGCGGCAGGCTGGATCGCGACGATAGCGATCATTATCGGCCTGATGCGGCCAGCCAAGCGATCGCTGCATGGCGATGCGCGGTTTGCCACGCGGCGGGAAGTCACCGCGGCCGGGCTGTTCGACGACGATGGCCTGGTGCTCGGCCGCTGGGGCGGCTTCATGGGCCTGGGCGGCAAGTTGATCCAGCTGGGCGAGCAGCGGGGTGCCTTTTGCGCCGCCGGGCCGCGTACCGGCAAGGGCGCCGGCCTGGTACAGCCGAACGCGCTGAGCTGGCGGGGCAGCTTCGTCATCAACGACACGCGCAAGGAGTGCTACCGGATCACGGCCGGCTGGCGTTCGCTGTTTTCCAAGGTCTACCTTTTCGACCCGCTGTCGCCGAATGGCCGAACCGCGCAATGGAACCCGATCTCGCGCTATTACGTGCCAGACGACCCGGCACAGCGGATCAATGCGCTGCAGAAGATCGCCAACATGCTGTCGCCCGATCCAGCGAGCGGTGATCCATTCTGGCCGGCCTCGTGCCGTGACCTGTTCCTCGGTCTGGCACTCTACGTCATCGAGACGCCGAGGCTGCCGCGCACGATGGGCGAAATGCTCCGGCAAATCATGTACGGGGAAGCCGAGGGCATCGGTGAGCACTGGCGTGGCGTGATCGCTAGACGCGACGCCAGCGGCCAGCCGCTGTCGCCGACCTGCAAGCGGATGCTCTACGACTTTATCAACCTGAGTCCGCAGACGCAGTCGTCTATCCGGAAGACCTTTACGGCCAAGCTGCAGCTCTGGGCCAACCCGATGATCGATGCGGCGACGAGCGCCGATTCCTTCAACCTGTACGACCTGCGCCGCGAGCGGATATCGATCTATTTCGGCGTGAATCCGGGTGACCTGGGCAGGCTAGGCCAGCTACTCAACCTGTTCTTCACACAGCTCTACGACTGCAACATGGACAAGATGCCTGAAGACGACCCGGACCTCAAGTATGAGGTGGCCGTCATCAAGGACGAGTTCACCGCGATGGGACGCATGCCGATCGTACTGGATTCGATCGGGCTGATGGGCGGCTACGGGCTGCGCCCATTCATTCTGGTGCAGGCAGTATCGCAGCTGCGCCAGGTGTACGGCGCGGACGGGGCCGAGACGATCATAAGCTGCTGCGGCGCGTCGGTCATCTTCGCCCCACGCGAACAGAAGTATGCCGAAGATATCTCACGCATGCTCGGTCCCTATACGGCGGAGGTGGTGTCGCGCTCGCGCCAGCGGTTCAGCTTTTCCTCGAAATCGAATGGCGGCAGCAGTACCGTTTCGCTGTYGGCCAGGCCGCTGATGAATCCGCAGGAAGTGAAACAGATGGGGAAGCATAACGAGATCATCGCTATCGAAGGGATGCTGCCGATCCTGTGCAAGAAGATCTGGTTCTGGAAGCTTGGCTTGTTTGCAGGACGGGCTAGCCTGCCTGTGTCACCGATCAAGCCGATCTCGATTCAAGTACCGCAGGCGCCAACTGAGTCGGAAGAGGTAAGCGTTGAAGCCACCGCAGGCCCGTCGCCGGCGCGCACGGTTACGCCGGCCGATTTCGGAAAGCTGGTCAACCTCGACTTGACTGGGTATGCCGTCGACTTTACCAAGGTCGAACTGCCGAAGGGAGAGCCGATCACTGACGAAGACCTGCACAAGGCATTCGAATCATTCATGAAAGCCGTCGAATCCTCACAGGAGCAATGACATGAGCGAACAGCAAAAAGAGAGCGATGTGATCGGGGCCGCCAGCACGAGCGCCATTCCGGCGGTAGCCGACCAGGAATCCAAGGCGGCGCTGGCGGGTGCTGGCACGGAGAACGACAAGCCGAAACGGCCCTCGGCGTCCAGGAGCAAGGCCGCGCCAGATGCAGAGGATGAATTGGCGAAGCCGAAGAAGACACGTACTTCCCGTCGCGTTCCGAAGGCAAAGGATGGCCAATCGGAACCGCAGACGGATGGACAATGGCACGGCGACGCGAGCCACGCAAAGGAAGGTTCGCCACGGCCGGAAGGCGCCGACTTGCCGCCGTTGCCTCCCGCCCCCGTACCAATGCCAGAAGGTATCGCATTCATGCAGCAGCATGTCGCCTACCAGGAGGCGCTTCAAAAGCGGTCCGCGTTACGGCTTGAGCGCTTGGAGCGTTCGACTCGGACTCCGGAAGAAAGAGGGCTGCCGAATGAGCGCGAGCCGGGCACATCTACCAGGCCTGCCCGTACGAAGCGCGGCAAAGCGGAGAAGGAAAATTCGATCGAGGCCGGTCCGCAGGTTCGCAAGGACCCGTTCAGTGAAGCCGACCTGCAGGCACTACACGACGCAGAGGACGCGCGGCTGTTGCGTCAACTTCTGGAGCGGTCTCGCGCGCTCCGTGGGCATGAGGGTAGTTCCTCGACCGTTGAACAGGTTTCGACAACTACACAGAGGGATATCGGAGCACTGCATTCGATAAAGGACGCAGTCGCTCAAAAGCTCGGTCTTGCGGTGGTGGCGCAGAATCGTCGAGCAGGAGCTGCGTACAGGGCAGAATTCGATAAGCAGGCGCCTGAATTCAGACAAGCAGTAGAGGAGGTTTCCATCTACCAGCCTGGTGCAACCCGCTCGGCTGCCGCATCAAAGAGCAAGCAAGATGTGACCGCGACACCTGTACCAAATGCCGTACCGGAGTCGGTACGCAAGCGCTTCCTGAACATCGACAATGACTACTACTTCCCCGACCGGTCCCCGGCATTCGTCGACAAGGGCGCCAAGTTGGCGACCAGGGGAGAACATCCTGAAGTCGTCCGTGCGCTGGTCGACATCGCCAAGGAACGCGGCTGGAACAGCGTCACGGTGAAAGGCTCGGAGACTTTTCGCCGGGCGGCGTGGATGGAAGCAGCACGCAACGGCATGCAGGTGGCTGGCTACAAGCCGACAGAACTCGACCTTGCGCAGTTACAGCAGGGCGAACCGAGCAACTCGATCGAGGCGGGGCCGGTACACCAGCAGGGGACGGTGGCCCCAACGTCACTTGCGAAGCCATTGGAGCAATCCGCGGACCCGAAGCTGAATGAAAAGCTGTCGGCGTTTGCGAACGACAGGCCAACGCTCGTAGTGAAGAAGTATCCGGAGCTGGTACAAGCCTACGCGCTGCTGGACGCGGCTCGCAAATTCGCAGAAGCACACATGCCAGGACACGAAGATCAGTTCGTCGCGATCGGGAAAGCATTGATCACCCAGCAGCTGCGAGAGGGCAGGGAAGTGGTCGGGCCTAAGGTCTATCCGGAACATGTGAACCAGTCGCGATCCGCGCGTCAGCCCCCCGTGAAAGGCACGCAGGATGAGGCATTGGTCCGGGAGCGGTAGACAGCTGGTTCAACTGTGCTAACACGTCGCGAATCGCCAAGAAGTTACGGGTGTCTACAATCGCTGGCGGCCGTCCTTGACCGCCAGCTTTTCCAGGAGAAGCGTCATGTTGTCATGGGATGAAGAGCCGTCGGGAGCGCAAGCTGCGGGGCCGAACGAAACAGACGCCAGCGCCGCCGACGTCGTCAAGCGCGTGAACGCGGACGACAAGCGCATCATCAATGCAAAAACCGACGTCAACCAGCTGGTGCCGTTCAAGTACAAGTGGGCCTGGGACAAATACCTGGCCGGCTGCGCGAACCACTGGATGCCGCAGGAAGTGAACATGCAGCGCGACATCGAGCTGTGGAAGAACCCCAACGGCCTGACCGAAGACGAGCGCCGCATCGTCAAGCGCAACCTGGGCTTTTTCGTCACCGCCGACTCGCTGGCCGCCAACAACATCGTGCTGGGCACCTACCGCCACATCACGGCSCCGGAATGCCGCCAGTACCTGCTGCGCCAGGCYTTCGARGARGCGATCCACACSCAYGCSTACCARTACATCGTSGARTCGCTSGGCCTGGACGAGAAGGAAATCTTCAACGCCTACAACGARATCCCGTCGATCCGCGACAAGGACCAGTTCCTGATYCCGTTCATCGAGGTCATCAACGAYCCGSAGTTCMAGACCGGCACCCTGGAAAACGACCAGAAGCTGCTGMRMTCGATCATCGTGTTCGCCTGCCTGATGGAAGGCCTGTTCTTCTACGTCGGCTTCACCCAGATCCTGGCGCTSGGCCGYCARAAYAARATGACCGGCGCCGCCGAGCAGTACCAGTACATCCTGCGCGACGAGTCGATGCACTGCAATTTCGGCATCGACCTGATCAACACGATCAAGATGGAAAACCCGCAGCTGTGGACCGCGGCGTTCAAGGAAGAGATCAAGGAACTGTTCCTGAAGGCCGTCGAGCTCGAGTACCGCTACGCCGAAGACACCATGCCGCGCGGCGTGCTGGGCCTGAACGCAGCGATGTTCAAGGGCTACCTGCGCTTCATCGCCAACCGCCGCGCCGTCCAGATCGGCCTTGATCCGCTGTTCCCGAACGAAGAGAATCCGTTCCCGTGGATGAGCGAGATGATCGACCTGAAGAAGGAACGCAACTTCTTCGAGACCCGCGTGACCGAGTACCAGACCGGTGGGGCACTGAGCTGGGACTGATCGATAATCACGATTTGGGAAACATTGGGTAAGATCTGTTTGAAAAGCGAAATCATCCATGTTGAAATCGCTATTTATTTTGCTGAGTGAATCAAGAATCCAACATGGTTAGGCCAATCACTGCAACGTGCAGACCGCTCCCTCGATCTGAGGCATGATGTCATCGAGCTCGAAAAGCTAATACCGTCAAGACTTGCTAACACTAAAGGTTGGGACTGCCCGATCGATTCTTGGCACCCGTATCCCCGCTGCATTAGTACTAAGCCTCACAAACTGCCGGGCAGGGGCCGCCGAATAGCTCACGTGGATTGGGCGATCCTTCCCATAGAAATAGATGCGGTCGAAGGGGGTATTGGCCGCCACCCATAGCGCCACTTCCTCCATGTCCTCGTCGGTCACTAGGAAATCGCACGCAGCACCGCCCCTATCGCAGATCGGCGCTCCGGTCCGCGTTACCTCGTGTCCCGCGTGCTGATCCAGCTTGGGCGTGATCCGGCCCGGGATCGCACGTGCCAGTTCGGCCGAACAAAACCCATAGGTGAGTTCGATCATGCCGAAGTAGTCGACCACTGGATCCAGAACCGAGCTGGCCAACTCGTGCAGGGCCGTGTACGTGTCAGACTGCCGCGGTCGATTCGGTATGTCGGTCCGTGTCTGGGTCTCGCCACACTCGATGAACTGACGATAGGTGAAATACCGGCTGCAAGTGACGTCCAGGTCCGGCAAGTCTCGGCTGCGGACCAAGCCGAAACCGTCGATCTGCCAGCGGCGCGAGGCCAGCGCCGCGTGGAAGTGCGCGACGCCTGGACTGTCCGCCATGAGTTCGCCCAGGCCACAGCGTACGAGCTGTTCCTCGAACGCCAGCTGTTCCGCATAACCGAGGCACTCTTCGTTGATAAAGCGCGACTTCCACGGCAACATGGGGCTGGGATATTCACTGCCATAGTTAAAAATGTCCAGATCCAGCTCGCGCAGTTTCACTTTGACGCGTTGGATCAGGCTGGGAACCGGGCTGCCAGTAAAGTCGTCGAACTTGAGCAGACTCAGCTTGCCTGAGCGGATGTGGACCTTCACCAGATCGAAATCGGTCAATTCGCCCACCAGCAGGGTGGCGCACCCGATATAGACGCGGAGCAGGGCAGGGAGTCTCGGCACGAGACCCGTATGCAACTGCAGCGAGTGGCTGTCTTCGAGCCATCCCAGACCACGTTGGGCCGCGTCGACGCATGCCGCGTTCAATCGGTCCAGGTCGGTCAGTGCGTACAGCGTCGCTCGCGCACGCGCTTGCCAGGTGCCGTAATCACCAAAGTGGTAACGCACGTCGCGTTGCAAGGTAGGGTCGAGGTCGCGATACGCCTGGCGTTTGCCGAATTGTCCGAGTGCCGCAAACACGATCAAGTCGTCGACTTTCTGGTGCTCGGCGCGACGCGGTTCGGTCTGGTCGAAATGCGCCTCGACCAGCTTCGAGGCCTTGTTCAAGGACAGCGCCGCCACGTCGAGCCGTTCGGCCAGAGAAGGTGCGATCTCGTCCAGCTGGGGCGGCCGCCCGAGCTGGACGTGGGTCGACCACAAGGCTTGCAATAGCTCGTGGTGTTGCGCCACCAATGCTTCTTCACGCGAGGGTTTGGGTACCCGCGTTCTCGGTTCTCTGGGCGGACGCGGAAGGCGCGCTGGCGTAATCCAGCCCCGAGCGAGGCTGTGTGAGTGGCGTGCACCGTAGCGCCGTCGCAGGAAGCGTTGTTCCAGCAGCTTGTCCTTGAAGACGAAGAACACTCCGGGCGCAACCGCGATGGCGGCCTCGTCCAGTACGTGCTCGATGAAGTCACGCAGCTGGACTTGCGAAAAATATTTTTGAAAGGTGTTGCGCGACGTGAGATAGCCATCCCGGTGCGCACGGCCGACCGGCGCTTGCTGACTGGCCAGCATGGCCGCCACGGCCAGCACCCCACGCGTCAACCCATAGGCGCCTCGCAAGGCGTGGATGCGTTCGTCGAGGTCTTCGATTACGTTGATCACGAAGCCCAGGTTGACCGTGTCGGCCGTGTGGCGTTCGGCATCGGGGCGAAAATACGGATCCCAGCCGGCAGCCTGGATACCGTTTTCGAGCAGAGCACGCACGTCGTCGCCTTTGCCGCAGCCGTAATCGAAAAAACTGCGCTCGGCGTCGATGAGTTCATGGCGCCACAGCGCCTGGACTGGCCCTGACAGGTTCGCCCGCGACAAGGCGGTCAAATGGCGCTGTACCGGTCCATCGACGAGAACGTCGCCGCCATCGGCCTCGGCGACATTGGCCAGCGGGATGAACTCGTCGCCGATCAGTGCGTAACCCTTGATCGCGATGTGTTCCGCCCATTGTTCACGAAAGCCGATCCGGCTCGTGTCATCGAACAGCCCCAAGGCCTCGGCGCTGCGGGTGAGTTCAGCCCAGCGCTCGATGCGCGGATCGGTCGGTGGCAGCAACGCTTCCTTGCGGTGCAAGATCGGTGGATTGCGCGACTGCGTGTAATCGCGATACACGACACCGTCCGTATGCAAGCTGATGCGCCAGCTCTTGGTCAGTGTGGGGAAGGGCGCCTCATCGAACGTCTCGTAGGACAACAAGGACAACTGCTCGCCAGAGGCATGGATTTTGACGACATTAAAATGTTCGCCGGCCACCAGCTGGGCGAGCGATTCAGCGTGGTCGACCAGCGCGCGCAATGTCGGCGGCCAGGAGGAAAGCGCTGCAACGTGCGCGTACAGGTGATCCGCGACACGCTTACCGACTGCACCTTGAAAGGGCTCTCGCATGTTGACCTCCAGTCGCGCAGCGGAACAGGGCGTGTCGCTCACGCACAGCGTCGTGCTGCTGGAAGTCGATTGTAGCCGAGTGGGCGAAGGTCGAACGCAAACCGTGGTCGTAGGTCAACCGACGTCGTCCTCACACGGGCGGCGCACCGATCACATCATGCGGCGCAAGACCTCGCACACGTGCAGCCAATCGACGGTGGGCGTCATATGGCACCAGGAGAAACGCAGCGCACTGTCGATACGCTCTTGGTCGAGCCCCATCGCCACCAGCACGTGGCTGGGTTCGTAACTCGTCGACGTGCAGGCCGATCCATTCGATAAAGCCAATATGCCCTTGAGCGAGACCATTGCCGCTTCCGAATTCAGACCGGGCAGTGACACGTTGAGCACGTGCGGTAAGCAGTGTTCTTGGTCACCATTGAACTGGCCTCCAAGTCGCGCCATCGCTGCCATTGCCTCTTCGCGGAAACGCAGACACGCCGCCTGGCGCTGATCGTGCTCATCCAACGCCAAGCGTGCTGCCATACCAAACCCGGCGATTAAGTGCACCGGTTGCGTGCCCGGTCGTAAGCCGCGCTCCTGACCACCGCCAAACATCAAGGGAGACAAAGGTGGCCGGTTTCCATTGCGCCGGCGGCTAATCAGCGCGCCAACGCCCTTTGGCCCGAAGACCTTGTGGGCCGAAACACTGATCAGGTCAATCCTCTGATTTTGCAAAGGAGTGATGAGTTTACCAAAAGTCTGCGCGGCGTCAACGTGCAGCCAGACCTCGTCCGGCAAACCGGCAGCGATGGCCTCAATCGGTTGCACGATGCCGGTCTCATTATTCGCATGCATAACGCTCACCAGCAGAGTATCCGGACGCACCGCGTCCAACACTGCTTGCGTGTCAATCCGRCCAGACTGGTCTGGATGAATTAGGGTGACCTCGAAGCCTTGCTTAGCGAGTTGTTCAAGAGGCTCGAGCACCGCCTTGTGTTCGATCGCCGTGGAGACGATGTGGCGCCGTGTTGCGCCATCCACCCTGTTTGCCAAGCCGAGCAATACCATGTTATTACTTTCCGTTGCGCCGCTCGTGAAAGTGATTTCTTCACGACGGGCAGCTACCACGGCAGCGATCTGTTCACGAGCTCGCTCGACAGCTTGCTTAGCACGCATCCCAAAGTCATGAGTCCGGCTCCCAGCGTTGCCGTAATCCTCACCCAGGTAACGCATCATCAACTCTAATACCTCGGATTCGACTGGAGTAGTAGCGTTGCAATCAAGGTAAACGGACATAGTTTGTATGTTTTTCGGGTGGTGTTTGTGTTATTATGCCACAAACAAAGGAGCGCTAATCATGAACGGAGCCTTCGAGTATGTGTTCCCTTCCATTAAGGGGGTGCAATCGGGACGCGAGTATTACGTATCAATGTGCCCGTTAAGGCTCATTCCTAAAATTTTTTTGTTTGATGATGACGAGCTCAATCCTGAGCTCCGCGCCCAACGCACGCTTAACAAAGGACGCGTTCCGGAAATTGCCGAGTATATCTTAAGCAATCTTAAGAGCTACACTTTCTCAGCAATTACTGCATCGATCGATGGCAACGTCCGCTTTGTTCCGGCTACCGGTACAACACACGCCAGCCTGATCGGTACATTGCATGTCAATATGCAATCACGATTCATCATTAATGATGGGCAGCACCGCCGCGCAGCAATCGAGCTCGCCTTGAAATCTGAACCAGGTCTAGGTGACGAGACCATTGCTGTTGTGTTTTTCGTGGACCGCGGACTTGAGCGTTGCCAGCAGATGTTTGCTGACCTGAACCGCTATGCAATCCGTCCAAGTCGCTCGCTCGGTTTGTTATATGACCATCGCGACCAACGATCTCAACTGACTAAATTGATTGTACTGAGGTCGAAGTTTTTTTGTGACATGGTCGAAATGGAAAGAAACACACTTTCTGAGCGGTCCCGAAAATTGTTTACTCTGAGCGCCATTTACTCAGCGAACTCGGCTTTGCTGGACGGCTTCGACACATCGAACACGGATGAGATCGCCCAGCTAAGTGCCGACTATTGGGACACTGTCAGCATTCATATTCCAGAATGGCAACTCGTCAAGGAATCACGTCTGAGTGCTGGCGACGTGCGGCGGGACTTCATCCATTCGCACTCAGTTGCTTTGCAAGCCATCGGAGCGGTAGGGAACCACGTGCTGCGTCAGCCAAAAGAAGGATGGCACGACATACTTAGTCCACTGCGCACACTGGACTGGTCGCGCTCGAACGCTCGCACCTGGGAAGGACGAGCGATGTTGGGGGGAACGATCTCGAAAGCGTCGAACAACGTCGCGCTGACGATCAATCAACTCAAGAAACATCTACAGATTCCTTTGGGACCGGATGAGCAACGTACCGAGGATGCCTTCCTTCGAGGACAACATGGAAAGTAACAAACCCACATCCGTCTCGGCCTTTGCCGAGCATGGTTTCAAGGCAACCGTCGTCGAGCGGCTGGAGATCGTCAAAAAGCTGTACCTGAGTGACCCCATCCCTTGGGTGATCGGTTACAGCGGCGGTAAAGACTCAACTGCCACACTGCAGCTGGTGTGGAAGGCTCTGCGCCAGCTCGCGCCTGAGCAGTTACACAAGGACGTGCACGTCATCAGTACCGACACCTTGGTCGAAAATCCGATCGTCGCTCAGTGGGTCGCGCATTCGCTCCGCGTGATGGAAGCGGCTGCCTTGGAACAGGATTTGCCGATCAGACCCCATCGCTTGACCCCAGAGGTGAAGGATCGGTTCTGGGTCAACCTGATCGGCAAAGGCTATCCGGCGCCGCGGCCGAAATTCCGGTGGTGCACCAGCCGTTTGAAGATCAGCCCGTCGAACACCTTCATCAAACGACTCGAGCAGCAGAACGGCGAAGCGATCGTCGTTCTCGGCACGCGCAAGGCCGAGAGCGCATCGCGCGCCGCGTCGATGAAACGCCACGAGGGCAGTACGCGTGAATGGCTCAACCGAAACGGCCAACTCGACCGCAGCTGGGTGTTCACTCCGATCGAAGACTGGACCAACGACGACGTCTGGGTCTACCTGATGCAGGAGAAGAACCCCTGGGGCTTCGACAACAGCGAACTGCTCGGCATGTACCAAGGCGCCACGACCGATGGCGAATGCCCATTGGTCGTCGACTCCACCACGCCCAGCTGTGGTGACAGTCGTTTTGGCTGCTATGTGTGCACGATGGTGTCGCAAGACAAATCGATGGACGCGATGATCCAGAACGACAGCGAAAAAGAGTGGATGACGCCGCTACTCAACTTGCGCAATAAATGGCTCATAACGACAAATGATCGGGAGCACCGCGAGTTCCGGCGCATCGATGGTCGGTTGACGCTGATGGAAGTCGGCAATCCAGACGAGCCATACGTCGCTCGGGATCCTGATGGAAAAGCTTACCGTCTGGTGCACGGCCCCTACAAACAGACCTACCGCGAAGCGCTGTTGCGCGAGCTGTTGAAAGCACAGAGGCAAGTGCATGACACGGCACCAGACAACGTGAAATTCGACTTGGTCACGTTGGAAGATTTGGAAGAGATCCGCCGCATTTGGCTATTTGAAAAACATGAAATCGAAGACAGCGTGCCGCGCATTTACGAAGAGGTCATGAACACACCGTATCCGGCCCCAGCGCTCGACGAAAGCCAAGTGTTCAATGCCGCTGATATCGACCTGTTGCGCGACACCGCGGCATCGAAAGACGACCCTGATCAGTTGCATTTTCACCTGGTGCGTCAGCTCTTGGCCGTTGAAGGTAAGTACCAGCATGCGGCACGCCGGGCGGGTCTATTCGATGAACTCAACGACGTGTTGGAGTCCCACGCCTTCAATGGGGAGCAAGAAGCTGTGGAATTCGCTGTTCATCGCCATTGGATGCTGCAACAAGCGAACCAGAAGCAAGAAATTCAGTTCGTCCGATCGACGATTCCAATCGTTCCTATCGTCGCCGACGATGCCGAGCTCACTGTAGAAGAGTAAACAATGCTGTTTAAAGAATTCGTCCTGCATAATTTYGGAATCTATAAAGGACGCCATGCAGTCAACTTGATGACTGAGCACGGCAAGCCAATCGTGCTGTTCGGTGCACTCAACGGATCCGGCAAGACCACATTCCTCGATGGATTGCAGTTGGTTCTATACGGAAAGCATGCGCGTTGTACCGGGCGCGGTAACATGGCTTATCCTGATTTTTTGCGCAGTACGATTAATCGCTACGTGCCTCCGCACGAGGGTGCAGGGCTCGAGCTCGAGTTCATCCATCACCACGAAGGACGATGGCAAACGATACGTGTGATACGTTCCTGGAACGGTCGGAGCGAGACGCCGCGCGAAAAACTCGAAGTCATGCGTAACGATGTGTTGGATGCGGTGTTGTCTGAGCGCTGGAACGAGTTTGTCGAGGACTTTATTCCATCGCAGATCTCAGAGCTCTTCTTCTTCGACGGCGAAAAGATCGAAGCCTTGGCCGAGGAACAATCAGCCGCAGCCATTATTCGGACAGGTATTCATGCACTGCTCGGCTTGGATGTAGTGGATCGGCTCGCTGCCGACATCAAAATCATTCAGCGTCGCCGTCGCGTGGATGAACTTAAGCCAGAATCGCAAGCCTTGTTGCAGACCCAGCGTGACGCGTTACAAGCGCTCAGCGATCAAACCCAAGACTTGAAGCTCCAGGTCGAGCGCCAGAGCGAGATCGCACAGCAGCTCGCCGGTGAGGTCAAGGCGGCCGAGGACAAGTATCGGCAACAGGGTGGCGAATTGGCCGAACAAAGTCAGACAGTGGAAGCCCAGCGTGATGAAGCGCACCAGCAGAAACAGCTCCATGACAATTATTTACGCGACAAATTGGCTGCTGGCCAAGCACCGTTATTGCTTGTACAGGACTTATTACGTGCAGCGCGCACCCAACTGACATCGGAAAGCAATGCCCAGTTGGCGCGTACGATGTTGAGTGAGATTGAAGCACGCGATACCGAGGTACTGAGCATGCTGACCCAGAGCGAAGTCAGCGTTGCAGTAAGAGAGGCGGTGGCCGCACGGTTAGCGGGCGACCGTGCTGCTCGCGTTGCTGCGGCCCAAGCGCCCGCCTATCTGAACCTGCCTGCGGACGCGCTCGCGCCCTACACGGACGAGCAATATAAAGCGCTGTGTGCTGATGTGACGCAGGAATTAAAGCGCAATCAGGCACTGACCGAACGGGTAAGCGATTTCGAACGTACGCTTGCTGCGATGCCGAATCCAGAAGTGCTTGCACCTTTGCGTGCAAAGCTTGAGTCGCACCGGCAACTGCATGAGCAAGCGAAAGGGGCGGTGGCTCTGCTCAAGCAGCAGCAAGATGACTGTGCCAAAGCCGTGGCACAAGCTGAGCGCGACTACCAGCGTACCCTGTTAGAGCTGGCCGATCAGGACTCGAAACATAAAACCAATGAGCGCGTGCTGCGTCATGCGCGCGCAGTCGAAGAAACGTTGCACCGCTACCGCGACGAGGTCTTACAACGCAACGTCGAACGCTTATCGCGCTTGATCTTGGAGAGCTTCCAGAGCATTACCCGCAAATCCAAGATGTTTGAACGGATCGAGATATCACCTGTCGACTATCGCTTGGCCTTGTTTGACTATGGTGGCAATCAAGTACCGAGCCACCAACTTTCGGCCGGCGAGCGCCAACTGCTGGCTGTGTCGATCCTGCGGGGCTTGAGTTCTGCGTCGGGAAGACAGCTGCCAGCGATCATCGACACGCCCTTGGGTCGTTTGGATGGGCAACATCGTCTTAAACTCGTGCAAAACTATTTCCCGAAGGCGAGCAAGCAAGTCATTTTGTTGTCGACTGACCAAGAGATCGACGCAGGCTTATACGCTAAGCTCGAGCGTTTAACGTCACATGAGTACTTGATCGAATACAACCAGGATCGCCAAAGCTCTGAAATTCAACCGGGTTATTTTGTGTTTGACGAGGCACTGTTATGATTATCGATGTCGTTCGCGTTTCCGAGAAGGCAAAAAACCAACTGCTCACACTCAAGCGCCGCACTGGTATCCAACAATGGAATGTCTTGTGCAGATGGGCGTTGCTGGCCTCTCTGGCTGAGCGCACCATTCCGCCTCATGAAGACATCGTCACCGACAGCAACGTCGAAATGAGCTGGAAAACGTTTGCTGGCTCGCTCGACGAAGCGATTACGGCCGTTATGTTACAGCGGGCCCACGAGGACAATGTTCCGGCTGAGCAACTACAGCAGTTCTTCAAAATACACTTGCATCGTGGCATCGCCTATCTGATGAATGGTGCCCCTGACTTGCTCGGCTTACTTGGTATGACCGGCGTGGCAGAGCAAGCATAAATCGGCTACCTGGCCGAACCGCGCCCAGAATCTGGCAGGTAGCAATAATGCACTGGCAACTGGTGCCCAGCAGGGCTGCAAAACCACAGAAAACTGCCGGCCATAGAGACAAAAAGTTAAGGTCGATAGAAGGAACAGACGTTCACATGGTCGCCACTGGATAAGCTCCTGGTTGGCAGTACTGCAAACGAGCCGCTTGTATCGGATCCGAGGTTATACGCCTCAAACTGGCCAATATTCGTAGACGTCACTCTCTTGGAGAACGGAGGCGTTCTCTCGTCCATGGACATCGTTATCAAAATACCTACCGCACTGTGGACAGGCGATGTTAGTCACCTGATCCGCGACTGTCCGATGGTAAGTAAAATTCAACCCGTTTTTATAGATGAGACCTGATTCGCATCCGTAGCAATGGGTACGGGTCGTTTGCATCTGACATTCACTGCACGATAAGATCCAAAAGCTACTTCCACGCTGGGTGGATTGCTGCCGCAGGTCTTGTGACTGATGCGCTTTCCCGCAGCGGATGCAAAAACTTTTGCTCTCCGAGCAAGGACCATCAAGCGATTCGATTTTGACGGGGACTGGAAACGTTGCTTGCAACTGCATTACGATCAATCGCCGGAGGTTGAGTTCCGGATTCGTTGCGCCAGCGCCTGGGGCAAGATAGACAACGCCTTTCATGTGGTTTCTTCCGGCTTCTTGTCCATAATCGCAGTCTTTGCCCCAAATCAACGGGGAAGTCGGCGTCAAGATGGCCTTGGGTGCTGGATGCAAAATGAAAACACGATCACCGTGCTGACTATAGTTTTTTTCCGCGATGAGACTAGTCAACGTACGTCCAAGTTCGCCTCTACGCCAACTGGTGCGGAACTTCGCATCTAACACGAGCGCTCTTGTCTTAACCTTGTTGTGTTGCGCTCTATATCCTTGGGTTTCCCCGTTCCAGTCGTCGTCTGCATCGTCAGACGCAGGCGTGACGAGATCATACGAAAAGCGAAGTCGGAAGTCAGGTCGTCTGCCGTTGGGTAATACGGGCTGAATTTCGAGATAAGCAAACAGCCCAACGTCCGCCCGGTGCAGCTTTAGTTCCACACTCTCCGGCTTTCCAGCAATCACACGCACTAACTGCTCTTGCCAGCCAGCTTCAGGCTGAAAATGGTAATCCTGCATCAGGACAATGAGAATTTTGACGAGGCACCAGCGCTCGTACAATGCGCTCGCATGAAGTAGCCCGATCCGGTCAAGGGTGTCCAATGTACTCAGTTCAAGACCACCTTGTTGGGCAAGCTGCATCAGCCTGAAGAACGCGACCTTACAGGCAGTGTATGTGGGACTCTGGCTGAAGCGTACACCCATCGGTAGTGTGGTTACCGCCGCTACCCCTAGCTTCTCCCAAGCCCGGTTCTGCACCTGGAGCTCTCTTTGACATCGGCTTAAAGCGAACGAGGCCTGTTCTGCTTGCTGAGCATAGCGCTGATACGTTTGCTCGCGCAACTGGGCGGTACGCGCTTCCTGCTGGCTTTCCTGGCGTTCCTTCCTCGTCAACGGGGCCAACCAGCCATTCTTTTCTAACTGTGCACCTTTCTCCAGTTTTCGCTGGATTGCTTTGGTAAACGGTTTGGCGGAATAAATTTGGGTGAAGTGAACTTCTCGATACGGCTTGCCCTTTTTACTGTACCTCCAACTCACCGAGCCGGCCCCTTCAAGTCGGTAGTAGTCGCAAAAGCTCCGCGTTAACTGAATCGCCTCCGCGAGGGCCTCGGGCATTTTAAGTATGCTGAATTCATACTCGTTTCCATGGCGCGAACCTGTTGTGCTGCCATCTTTGTTGCTAAAAAAGATAGTATCCGACAGGTCTGCGAAGCGATCCCCGGCACGAAACTCAAGCACAAGTGGCATTTCATTCGGATCGCGATAGGCATCGCAACACTTCTCGACACCCGCTAATTTTCTTTTGAGCTCTTCTAACTGGCGATTAAAAATGTCTGGATCGACCTCGCGATGGGTCTGGCTTTTATAGATGGCAGAGCGTTCACCCTCGAGTCGAGCACGGTCTAAAAATCGATTGGCCTGTTGGACTACTGCGCGAGCCAGACTCGAGGAAAGCTTTTCGCAGACTTGGACCAAATGGCGTAAGTAACGATTGTCGGCAATGTCAGGCGTTTCTTCAGCTCCTCGCCCGGGCAGGCGCTGGGCCGCCGGTTGGCGAAGGTATTGGCGAAACGTCGTCGAATTGGGTCGGAGGCGGGCGAGTAGATTATCCACCTGCACCTCGCGTACGGCACAAGCAGGACGGGCCAGCACTTGATGGGCTGCTGCGGTGAACGCCTCAAGCGCCTCTATCAACTCTTGGTTCAGCTTGACGCCACTGGTCGCTGCGGCGGTCGCGCCCCCAAAGCCCAGTACTAACCAAATCAGGTCATGCTGAAAATCATGCAGATATGCCTCGACCTCGACCCGTCGCAATCCATCCACCACGTTGTTGAGCAAAAGACGGTAGGGTCCGAGCACAACGGTGAATTGGCCCATGCTGCGGTGTAACTCGCTCAAGTGTCGCTTGCCGGCTGGATCCCACCCGCTGTCTTGCACCCACCAGTGATCACCATGCCCATCTTTAAGGCGAAGCATTGAGCTCAGAACACCATCTGATCCTTCAAAAGCCGGCTCGAAAGCAGCTAGCTCACCTTCAAGGCGCAAGCCCACCCATGGGCAAAAATCGTGAAAGACTTGGGTCTCGGCCGTCAAAACGCCACTGTCCAGTTCGCTGATTTCGATCGGTTCCGGGGCCACCGTGATCGTGCGTGCACGCTTGAATTCGTGCCATTCAATCTCGAGATAGTGAGCGTGTAACGACGCGAGCATCAACGCAACCAAAAATTGGCGATCCCATTATTACTGTCAAGCGAACCGATCAGCTGATCAAGTGCCGTTACAGCCGTTTCGCCCCCGGCTGTAGGTTCTGATTCGGCCAGCACAACAGCAAGCGCGTCGCGTAAAGCGATTAGAATCTCCCGCTTGCTACGACCTTCCCCGTCGGTACGCGTCGTATCAAGCATTAGCTTAGGTAAAATCTTGTGCTGGACGACGTTGTCGAGTGCTGTCAAATCGTCAATCCCAGCTTTTTGGGCGGCGTATAAATAGCCGAGTGACTGTCGGATCGTACGTAGGCCGAACTCGAGGCCGAGGGGGGCTAAATAGTCGCGCGTTAGCTTCGTGAGCGCCGCGGCGTTAGGGTTTTTTCTGTCATAAGCAGGATAAGGGCCACGTACGCCTAGGTCAGCAGTCGATAAACGTACCGGCAGTGTGGTCTCAACCTCAAAAGGCTGCACCTCATCCGCGATCGCATCCCAATCCATCAGCAATGGATTGCGAAAACGAAGGACGTGGGCGCGGTCAAGTACTTTGGGCGAGAGATAGTGCGTCGTTTCGTCGACATTCACGGCACCGATGATCCTGACATTACTCGGAAACTGGAGACTGCAAGGCGTGCGCATGAGGCCCCTCGCCGACCTACGCAGTCGCGCATGGTGGAGCAACACCGATTCCGTGTCTTGGAACCCGCCAAGCTGATGTAGGGTTGTATTCGCCTCTGTGTTCTTCAGAATATCGAGGAAGGTAGCGGTTTCTTCCATGCCGGTACGGCCCCGGGCCTCTCGCTCGAGCGTGAGAAAGTGGTCGTACTCAACGACGACATGCCGTTCTTCATCCGAGGTATACAGCGGGATGACGGGACTATTGTCCCGTTCTTCAAGGAGACTCAGGAAGTCTGCAAAATAATGCTCAACGCGCGCGAGGTTCATCTCGTCAAGACAGATGAAGTGCACAATGTCGGGTTCGCGCTGAGCTGCCTGCAATGCAAGCAAGAAGGGCGTGGCTTGGTAGCTACGCTCGATCGGGTTGTAATAACCCAGCAGATCTTCCGGACCTGTCCAGTTGGGCTTGACCGGGATCACCGTACAGCGCCCCCCAATCGATTCCGCAACCGCGCGCACCAAACTTGTTTTTCCGGAGCCGGAGTCGCCTGCTAGAACGACCAGGTCGTGGGTACGCATGAGCGCGAGAAAGTCGCGCAACTGACCTTGCGAGAACAACATATCCTTTGACCAGAGTCGGGCCTGGATGTACGGCGCCAGCCGCGCGTAGTCACCCCCAAGCACGTCCTGGTAATCGTGCCCCTGACGGGTATCTGGCTGTTCAAGCGGAGGCACTAAGGCGTGTAGGTCATCTGGCTCAATCAGGTCAAGCGCCACAAGTCGTTCACCTCGCTGGCGCAGCAAGTCCTCAAGCGCACGTAGTTTAGTTTCCAACATCCTGCTCCTCACCTCAAAATCTACGTTAAGCGCTTCGATTTTCTCGTGGACGGTCGACATCCACTCGTCAGACTCCGCGATCGCAGCTTTTAGCACCGCTTGTTGCCGCTGCTGCTCTGCATACTCAAGACGCACGCGTTCAAGTTGCGCTGCAACTTCTGCCGTATCGCGTTGGAGTTGCGCCTGGATGGCCTCACGGGCGCGGTCCAGTAAGAGCAGGGAATTGTCCTCGTCCGTGAGTGTCATACCCCAACTCTCCGGCGCACGGCTTAAGGCAGTCATCGACAATGAGCGCACTCTACAGGCCAATGGATCATTGCTTTTCTGACGCTGCTCACGGGGCGCCAGCGTCAACTCGGCGACGGCATATTCAACCCGCCCAGCGCAGGCAATAAAAGATTCTAAGTCACGTGGTGGAACGAAAATACGCTGGCGTCCCCGCGATATCTCCGAGACATAAGGTAATTTGACGCCAGTGACTGCGTCATATAAATCTTCCAAAAACCCATGAGCGCCAGCTTCGGCAACGCGTAAGCGCCCAATGACGCGCATGTGATGTGGGTCGCCCATCCCCCAGGTATCCGCCAGATACTTCAACAGTTCTGCGTCGGTCCAGTCGAAGCTGGGTAGCCTTGTAGCCACCATAGACGCCGTCATACCTCTGGCGTTCCTCTATCCGCACCATACGCTAGCGGCATAATAAGCCTGATTCCGATGTGAGCAACACGACAAAAGCCCTAGTTAAGCGTTTAAACGCACCATTATTCCCAGCAACAATGATGCAGCAGATCAAGGATACGTTCAAGTTCAATAAGGAACGCCGTGTTAAATTTCTGCTACCTGTGCTGTAATGGCGTAGTCCCGTGTAAAGACATGCGAGCTGCAGCGGTACCACGCGCCATATCGCTGGCTAAGTCAACTTGCGAAATATGGGCCTGCAACGCAAGCTCCATATTGTTGCTATGCTGGCAAACAGGAAGTTTTGATCGGTATATTGAAGCGCCATACCATGCCACGTACACGCATTGCTATTCCTTACCACGTCGATGTCGAGACAGGGCGCGGACAATCCATTCAGGTTACGTTCTGCGCCAAGCGGCTTGTGAAGGCCAGCAAAGCGCCAATGGAAGAGATGGCCCCCCACCTTGCGGATCTACTACGTTGGCACAGTCGAGTTCCAGACGCATGGCGCTACAGTTTCAGTATCCAAAATGGTCGAGTAAATGGAGCTTGGAAACCCGCCTGTGGCAGGGTCAAACTGGCGCTCAGCGATTTTCCCAACGACATCGACATGACCGCATATCGCGGCGGCCTGAACATTATCTTGTTGGTGCTGGAATCGCCGCATGTCTCAGAATTTCAATTTTGTTCGAATCGACACCGTGTTTTTCCAAAGGGGCCGGCGCAAGGGCGTCAACCCGGCGACGCTGGCGGCGCGATCGAACGACAGGGCTTAGAGGTACTTGATCTGTTAGCACAACAGTTTGAAGAACAGACTGGCACGCCCCTTCCTGACGCTGAGTACGCGCTCGTGCTCGTCAATCCGATCCCCTATCTGACTTCCCTGCACTGGATGGACGTATTGACCAGGTATACTTCTGCACCCAGTGGGCCGTTAAAAAAGTCGGTGCGGAATCATGTTTGGACTCAGCTATGGAACGTCCCGGATCTGCAAAACGACTTCATCCGACGGTGCGAGCAATACGCCCCTGTGGCCATTTTGAACTGCTGTACCAGCACGCTTAAAGCCAAGGTCACATGTTCGCTGTCCGATGCCGGGTTTGCCGACATCATCTATGCGGCATTCCACCCCGCCTATAACTGGCAGTGGGGCATCTCAAATGCGACACGCCCCATCACGGTTCGTCGGGCCATCTGTTCGCGCTGAGCGTTAGCGGGCCAAGTTCACCGCGAATCTGGTTCCCTCAGATGGGCAGCGGTCCTGCCGCTTACCCGATCTAGACCGATGCCTGCATCGCGGGCTCGCTGATCACGCCCAACGCATGTCGCGCAACGCTTGAATCAATTCGGGCCGCATCACGAAGTGGAAGTGCGGGGCGTCTTCATACGGACCCTCGCCTTCCACCGACAAGGTCGTCCACCAGCACAAGCTGCCATCGCGCCGCTGCAGGGTCGGCGTAAAGCCGAGCAGTCCCGCCAGGTTGAACGCCAGGGTTCCATATTGCAGATTCGCCGCGTTGTAATTCTCATAGTCGGCCGCGACGGCCAGTTGAGTGGCCGTGATCGTCGCGTCCGGTGCGCGACACTGGGCGCGCAGCATCGCGAAGTGGCTCGATGGCAGGTGCTTGTCGCGCAGCGATAGCAACGCAGATTTGAATCGTTCGACGCTCGCGATTGGGACGACTGGGTTCATGCACTCTCCAACTGAAGGTTATGTATTACGCCATCCGGTCCAACAACGCGGCGGCAGCACGCTCACTCAACACCAACACCAACTTCAGACGCGCACGGGTCATCCCGACGAACAGCTTGCGCCAGCACGCTTCGTCGAGCGCCTCGAAATCGATCTCGCTGAGTACCACGGCTGGCGCCGTTTGCCCCTTGAACCGGTAGACCGAGTCGACCTGTAACGCCCCCTCGCGTAAGATCGGTGCGCCCGCGGCGTCGTACTCACCCGTGAACGATCGTAGGGTGAAGCCGCCCAGGACGTCCAAGCCGAGCAGGGCCGAGCGATGGCGTCCGTGGAAGGACACCAGCGCGACATCGTGCATCCTGAAGGAATGGCCCAGGCAGGTGTCGATCGCTTCCTTGGTCTTGGCGTACATATCCGTAGTATCGCCATCACGGTAGGACAGGAAGTCGACCTGGGCGGTGTCGATGGGACTGGCCGCGACCGGCATCGTACGATCGTCCTGCGCAACGCCAAGGCGCCGCAGCAGATCGATCACGTCGCGCGGACTGCGGTAGTTCGTGTTCGCGTGCAGCGTCACCCAGCCGTCCAACGGCACCGATGGCCGCCCATACAGGTTTTGCATCGGGTCTTCCAGCCAGATCGCACGTCCGTCTGAACGCAGCAGACGCAGCACTGCGTCGCGCCAGTTCTCGGTGAAATCCTGTCCTTCGTCGATGACGATGACATCGTAGCGCCAGTGCTCCGGCAGGGGGGCGTGCAGCAGGTGTTCTTCCAGATGGCGCCAGACGCCAGCAGCGGCGTAATTGGGCACGATGCCCTGTTCACGCACGAAGCGGTCCGCCAGCAAGTGGAAGGTCGCAACTTCCACACCCTCGGGCACGAGCCGCGCGATGTGGTCGGCCAGCGGACGATTGAAACACACGTACAAGGCACGCAGGCCGGACCGCGCAGCGGCCTGGCACTCGGCTAGCGCGAGCTGGGTCTTGCCGCTGCCAGCCGTGCCCATCACGCGCAGCCGATACGGGGAGAACTCGAGTTGGCGAGCCCAGATCGCCAGACCACCCGCCAGGCGCGATACCAGTTGCCTGGCTTGACCGATTGCCGTGCTCGGGTCGGGTACCAGCTCGAGCACATCACTCAGGAACTGCGCAACCTTGGCGCGCTGGGGCGACTCCTCGGTGATCGGCAGGATCTCCTCGATGATGGCTACCAGCTGCGTGCGCCGTGCCGCATCTACGATGCGCGCTGGCTCGACACCGGCCAAATGCGGACGCTTGACGTGGTAATCCGGGCAGTACAGCAGGTAGTCGACCGACAAGCGCTCGCCATGACGGCCGAAGCGGCTGCTCAAGGCGTTAACGTTGCGCGCGATCTGGCTGGCGACTTGCTTGTTCTTGCCGGGATAGGGCTTGACCAGGCCATCGTCGGTCTCGTCCAGGAAGCCCGACTTCTGCTCGATCAACAGGACCCGGCCATCGGGCGCCAGCACGACGAAGTCGACTTCGCCATAGGTCGAGACCGCCTTTTCGATGCGGGTCCAGTGCACGCCGTGGTACACCGTGTACGCGTCCGGCAATCGCTCCGCCAATGTTGTCAGGGTCTCCAGCTCACGCTGCGCACTGCCGCTCGCGCTCAATTCACGCCATCCCGAGGGAATGATCTGTGCCATCTCCGTTCCTTGTCCGATCGAGCCGGCGTTCAGGCCGCCGAAGCCGCGACAGCGCCATAGTTGGCGGCCATGCCGCAGGCGCTCGCGCGCATCTGCTCGCGCAAGCGCGGCGGCCCGAGTACCGTCACTTGATCCCCGAAGCCCAACAGCCACCAACGTAATTCCTTGGTGTCCAACACGGTGGCGGTCACCCGCACCATACCAGGACCGTCGGGCACGATGCACTGGTCGTCCGCCAGCGGGCACTCGAACAAATGAGCCGCCGCATCGGTCGTGAATAAGGCGTCGAACTCGAGCGTCTCGCTGCTCTCCGGATAACCAAACGCGCCGGCTGCGATATAGCCGTCCAGACTGAACGCCTCGGGGCGACGACAAGGCGTATCGAGTAGCGTCGCCGCTTGCTGCGGTGTAAGGCCAGCTGGCGCACATCGGTGAACTCCCACATCGTGCACACCAGATAGCTGACGGTGTCGCGCACCACCACGCCCAGCGGGTGGACTATGTACTCCCTGGGTTCGGTTGTCTGGCGTTGCAGATAGCGGATGCTGACTTGGCGCTCCTGTAGCAGCGCGTCGTACAGCGTGGCGTGTACTGATGCATCGGCTGGCGGCGATTGCAAACGTAAACCGCGTGGCAGCACGCGCACCTTGTCCGGCCATTGTGTGACCCCGTGCTCGTTCGCCTCGAGCACCGCTTTGGCCGTGCGAAACCACGGCGCCAGATAGGTCAGCGTGGACTCCGGCAACAGCGTGTCGAGGTAACGCTCGACCAGGTGAAAGGTCAGTGCCGCCTGTGGATCCAAGAAGGGCAACTGGAACTGCTCGGCGTCGGCCTGCCACGACCAGCCCTGCGGTCGAGCGCTGTCGGACATCAAGGGCAGAATCGAGGACAGCTCGTTCAGATCACGCTGGATCGACCGCAAGGAAATGTCGTAGCCGGCGTTCTCGAGCCGTTCTAATAGCGTAGTGGTGTCGATCTTGCGCGGGTAACGTGGAATGTGGCGCAGCATCGCCATCACGCGGGGCAGGGTAGTGGACATAGTACGTTGGATTCATCCGACAAACGACACATGTTGTCGCTTCGGCATGTTAATCTCATCAGCAGATGTTGACTACAGTTAACTGTCTATCAGTCGTCTTCGCGGTATTTGCTTGATGTCAATTGCCAACATGTGATAATTGGTGAGTTTATTCGTAGAAATCTTCGATTACACTGCGCAATCGACCTCGCTTATCACATGTATATCGGCATCGTTCGCCTCATTGCTCGGTTTCCCACGCCCATCGGTCCGATCCAGCCCATCGAATCCATCAGGTGCGTGCGGTGCGCCAAAGATGACGGCGATCAAACAGACGTCGCGCGCCTCGTTGGAACGCCGACGGTTCTCGTCGGTCGCGACGTCGTCACCTCATCGGCACTTTCCGGTGCGCCCGCTTGCCGTCAGCGCCACTCTTCAAGCTCACTCTCTGCCAGGGTATGACAACCATTACGTTTCGGGACGCGCTCTCGGTCCTCTCCAAATCCTCGCCGTTCTCGGTCAAGACCATGTCGACCCGGGCACCAGACGAATACGATGCGCTTAAGAATTGGCTCTACATCCAGCAAGACATCGAAAAGGATCTACGCGCCCGTCTGGCGCGGGCACAGCCGTGTGACATGCTGTTCTTGTGCGGTAGCAGTGGCGATGGCAAATCCGAGATCCTGACCCGGGTGTGTCAAGCCTATGGCGCCAAGGCCAGGTTCCACCTCGACGCGACCCACAGCTTTCAACCGCACCAGTCGGCGATCGAAGCGCTCGATGAGGTGTTCGATGCGGCCCGCCGGGATCGCGCGATCCTGGTCGTCGGGATCAACGTCGGCATGATCGGCAACTACGTCCAGGAAGGGCATGCGGACCACGCCGACATCAAGGCGGCCATGCACGCCTTCCTCGAAAAGGGCGCGTCGACATCGAGCTACGCCTTTTTCAACTTCGAGGATTATCCGAAGTTCCAGTTCGACCCGACCCAAGCGCCGATCGCACCGTTCGCGAAGGGCGTCATGCAGCGTCTGACCGCTTCGTCCGCTGACAACCCTTTTTATGCCGCGTTCACGCGCGACGACCTGCACCGTAAGGATCCGCGCCTGTTCGCGAATTACCGCCTGTTGATGCTCGGCGGGGTACAAGACGCGATCATCGCCAATCTAGCTAAGGCCCGCCTCGTCAAGGACCAGTTCGTCACGGCGCGCAGCTTGCTCGACCTGCTCCACCATTTGCTCACCGGACCTGGCTACTTATTCGACAATCTGTTTTCCGGCGGCGACAACGAGCTGGCGGCGCGCGTGTCCGCCTTTGATCCGGCCTTGCAGCGCACGCGCGAACTCGACCAGCTGACACTGCGTTACGAGCTGGGTCTGCCAGAGGATGATCGCACGGCCTTCCTGGACGGGTTGGCTGAGCTGAACATCGCGTTCGACGGCGACCCGAAACCGCCCGCAGCTTCGCTGGTCCGACTGCTCTACATATTGCAGGGCGAATCGATCGGCAACGACTATCACAAGCGCTACGCGGCTGAATTCGCCGACCGCTTGATAGCGGATTACGCGGCGGTGTGGACCCTTCACGCCAAGTTTGATGGCAGTGTGGGTAAGGCCGACTTGCGCGATTTTTACATGGACACACTCATCAGAGGCATGTTTCGCTACGCGAACCGCAACGCACCTGAGCTGGCCAAGGGACATATCTTGCTCGGAGATTTCAATGGCATCAAAGTCGCTGGTTCGGCCGACCTGAGACCTGATTATGTTGCCTTGCAATCGCTCGCGTCGGGTAAAAACGTTGCCTATTTCCAGGTTGCGCTGAAGGTTGGTGCAACGCCATTGAAACCAATGCCTTTCAATATCAACCTGTTCGGCCTGCTGATGCGCCTGAACCAGGGATACCGGCCCAATAAATACGACAAGAACTCTATCGTGCTGCTGGATGAGCTGGTCGAGGAAATCAAAGCCCTGGTCAAGCGCGGCAACAAGCTGAGGCTTTACCGGCAGTCCAAGTACCTTGAACTGCAACACGACGACGACATGATCGATACGGTCGGAGAAAGCTAACCATGTACCCCATCGCAGAACAACTTCAGGTATCGGACAAGAACAAGTCGCCGCATTACCTGCCGATCCGTAAAAAGGGCAACGAATTCTCCTGGGATTCGGTGACCGGCATGGTGCTCGCCGACACCTTTCGCCAAGGTCTGCGCGACTATGATACCGAGGCGTTCCGTACGGATTGCCAAGCCGAGTTCAAGAAACTGCTGAGCGACGCGGCGGTCTGGGATTGGCTTGAGCAGATGTATTTCACGGGCGATGCGATCTTGAAAGTCTCGCCACTGTTCCTGCTCTTCAAAGCAGGCAAGGCAGGGCAGGAGGACGACGAGGATGGCGCGGCCAACCGACGCATGCGCGACATGTTCACAGGCATGCTTGGCGACTTCACTCTCGACGGGAGGCCGCACGACAAATTGAATTTCATCGAGCAAGTCATGCTCGAAGTCCTTGAGCGCCATATAAATCCGCTGGCGCGCAAGGGACGTGGCACCGAGCAGCCCTATTTGCCGTTCCTGACGGCGGCGTTCCGCCGTGACATGCAGTTCCTGGCCGCGCATCCGCAATACCTGATGGCGGAGCTGGGCAATACCTTGAAACTGTATGCCTTCAGCTACTGCGCGCAGTTGGCTCTAGCCATCCGTGACTGGCGCAGCGGTGCGCCCCAGCCGAAAGAATTGTATTTCATCCTCGACGTCGAAAAAGCGTCTAGTGAGCGCGACAAGATTCGCGAACGTGGCTACCGCTTGCTCGCCACTACCACGCAAACCTTGTTTCCAGTGCTGTCGGCACGCGAGATCATCCAGCCTGAAGGGTGCGAGCTGCCCTTGTGGCAGATCTATGCGAACGCCCAAGGATGCGACCAGCAGGGCAAGCTGATCGACGACATCAATGATTACCTCGTGAAGTTCGCCGACAGCCGTAAATTGGACATACCTGCGCCGGCCGAGACATTGGAAGACGCCTTTAAACGGTTCATCGACTTGGCCGTACAGCAATTTGCCCCCGGTAGAGACGAGCGGCACGGCGTCAATAAAGACTATGTGCGCGCGCTGGACAAAAAAATCTTCGGCGACTTCGTCATGTCGCGGGGTCGCGCTGGCAACGTCCTGGTGCTGAACCAGGATCAGTTGTTATTGTTGACCAACCTGGCCATCGGGCACCGTGGCAAGTTGCGCTTCTTTGAGCTGCTACGCGAGTACGAGCAGCGCGGGTTCTTTTTCGATAATCAAAGTCAACAAGTCCTGATCGAGTTCTTCGAACGCATGGGCAACGTCGAACGCATGAGTGATAGTGGAGAGGCAGTGTATGTCCGCAAGACTGTTTGAAAGCTATCTGGTCGATGAATTCATGGGCTGGGCGGCCAGTCGTGCCCAACCTGGTTTCCGCTACCAATTCCAATCGCCCGACCACACCAATGCAACGCGGCTGCATAATGCGTGCCTGGGCCGGTCGACTGACGTCATCGTGGTTGACGGCGTCGAGCTCCCGGTGGTCGCTTGTGGCGCCACCCAATTGGTGCCGGTGCTACACGGAGAAGGCGGTCATGGCTTTTCCGAGAACTACATATCGCATTTGCGCGACCGTGTCGCAAGCCGGACGGGACTGTTCTCTGACAGCGTCCTGCTGATCATCCATAACAGCAAGCTCGACACGATTATCAATAGTGCTGACGACGTCGCGCTTGACGGCCGTCCCTGGCATCCGCGCACCCTGGTTGAGCGCTTGCAGGCCAAGGTCGTCGAGCAGGCCAGCGCCAGCCGTAATCTGCTCGACTGTTTGTTGGCAGACCAGCTGAACTACGTCATTAGCGAGGGCGCGACGGTGTTCGGCTTTGCCCCGCTGTACGACGCAATTACGGGAGGTAGCATCCAGCTGAGCAAGCTTGGGCTGTTCGAGGACCCGCTAGTCACGGCGATGGGCAGCCAGCCTGCGCAGATCCGGCGGCGCCTCGAAGAGAACCGCGAGCTGCGCCGTCACGTCGACTTCGTGACCGAGAACTATGCCGACCAGGTCGAGGACATGTTCCGCGACGAGTTCAGCGCCAAGTTCATTCGCGAGCACTTCGTCGAGAACCAGGATTGGAAAGCCCTTAATTTTTCCCAATTCAAGGAGGAGATGGACGCGAGTCGCAACCAGGCGTTGAAGTTGGAGACGGTCAAGAGCCCGCAGGGCAAGTTGAACGAGCGCGACAAGAGCACGACCARGGCAATGCGCAAGGACTTGAGCGTGCTCGTCGAGCTGCCGCATGACGCGAATGAAGCGGTCCTCGAACTCGCGTTTTTATCGCCTGACGTGGCATCCAGCGAGGTGCAGGTCACCGACTGTTCGGGAGGCGGCGGCGCTGTGAAGGTGAGTGTCAGCCACGCCGGCGGCAAACGCAGCTGGGTGCAAGTGTGTGTGCCGTTCACTGGTGAACCGTTGTTCTTCACCGTCAGACTGAAGCGCGCAATGCGCGCCGAGAACCACCAATTCCGGTGTCTGTTCCTGCGCCAGGATGCGTTTTACGTGGACGGCTTCAGGAACCATTTTCTGGTCGAACCGAAGACCAAGCGCATCACCTTGCAGATGGAAGCGAATCGTCTGGCGCTGTCGAGCGCTGAAGGGCTTGAGTTCGACTCGGAAGACCCGCAAGACGAAATCGACAGCGCCCGCTATGCGAGCGTCAACTTCTCGAGTCAGGTGAACTCGTCCGATAAGATCGGATTCCACGTCGTCAGCGGAGACCAGCGCCTGGCGTTCAACGTCGAAGGCGCGCCAGCCGAGGAGAGCGTGACCGTCCCGCTGCTGTTCGACCGCGACCGCTACCCGCGCCTGTTCCATGACGACGCTTATGTCGGCGAGTATGGCGCGCACCGGAATCGCCTGGTCATCGACAACCGGGAGTGTGCGGTGGTTGGCCCTCGCCAGGTGTTGCTGGGCCGCGAAAGCATGATGGTGGCGGAACGCCTCCTACACGTCTCGGCCAAGGGCACCGTCCATGTGGACGACCTAAAGGCGATCGATCCAACCCTGCACCGGGCCTACTGCGCGTGGTTCGATTACCTGCAAACGCGAGGCACTACGCCGAGCCTGGTGTCCTGGGGGCCCGAATACCGTCGACTCACGGCCGCCGTTACGCAGGCCTATGAAGAAGCCCTGTCTGCTATTCCCGGCGACAAGGTGCTTACCGATGCCTTGAAGCGCTTGCTGCGCGTGGGCATGGTGGAATACGAGAACAAGGAATACATCGCCCCCTTCCACCCGCTCAGCCTCGCCTACTATCTACAACTGGTCGAAGCCATCGTCGCCGACCGCGACGCCGGGCACGACAGTTTTGCGACACTGCCGGACGTGACGCGCGAACGCCTCACCGCAGCCGGTTTGCTACCGTTCATCTATGGCACCAGCAATGCTGTATCGCACGTTAGTCCGATGCGCGACAACGCTTTCTGGCTCGAATTGATTCCGCAGGCGGAGACGAGCTTTAGCTACGTGCGCAACCTGGTCCGTAACAAGCTCGCCGAATTCACCCAGGCGTACGCGCACCTGTTCCGCGCTGGCGCGCGCAGTACCCTGATCCTCAATGTGATCAACCTTGGTCCCGCGAAGGATCTGTTCCAGGGCTTGACCGACTACTTTAAGCAGGAGCGCGACGAGGCTTGCGCAATCCATGTGAACTGCTATGACGACCAGGTCGGTTTCAACGAATTCGATCGGTTTGCCGAATCGGTGAGTTCGCAAGAAATCCGGGAAGCCTACCAGCTCGGTCGTGGCGGTATACATGACGACGCTGACCTGCTGATCGACTTGATCCGTAGCCGGCTCACCTATAGCAAATTTCCGTCTCCCGCGGCCGGCAAAGCGCTCGACTATGCGCATCTCGCTTTCTTCCGTAACAATGCGCCCGTTGACGTCAGGCCGGTGCGCACCGAACAAGCGTTGAGTGGTGTGTTGTGCGATGGCTTGATCGCCGGCGAATCTGCAGAAAACATCGAAGGCGCGTATTTCTCGTGCTTTGGCTTGCGCAACGTCGACTACGCACCGTTCCAGGCGCTGCGCCTGGCGCGCCTGGTCGGCGGCTTGATGCAACCGGCGCGCGAGACCAACAGTCCGTACGTCGGCATGAGCGTGGGCTTGGCGGCTAGCACCGAATTCCGCGAGTTGTTGACGCGCTCCTACGACAGCGCATTGTGGACCACCATCATCGATCCCAAGGTCACGCTCGACTTTTTCACCTCGCAGCGCGACGTGGTGCTGATCCATTACTCGGACCAGTATACGAGTTCGGCCGGGTATGACGCGATCACCGTCACCAAGCAGGTCGACCTGTTCCGACGCCTATTGGGCAAGGAAAGCCTGCTCTCGGAATTCAACGCCTTCAATGGCGAATGGCTACTCAAGATGCTGACCGCCGGCGACAAGACGCGCAAGGAGCGACGCGGCATCATCGGCGCCTATAAATTCGTGCGTGCGCTGCTGATGGACGGCGAGATCACCTGGGTACCGCTCTCGGTGGCCGAGATGATCCGCGTATCGGGCAACGTCGGCCTGAAAATGAGCGAGAGCGATTTTTCGCGCAACCTGCAGGGGTATACGCGCGGTGCGATCTCGGACGACGTCCTGTTCGTCGGCTTCCGCGGTGACCAGCTCTATTTGCTCCCACTCGAGGTGAAGACCGGCGCGCGCCCGAACTATGGCAAGGCCGTCGAACAAGCCCGCGAACTGAAACGCTATCTGCGCGACGAGATCCTCGGGCCGGATACGTTGGTCGGGAAGCTGTATCGTGGGCTGTTCGTGCGCCAGGTTCTCATGCAAGTCGAAAAGTATCGCTTGTACGGCGTCTTGAACGACGCCGACCTGCAGCAATTGTTGCCGCGTCGCGAATGGTGGCTCAAAGGCGACTATCGTCTGGCCGAGCTGACCGATTACCCGACTGGCGTCGTGCTCTCGCACCTGGCGAACGATACCTGCTTCGATCCGGACTACCGGCTCGACCAGGAGGTCTTGCTGATCGACCTGCCATATGGTCTGCTGGACTCGCTGATCGAGGCGAATACCGGCGAGCAACTGCGCGCATTGCGTACCCATTGCCATGTGCCCGCCCAGTATCTGTTGAGCGCGGCCGCCTATGCAGCGGACGGTCAACAGGATGCGGTCGAAGCCGTCGAGGTGCCAGTCGTGTCGACGCCGGCACCCATCGAACCGCAAGTCGTCGTGACGGGGGCGTCTACGCCAGAGCCGGTGTCCGATCAACCCTTGCGCGTCCTGGTCGGTCACAACGTGACCACACACCAAGCGTTGTATTGGGAGCCGACCAACACGGCGCGCTTCATGAACAGTAATTCCGGCATCATCGGCACGATGGGGACCGGGAAGACCCAGTTCACGAAGTCCGTGATCACCCAGCTCGTGCGTGACCAGCACCTGAACGTGCACGGCGCGCCGATCGGCATGCTGATCTTCGACTACAAGTCGGACTACGTCGACGAGACCTTCCTGCAAGCGACTGCAGCCACCAAGTACCGGCTCAACCGGCTACCGTACAATCCGCTGAGCCTGTTTGGCGACACGCCGATGCTGCCCTTGCACACCGCGACCGGGTTCGCAGAGACCATGGCACGCGCGTATGGGCTCGGCACGAAGCAGCAACTCAAGCTCGAGAACCTGATCAGCGATTGCTATGCGCAAGCCGGGATCCATCCCGAGGACAGCGCCACCTGGTCGAACCCCGCTCCGACGATCGAAGACGTGTGGCAGCTCTTTCTCAGCCAAGAGAAGGTCGAGGAGGACTCCTTGTACGCCGCCTTGTCGAAGTTAGCGCGCTATAAAATCTTCGAACCGGATCCCAACAAGACGAGCAGCCTGTATGACCTGGTGTCCGGCGTCACAGTGGTCGAACTGGCCGGTTATCCATCCGAGATCCAGAACCTGGTGGTCGCGCTGACGCTCGACCTGTTCTACGCCCAGATGCAAAAACGGGGCAAGCCGCAAGTCGTCGGCGACTTCCGCCAGGTCACCAAGATGATCCTGGTCGACGAAGCGGACAACTTCATGTCGCAGAACTTTCCCGCACTGCGCCGCATCCTCAAGGAAGGGCGCGAATACGGTGTCGGCGTGATCCTGTCGACTCAGGACATCACCCATTTCAAGACGGCGGAAAACGACTACTCGTCGTACATCCTCAGCTGGACCGTGCATCGCGTCTCGCAAATCAAGAATGCAGACGTCAAAGCAATCTTCAACAAGGACGACAAGGCCGACCAGGAGCAGCTGATGGAGGCGATCCGCCGCCTGGACAAGCACTACAGCCTGTACATCGACGGCGAGAAGCGCGTACAGAAGATGCGCGACATGACGTTCTGGGAGCTCTGCAAAAATTGACTTGACCGGTAAGCGCGCGTAGGCGGACCTATTCCGAAACTCGGTGGATCAAACCGGGTTCTGGCCGACGCGCGCCGTTCCCGTTCCCGCATTCACAAGCAAATCGACTTCGCACTCAATCATGTTTCCACCCCGATTCATCGCCGACGGCTACGCCATCACCGAGCCGATCGCGGAACAACTCATCGCGTTACGCAATCAATACGCCTACCCGCGCGCCCACGTCGCCGTTGCGCAGGACGCCGGAGCCTTCCGTTTGAGTGAAACGTACTCGGCGGATTTCGTCCATCCCGATCTCGGCGAGGTCACCAACCTCGAACTCGACCGTTACCACACGCGTCTGTTGGGCTCAGCCGATCCGGTCGACAATCTGCTTGGCACGCTCTCGACGGTTTTTTGGGGCTTCTATACCTTCAGTCCACAGTACGCGACGGTACGCGCAACGCGCCATCTTGCCGGCTACCGCGCACGACCACCGTYCACGTCGGATATGGTAGCGCGTTGCCTGCAGGGCGCTAGCGAGGACGACCTCGGGGCTGCGCTGGGGCGCCTCGCAAGCCTGTCCCAACTGGGCCGCACGCCGTTCGCCAGCAAGGTCATCGCCTTCCGCTTTCCGGAACGAGCGGGCGTGCTCGACAACAAAATCGCTGACGGACTCACAGCGAGCCCGTGGGCCCAGGGTGCGCCCTTCTTGAACGGAATCGGCGACGTGAGCCAGCCACGCATTCAACGGCGTTATGCCGCGTGGTGCGATTTCCTGTGCCAGGTCGCCGGTCGTATGAACGCCGGGATCGACGCCGGCGCCGCATGGCACTGGGGCGCCAACGAAGTCGAACCACAGCGCTGGCGCGCGATCGATGTCGAACGTGCGCTCTTTGCGCACTTCAGTGACGACGGTGTGGCAACCGTATGAGTCGTCCGTGACCGGCGCGGGTTACGTAAGGCCGAACATAAAAGAAAGCGGATGAGGAATCATCGAAAGGACTATCGATGCACTGGGCAGAAGACCGTTATTGGCTGGACGCGTTGGCACGCTATCAGACCCTGCGCGAAGGCGGGACCGGCAGCATCACGCTCGACCTCGCCGCGATCGAGCAAGTCGCTTTCGATGGTGATGGCCCGGCCTATCGTTGTCTACAAGCGATGGGATCGGTGCTCGAACACGAGGGCGACGACGGTTATCGAGGTGCGCCACGCCTGGTATTCGCACTACTGATGCGGCTGGCAGAGCAACGAGCGCCGCACGATGGGGCCGACTGCACCGATCCATGTCGCGTGCCTGGTACCGTGTCGTTGGCTCCGCCGAGTGATGCCAGGACGCGCCGCGCCCTGCGCGTGCTTGCGATGGTCCATGAATTACACAAGGCCGGCTATCAGCGCTTGAGAATCTGCGCCGGTTACACGCTGGACCTACGACATTGGCGCTGTTACCTCGGCCCTGCGACCAGCTTTTACATCGATGGCTGGACCCCGACCGATACGTCCACGCTGCCGTTCTACACGACCGAACAGGACCAGAGCTACTTTGGATGGGACGACGCGGCACATGACGATGCCCGACACCTGGCAGCGAAGTTCATCGAACGCCATCCCGAGCTGGTAAGTCAAGCGGCTGGCGAGGACTGGGCCTATGCGGGATGGTTCGCGCGACAGCTCGGGCACGCCGAACAGGGGCACTTGCCGGAATTCTTCGGCGGTCGACACCATGAGATGGGGCAGCCCAATACGTCCGTACCGCCACCCTGTAGCGGCGGAGAGTCCTATTCCGGCACCGGGCAACGGCTGCTGTCCCATGACGCGTTGACACGGGCAGACCTCCCGGCATCCGATGCGGATTACGAACACATCTCGCCGTTCTGCCTGTCGTTCGATGGGTATCGGGCTTGCGTACTGGCCGGCGCCGACGCGGAGCAGGTGATGGCCGAGACCGAGCAGAAAGGCCTTGATGACGCGACGCTGGAATGCCTACGCATCACGGCATTCATGCTGCAGCGAACGATCAAATGGTCGAGTACCTGGCCGCCCGAGCCCCAGCTACTCACGCGTCTGCGTGCCGTGCTTGATCAGATCCGCAAGCGCGTCCCGATGTGAACGGTCATCCATGACGTCCCTTGCCTCAGACGTGCAGTGAATCGCAAGAACACCAATCTGCATCGGAGTGAGCCCTGTCCGAGAATCCTGGTACGCATCTGGCTCGTAGCGGTAGCGACCTTTTTGAAACCTGAGGAAAGATGAAAACCTGGATTTTTCAAGCCATGCCCAAAAAGTTCGATGTCGACTCGTTTCTCGAGAGCCGCCCCAACGTATTCACGTGGTTGGTGACGAGGTATGGCAGTGAGATCAGAGAGGGGGATCGCGTGTATCTGTGGCGTGCGGTTTCCGGTGAGGGGTCGAAGGCTGGAGTCGTCGCCGAGGCGCTGGTTGCTTCCCCAGTCGATACGATGGCTGGCGATGAACACACCACGAAATTCTGGCAGAGCCCCGCTGACGCGGCGCAGCCCGCCGAACGGGTCTGGCTGCGACTTGTGCGGCGCAGTGCGGCGAAGGAGATGTTGCGCCGGGATTGGTTGCTCGAGGACCCGATCCTGAGAAACGCACTGATACTGCGGCAGGCAGTGGGAACCAACTTTCCCTTGACCGACATCGAAGCGCAGCGTCTCCAGCAGATGTGGGCACGTGTCGGACAAGACTGGTCGCGAAACGAATCCATCGCGGGTCTGTGGGCATACTCTCAAACCCTCGGGAAATCGGTATCGCGGCTGCCGAGTACTCCGGTCGCGTTGGTGTCCCAGCTGACGGGACGAGCGATCTCAGGCGTCTACAACAAGGTCATGAACTTTCGCAGTATCGACCCGCGTGACAGCCGCAGCGGTATGAGTGGCGCTGGCGCGACCGACCGGGTGGTTTGGGACGAATTCTACGATGTCGACGAACGCCGCCTTCGTGCCCAAGACCTCGAGGATGAATTCGAACGTCTCTGGGGCAAGGCTAGCGCGGGTGACGAGCCGAGGCCTGATGCGCGGGCGATCGACGCGGCCATTCTGCGCGAGGCCGTCAGTCTGGCTGGCAGCCCGCTCTCGGACTTGATGGCGGCATACGAGCGGCAGCAGGCGCTGATAAAGAGCCGCGCCAAGCCGATGGCCAGGTCCGTGAGCAGCGTCGTCTTCGATCGCAGCAGTCTGGTCATCGCGATCGCCAAGACGCGGGCGGGGCACCGCTGTGAGGTTCCGCACTGCGTCTACCCGGTTTTCTCGGGTAAGGATGGTAGACCGTATTGTGAAGTGCACCACGTGATACCGTTGGCCGAAGGTGGATCGGATACGATCGAGAACGTGGTGTGCTTGTGTCCTGCGCACCATCGGGAAGTCCATCTGGGCGAGCGGGGTGGAGAGTTAGGAGAGGTTCTTCGTGAACTCAGGCGGTGAGCGCGGCGCTCAGCGCACCCCATCGTCGCACGTCGTCGCGCTCGTTCGGCTGGAGCCGGGCTCGTCCAACGACTCGAACCGTTGCAATGAGTTGGAGAAGACACGCGATGTCCGCCGCGCTCAGGCAGTGAGGGACACGGAGCGGCAGAGATGGAAGGAGTCGCGTTCACTGTCGCCGTCGAAACGTGGGATTTCGTTCGCGTAACTTCCGTCCTGAGTCGAGCAGGAGTCTATCGTGGTAAGGCCAATACGATTTTTTTCCACTTGACGTCGATGCGCCCCAAGGAGTCGCGCTCGTCTTCACTCACGTATACCGGTGCCAAACCAACCTGTTCGGCCTGATGGAGAACTTCGCCCACGCTCACGGAATGAATCATGCGTTCCAGATTCGGTGTGCCGATGCGCAGCGTCAGGGCGATACGACCTCTTGGATTCAGTAGGTCCGTTAAATTCTTTAGCGACGCTAATCTGTGCTCAGGAGGAACGTGCATCCATACTGCACTCAAGAGCACGAAGTCGAAGTGCCGTCCACTGTTCTTGATGGTTGCCAGATTCGGCAAACTGTCTGCGATCCATTCGATGGACGTGTTGCGATGGTGCTTCTGCGCCAGGCGCCTGAGCGATTCGCTCGGTTCGATGGCCACTACCTCGTACCCTCTCTCTGCGAGCGCCGCGGCATCTCGTCCCGAACCGGCGCCGACATCCAAGCAAACGGCGCCGGGTGGGGGGAGAAAATCCAGCAGATCACGGTGTATCGCTTCGAACGTCAAACTTTCGTATATCTCGAAGAACTCGGCGCTGGCGGTATCGTAATGGTCCCAAGCCTTTTTGCTCATGACTTCCCCCATCAGGTTTGGGTTACTTTGTCGCGCTGGATCGTTGTGGCACGAAACAGGATTGCGGAAGCTGGAGCGCATTGACGGTCGCCGGAGCAGAGTGGTTGGGTGCCTTCGTAAAGACCTCGGACTTCAGCGCGCCTACAAAACCTATCACGGCGGCGGCGACTAAGGCCACTGACCAACATCCGACAACCATATATTTGGGAAAGACACTGCGCGGGGTGGAACCCGTCAGCTTTTCCTGCGTATATATTTGCTGTCCAATGATCTCACGGAGGCGCAATAGCGTACCTATGGTCAAGAAATCGACAAGGCAGGCGAAGCTGAAAACCCACGCTCTCGGTGCATCCGCATCGATGTTCGCGGCACCGTACCAGAGTCCGCCCGTGATTGCGATCGCCATCGTTGGGATTTGCCACATTAGCTGATTCAAAGCCCGCATGTGTTGACCAGCTTCGAGAAACTCGAGCTCTTTCTGCTTGAAATTCCACTTCTCCTTTTCCAGTTCTAACGTATATTGCTGCTGCTTGGCGAGCGTGGCTAACTGATCGTCCAAAGAAGACATAACGTTCGGTGATGAGCAAGAATTGTGGATTGGCTATTTTATCTAAGATAATTCAATTAAGACATTTAAGGTAGTAATTTCCATGAATCGAATGTCGTGCATGCGTCTTGCCTGCTCAAGCAGAGCCAATGAATCAGGCAATCGACATGCCTGGGTCGGCAGCGTATCGATGCCTGGACAAACGGAGCGCGCAAAGCGCCAGAGGATGAGTCGACGATGAACATTACGCAGTTCTGTAGGCGCCATGGATTCACGCACCACGGTACTCCCACAAATTCATGGGATGCGTTCCACGCCTCCGGAACCATTCTCATGCAGCTATGGCAAGCCCCAGGCCAACGTATCCGCGATCACGCGCTGCCGGGTGCTTATCTGCGGGTGAGGTGTTTTGATCAGGCGCATTACGCGATCAGACATGCGAATCAGCGCACGGGGTATAACGGCCGTCTGCGAAGCATCGACGCGATCGAGCGAGGCGAGAAGGGGTTCGCATTGATGTCGGCGCCGCCCTCCGATCAGCACGGTGCGGGTGAGTGGTCCAAGTACGCCAACCTGGAGCGTATCTATCCGATTCTCGGCTTGGAGCGCGATCCCGGCGGCGACATCCATGTCATCTTGGGTATGCCGTTGGCCGCCACCGATTTGTCTCGTTCGACAGCGGACAACGGCCAGGGCTGACGACCTTGCAGTCCGAGGCGACCATACGCGCTCGACGTCTTTGGATCGTCACCGCTTCGGTGGTACGCCACCGCGATTCGCCCGGTCGGGCGCACGACGACATACCGTCCCAAACGCTGCGGTTCACTCGAACGTCCGCGGTAGGGGCATCGGACGTAACCGTTGCGATTGGTGACCTTGGCGAGGTAAGTCGGAACCTTCATAACCTGCATGTAGAGTCGATCGCCTAGCTGAATTTTACGTATCTACTCATTGCAGAAAGCGACGCAACCTGTCGCTTCACCATCCTAAGCTCAAGGCCCACGCGCAACATCCGTTGATCCGTCGACGAAAGCCGGAGTACAAATCACTGACCAGCTGGCGTCCCCGTCACCGCATAACAACGAATCAACTAATTTATGACCAATAAATATAGCACATTGAGCAATTCCTAAATACAATCAAGATTGCATACAAGACATCGACTGTCGTCTGCTATCGGGCTGTACCGCTCGCGACCTCGGTGACGTTATCTCCTTCATGTTCTGCTCGATGAGTCTGCCAGCGCTTTCAGAAATTGCCTTGAAGCGTCACTATCAAAGTGACCACGACGATCTCCTTGAAACGTTTTATCGACCGTTGCTAGACCGATCGGTGTCATACAAGCGCGCAGTCGGGTATTTTTCGGAGCAAAGCCTGCTCGCATGCGCCGCCGAGCTGAGTGATTTCATCCAGCGCGACGGCAAGATTCAGCTGGTCATCGGTTGTTTTGTTTCGCCTGCTGAGCTGGCATCGGTGACGACGACGGACCTCGTCGAGGCAGAGAAGCTCGTCTTGCGCCAGCGCTTGATCTCCATTCTGCGTGCCATTGAAGCCGGCGATCCGCCTATGGCGAAGATCATCGGTACGTTGGTCGCGTCCGGTGTGGTCGAACTGCGATTCGCCGTGCGCCAGAAGGGCATCTATCATGAGAAATTCGGCATCTTTGAGGATGCCCACGAAAACAAGGTAGCGTTCATCGGTTCCGCCAACGAAACCGAAGCTGCGTTGGCGCCAGGACGCAACCACGAGTCCTTCGCTGTGTTCGTCAGCGTCGAGCCCGAGATCTACGCGGCCTACGGTCGAGAACTCGAACAGCGCTTTGATGCGCTCTGGGCTGGCAACACGAAAGAAACCCGCATTTACCCGGTGGACGAGGAGTCGCTTGCCGTCATGCGTGCCATGGCCGAGCAACGCGGGCAGGCCGATACCGGAGATGTATTGGCGTTACCACGGCTGGTGGTCAACAAGCCGTTACGCGACTACCAGAAGGAAGCCTTGCGCGAGTGGCAGAACAACCGGTTCCACGGCATCCTCGCGATGGCGACCGGTACCGGTAAAACCATGACGGCGATCGAAGCGGTCAAGAAATTCAAGCACGGTTTTCCGCATGGTGCGGTCGTCGTGACCGTTCCCTACCAGAACCTGGCCCTGCAGTGGATTGAGGCCTTGCGCGACCATGGTCTCGAAGTCTGCCCGGTGTTCGCGAACAGCCGCGAATGGGTCCACGTGGTTCAGAACAGCTTCTTGGCGGCGCAGCTGGCCAAGACCGACCTACCATGCTTCGTCTGCGTGAACAACACATTCAAGAGCGACCGCTTCCAAGAACTTTTGTCGCTGCTGGACAATGCCGTCGAAACCAGACATCTGGTGATCGTCGACGAGTGTCACCATTTCAACAGCCCAGAGCACATCGCCAAGCTGCCCAATCATTTTCAATTTCGATTGGGCCTGTCCGCGACCCCTTACGATCAGTTCGCCCAGCATTATCTAGACGCTTATTTTGGTCGGATCGTCTACGAGTTTTCCTTGTCGCGCGCCATCGAGGAAGGCTTTTTGACGCCCTATCGGTATCACATCCTGCCAGTGCGGCTCGACGAGGATGAGACCGCTATCTATGAAGAGCTCACGCGCAAAATCGTGCAGATCGCCGGCGCGGAAGAGGTTCTTACGCCCGAGAACCTAGTCAAGGTCCAACCGCTGTTACTCAAGCGATCCCGCGTCGTAGGGGCCTGTCGCGACAAATTGGGAGTGTTGAGGCGACATCTCGAACGCAGTGAGAGACAGCCATTTACCCTGTTTTACTGCGGGGACGGTACGGTCGAAGATGATGAGCTTGGCTCAGCGCGGCAGATCGAACGCGTCAGTAGCCTGTTGCACGAGGTCGGTTGGAGCTCGTCACGCATCACGGCGCAGGAGTCGCTGGTCCAGCGCGAGATCTTGTTGGTCAAACTCAAGCAAAAGAGTCTGGATGCGATCGTATCGATCAAGGTGCTCGACGAGGGTATCGATATTCCAGACTGCCGCTCTGCTTATTTGCTGGCGAGTCAGAGCTCCGATCGCCAGGGCATCCAACGCCGAGGTCGCGTCTTGCGCAAAGCCGAAGGCAAGGAGCTTGCCGACCTCTACGACTTCGTGGTGCTGGGTGGGGCCACCAACAGTTCTGCTATGAAGAGTTTAGCGCGCCGCGAACTACGACGCGCGACCAACTTCGCATCCGACGCATTACAAGCCAGCGCATTACAAAAACATATTGACGACCTCAAGGACCAGCTAGGGATTTCACGAGACCAGCCATGAACACCGAATCCAAGAAATTTATCGCCGAGCTCGCTGAGCTGGGTGCCGAAGTCAGACGTGACAAGGTCAATTCGATCCCTGCGCACGAGCAAAAGCTACACATCGTCGCGCATAAGCTGCTGCAGTTCGAACGTGATCTCGCAGTCCCAGGCGCGAACATTCCGGACGCAATCCGACAGCAGCGTCTTCTCGACATGATCCAGGACGAGGACTTCTGATGCGCCTGACAAAGCTCGTCCTCAACAACTTCCGCGCATTTTACGGTCTGCATACGATTGAATTTGCACATGATGATGACCGTCCCGTCACCGTCTTCCACGGAGAAAACGGTGCAGGCAAGACGACCTTGCTCAACGCGATCCATTGGTGCGTGACCGGTGATTTCACGCCGCGCTTTCAAGAGAAGACTATGCTGGTCAATAAGGCCGCGGCAAAGGAGGGGGAAACTGAGACGTATGTCGAGCTCTATTTCCGCAACCGTGACACCAACTATCGAGCGCGCCGTTCCTCGAGCTCATATGGCAGGGATAAGGGTCTTGAACTCTACGAGATCAAGGGTGGAAACTCGACCCCGGTCCCCCAACCCGAACGTGCCCTGCAAAAGATCATTCCGAAAGGTCTCGTCAGCTGGTTCTTTTTCGATGCCGAGGCCATTGGTTCGTTGGAGCTGTCCGGCAGCAGCCAGTTCAAGGCTGATTTGCGCAAGACCTTGGGGTTCGAATTGATCGATCGATTGATCAAGGATCTGGAAGCTTGCCAACTGAAACGCCAGAGAGAAGTGTCGGTACAGACCAACGATCGCGAGCTCAAAGCATTGCAGGATGAGATCGAAAACATCGACCGCGTTTTACCTGGGCAAAAGCAAAAGCTCGCGACCCTTGAAAGCGAGATCAAAGCCGCGCGCTTCGAACTGAATCGGCTACACGACTTGTTGGCCAAGCTCCCAAACACAGCTAAAGAACAAGCGCGCCGTACCGCCATCGACAGCAAATTGCGGACCTTGCGCGGTGAACGCGCACAGATCGAAGCGCGCATCGCCAGCCTGGTCGGTAGCGCCGCTGCCCCGATCTTCATCAAAGGTCTGGCCAAAGGCTTCGAGGACAAATTGCAAGTGGAGGAGGTGCAAGGACGTTTGCCGGCGCCGTATAGCGACCAACTTGTCAAGGATATTCTGGACAGCCAAAAGTGCTTGTGCGGACGGCCGGTCTCTACAGGGTCGCACGAAGAACTGTGCATACGGGGGCTGTTGGAAACCGCGAATACCAGTGTGCTGAACGGGCGGATCCGAGAAATCCAATTTTTGATTCGTGATATCGAAACGCGAGCACGCACCTACCCGAACGACATCACGGTTGCGCGTGCGCGTGCAGCCGATGTCGACAAGCAAATCGCTGAGCTCGAGGAGGAGCTGGCGGACATCAAGCAGCGGCTGGACAACAGCTCCGAGAAAGAAGTGCGTGAGCTCGAGCGTGCACGGAATGCCATGCAATCGCATTTTGAGACCCTGAACAACGATAAGGGAGCGGTCGCATTGCGCATCAGTCAAGGCGAGGCGAAGATCGAGGAGTTGCAGGCGCGTTACAAACGTACCGCCAGCCGTTTAGACGTTGCTCAAAAGCTTAAGAATGAGCTGGACAAGATCACGCGGCTACACAAGTTCCTGAGTGAGAGTCTGAAAGCTCAGGAAGCGCGTGCGCTGAGCGTGCTGAAGATGGAGCTCAATACGATCTTGGAGCGCTACCTGACCAAGCACTTCACCGCCCAGATCGATCCTGCCACTTACGCGGTCAAGCTATTGGACGAGAACCGCCAACTGGTAGGACACAGTACTGGCGAGGGCCAGATTCTCAAATTCGCGTTCATCTCAACGGTCGTAGCCCTTGCCGCCCGCAAGACGCAGGAGAAGATTGAGTGGATGGCGGAACCGACCGTGGCGCCCTTGGTGCTCGATGCGCCGTTGTCTGCGCTTGACCCGGAGTACCAAGGATCAGTAGCCAAGAACCTGGCGGCCCAGACCACCCAACTGGTATTGATGGTGTCGTCCGCGAACTGGGGCGACAAGGTGTCCGAGGCACTGGAGTCTTACGTCGGCAAGCGCTACCTGATCGTCTCCAAGAGCGCTGGACCGCGCGGCGAAAAGCCGATCAAAAAAATGGAGATCGGTCATACCACCTACACGCTCAACGCGTATGAAGCCGAGCGCGACGAGTCTGAATTTGTAAGGATCCCATAATGGCGCGCCAAAGCTTTTTTACCAAAGACCGGGCTGTGTACTGGCCCTCAGAGTTCGCGCCCTTTGTCAATCTCCTGAAAGGGCAGGACGAAAACGGACAGCCGAACATGCCGGCCCTGTACTCCTACAATACCGGCGCCATGGTGCTGGCTGCGAGCCTCGGGGTCCTTCACAAACGTACGCGCGACGTCGGCAAGGGACAGGAAATCATGACGAGCACTTTTGCCAGCCAAGGCCTCGACATGTACTTGTTCCTGCTGCCCTTGTTGGGACGTGGCGAGACCAACGTTGACATGCTACGGCCCGAGCATGAAGAGACCTTGCTGCGTGAATTCGAGCGCTACGCGGCTGGCGGCTTCGAAGTGCTGCAGGGAATGTTCGATGCCTCTGCCGGCAAGTCCGCCGAGGTCATCCTGCACCAGGAAATGCTGAAGATGATGCAAGGTGGGGGACGGAAGGACGACGAAGAGCTACCGGACCTGTTTAGCTTTTAATCGAGCAATGGCAGCGCCGCGTCGATTGCTTCGATCATAGGGGCAAAATTTCCTGCGCATAGAAGAACCGGGTACAAATCTGCTCCCACTGAGGCATAGACTCCCAAACATGTAATTTCGCGATTGTTATCAGGCTCTGTACCTAGCTTTAATACAGTATAGTAAAATATTGGGAAATCAAAATCCTTCCTTATGCGCTAGGAATTCATCATTAGCGAAACCTCGCTAATGATTGAGCCTGTAATTGATTATTGCATCGCCTTGCATGAGAGGACTAGCATCTGAAAAGTGTGGTCGAAAAACGGTTAGCTGGATTTTCTCTTATTAGTGAAAAACACCCAATTGATTGCTTTGATGTATCAAAAAACTTATCGCAGGAAAGATTTATATGATTGGGTTTCGGCCTGTAACACACGGGGAGCACTTATATATTAGAGTGGTTGATCTGTTCATAGAAAATGGTGCAGCATTAACTAACTCTCTTAGTGCTTTTAGAAACAGCTCCCTAGTTGGTAACCGATGTGATGCGTTTGCGGACTATTGCACAGGATTATATTACTTTAATCTTACTGCCCGTCTAATAAAAGCTGCGAAGGCTGTCTTGGCCGATCCAAACGGTAGCGAGTTCACCTACCGAGGCTCTTTTTTGACCTTCTTGGTTAATCAGTGCGGGATAACCGAAAGTCAGTTCGGTCGATTTAACGTCAACAAGCTCATCAGCTTTTCATTCGCGGCTGCACAGGCTTCGGGTGAGAAAATTTCTAAGGAAGTTAAATCATTGGTTAGGGCCCCTTTTATTACGCTTGAATGTTATATTTGCGGCAAAGAGTTGTTCGTAAACTCAGCAGATTCGGACGACGCAATTGAGTATGAGCATATATGGCCGAGTAGCTACGGCGGCGATAGCGTTATCGCGAACCTTCTGCCCGCTTGCTCCGGTTGCAACCGAGCGAAAGGTTCAATGATGCTTTGGCAGGATAGCTGGAAACACTCGCTTGTCCTTCCTCCAGACCCCTCTTTGAACGATTTAACTGAGGTGACTCGATCTATGAAAGTAGCCCTGCATAGGAAGAAAATTTTTGACTATGCAGCCACACACTTCGTTACTTTAAAGGATGCTGCATTAGAGGTTGGCCCAGCAGACTTTAGCGCTCTTGCTCCCATAGAGCCATCGGATGCGACCGACTTTTTTACAATTCAATTCTGAGAGATTTTAAGTTGGATTACTTTTGCCTTACATTTCAGCAACGCCCTGAAAAAAATACACTTCGTTTCTGCCTGTTTGAAGCTCCAGTTAAAGACATCTTAGAGTGGTCGAGTGTACCGCGTC
>NZ_JBFTMX010000022.1:0-78318 GCF_056397205.1 Massilia sp. 05N420
ATTGGGGAGGTCGACCAGCGGAACCCATCAGGGACAGGGCTCAAGCCAACACAAAGTCCGAATGTACGGTTGTAACCTTACCTGTTACCTACAGCGATTGAAGAAGTCCTTGCAAACAGGGGGCGTCCATGTACGCGAACAGCGCCAATGAAAAAAGCCGCGGAATAATCCGCGGCTTTGCATGGGCGCTCTGAAAATCAGGCGTTCTTGCGAATGAACTCGCCGATCATCGGGCAGATGATCTCGCGCCAGCGGCGGCCCGAGAAGATGCCGTAGTGGCCGCATTTCGGCGCCGTGAAGTGCAGCTGCTTTTCGGCTGGGATGCCGGTGCACAGCTCATGGGCGGCCTGGGTCTGGCCGGCGCCCGAGATGTCGTCCAGTTCACCTTCGATGGTGAACAGGGCCACGCTCTCGATGTCCTGCGGGCGCACCAGCTGGCCGCCGACTTCCCAGGTGCCTTTCGGCAGGCGGAACTCCTGGAACACGGTCTTGATGGTCTCCAGGTAGTACTCGGCCGGCATGTCCAGCACGGCGTTGTACTCGTCGTAGAACTTGCGGTGGGCTTCCGCCGAATCGTCGTCGCCGCGCACCAGGTGCTGGTAGAACTCGCGGTGGCTCTGGGCGTGGCGGCCCGGGTTCATGGCGATGAAGCCGGCATGCTGCAGGAAGCCAGGATAGACCTTGCGGCCGAAGCCCGGGTAGTTGCCCGGCACCGCGTAGATCACGGTGTTCTCGAACCAGGAGAAGGGCTTCTCGGTGGCCAGGTCGTTGACCGCGGTCGGCGATTTGCGCGGGTCGATCGGGCCGCCCATCATGACCATGGATTTCGGCAGCTTCGGATCCTTGTTGGTCGCCATCAGCGAGATCGCGGCCAGCACCGGCACGGTCGGCTGGCAGACCGAGATCACGTGCACGTCCGGGCCGAGGTGGCGGATGAAGTCCTGCACGTAGTAGATATAGTCGTCGAGGTGGAACGGTCCGTCCGACAGCGGCACCATGCGGGCATCGACCCAGTCGGTGATGTAGACGTCCTGGTTCGGCAGCAGGGCGCGCACGGTGTCGCGCAGCAGCGTGGCGTGGTGCCCCGACAATGGAGCGACCACCAGCACGGTGGGCTGCTTGAGCGCCGCGAAATCGGCGTCCGGCATGTCTTTCTTGAAATGCATCAGCTTGCAGAAGGGCTTGCTGACCGCGGTGCGTTCCATGATGCCGACGGTCTGGCCGTCGATCGTGGTCGAGTTCAGGTCGAAGGCCGGTTTTTCGTAATCCTTGCCCAGGCGGTACATGAGTTCATAGCCGGCGGCGATACGCTGGGAGAACGGGGTGTGGGCGAACGGCGAGACGGGATTCGTGAACAGCTTTGCAGAGGCATCGGCCCACTGCATCAGCGGGTTCAGGAAGGAGCGTTGCATCTCGTGCAGTTGATAAAGCATATTATTTCCTTCACATTGCTCTGCTTACAGAATGGTTGCGCAGCAGATTCAATCAATTATAGGCCAATTGCCTTGGCATGGGGCAACATGAAATGATGACCGCCATTGAAAAAATAGTGCATTGCAACATTAGTATCACAGTTCCCTATCCGCCTTCGGTTAGGTGCCCTACATAAGAAAAATGCCCCGCGCTGGCGGGGCATTTTTTGTCGTACGTCGGTAACGGAACGTTTTAGTCGAATACCGGGGTCTCGACACCGAGGATCTTGTGCAGCTTCGGCGAGGTCGTCGTGTACTGCATATGGATCTTCTTGTCCGGGAAGATGTAGGGCGCGGCGCCGAAGGCGGCCAGCGCGGCTTCGTGGAAGCCCGACAGGATCAGCTTCTTCTTGCCCGGGTAGGTGTTGATGTCACCCACGGCGAAGATGCCCGGCACATTGGTTTCGAACTTCTCGGTGTCCACCACCTTGAGCTGCTTGCGCTCGATGTCCAGGCCCCATTCGGCGATCGGGCCCAGCTTCGGCGACAGGCCGAAGAACACCATCAGCATGTCCAGCGGGACGCGGCGGGTCACGCCGTCGGCGCCGGTGACTTTCACTTCGGACAGCTGGCCGTCCTTTTCGTCGAATCCGGTGACCTGGCCGATGATCAGCTGCATCTCGTACTCGTCGCACAGCTGCTTCATCTTGGCGACCGAGGCCGGGGCGGCACGGAAGTCTTCACGGCGGTGCACCAACACGACCGATTCGGCCTTGCCGACGAAGTTCAGGGCCCAGTCCAGTGCGGAGTCGCCGCCGCCGCAGATGACCAGGTTCTTGCCTTCGAACGGTGCCGGATCCTTGACGCGGTAGAACAGCTGCTCGCCTTCGAACTTCTCGATGCCGTCGACCTTGATCGTGCGGGCCTGGAAGGAGCCGACGCCGGCGGCGATGAAGATGGTCTTGGTGATGAAGCGGGTGCCGGTCGAAGTCTCGACGTTGAAGCGCTGGTCTTCGCGGCGCTGCACGGTCGTGACTTCCTGGCCCAGGTGGAAGGTCGGGTCGAAAGGCTCGATCTGCTTCAGCAGGTTGTCGGTCAGTTCCTGGCCGGTGCAGACGGGCACGGCCGGGATGTCGTAGATCGGCTTGTCCGGGTACAGTTCCACGCACTGGCCGCCGACGGCCGGCAGCGAGTCGATCACGTGGGCCTTGATTTCAAGCAGGCCCAGTTCGAACACCTGGAACAGGCCGACAGGGCCCGCGCCGATGATCACGGCATCGGCTTCGATGGCGCCGGCAAAAGAGCTGTTGGGAGCGATGGTGCCCACTTCCTGGGCAGCACTGATAGTCATGCGTATATCCTGTTGATGTGGTTCGGCAGACGCGTATTAGCGGGCCAGTTGGTCCAGCTTGTCCTTGACGTCTTTCCACTCTTCCGCGTCGGGCAGGGCGGGCTTGGTCTTGGTGATCGACGGCCAGAAGCGCGACAGGTCGGCGTTGATCTTGATGAATTGCTGCTGGTCCGACGGCACGTCCTCTTCCGCGTAGATCGCGTTGACCGGGCATTCCGCCACGCACACGGCGCAGTCGATGCACTCGTCCGGATCAATGGCGAGGAAGTTCGGGCCTTCCCGGAAACAATCTACCGGGCATACATCCACGCAATCGGTATAGCGACAACGGATGCACGATTCGGTGACAACGTGGGTCATAACAGTCCTTAATCAGTGGAAGCGGCGGCGTGTTGGGTACGGGGGAGTTCGCCGGACGCGGCAAAGCACTGTATTTTAGGGCAATTCCGCATTTACGACAAATCAGGCTTATACACAATACACATAAGCAAATGTTCTTCTTACGCGCAAAATTGCCGAATATTTAACGGCTCGCGCGCAGGTGTTCGATCAGGGCCCGCCAGCCGCCCGCGTCGGCGCCGCCTTCCGGCAAGCTCACCGTGCGGCAGCGGCGGCCGTCGTCGGCCGTGATCTCCCAGCGCACCAGGTCGGCACCCACCGGACAGGCCGGCGTGGCGCCGAAGAAGTCGAGGCGCTCGAGCAGGGACTCGATCGCCCGGCCGTCGCGATGGCAGCCGGTGTCGAGCTCGAAGCGTTCCGTGCGGCCGGCAAAGCCGCCGCTGGCGCGGGCCGTGATCTTCATGTCAGCTTGCGGGGATGGTGGCGACCTTGAGCGCCGCCACCGTCGCTTCGGCTTCGGCGGCGGCGCTCTCTTCGCCGGCCGGGCCGAAGCGGCCATGCTCGGCGCACCAGCGCGCCAAGGCCTGCGCCTCGGCGTCCAGGATGCGTTCGACCTCGTAGTACTCGGCCAGGTTCATGGTGCCGCAGCAGGCGCGCCGGTCCTGCCTGGCGCCGGGGGCATCCTGCACGCAGGGCGAAAGGCGCAGCCCGGCCGGATGCGGGGCGGCGAGCATGGCGGCCGGCACCTCGACCACCTCGCGCTGGGCGAAGCGGTTGCGGATGAAGGTGGCGTACTCGGCCGGCTTGCCGTCCTCGAGGCCCAGGCGCAGCATTTCGTTGGCGACGTCGGCATAGGTGGCGGCGGTGTCGGGCGCGGCGATCAGCGCGCGCAGCAGCACGCCGCGCAGCCAGGCGGCGACCCGGTGCAGCACGCTGGCGCAATCCTCGAATTCGGGGTTGCGCTCGAAGGCGAAGATGTCGGCCAGGATGTCGTAGATGGCGCCGGTGAAGACCTGGGAGATTGCGTGGACTTCGGTGCCGGCCTCGCTCAGGGTCAGGTCGTTGTCGGCGTTGCGCAGGCCGTTGGTGCTGCCCAGTGCCAGGCCGAACTGCTCGGCGATGTCGGACAGGAAGGTTTTGTCGTGCAGGTGAGCCTTGGTCTGGGCCACCACCGCCTCGCACTGGTCGAGCTGCGAGAGGGCCAGGAAGATCGCGGTCAGGTCGCCGAAGGATTCGTGCAGGCCGCCGGTCTGCGGCGGATTGTCGGCCATCAGCCATTGCGGCTTGAGGCCGTCCAGCACCGCGTGGCCGGTCTCGTGGGAGACGATGTCGAAGGAGCGGCAGGTGTAGACGCGCGCGGTCTCGCCGGGCGGGATGAAGTCGCCGAACTTCAGGCAGGACTGGGTCCGGCTGTAATAGGCGTTCATCACGTTCGGCAGGCCGTAGGGATGCACCTGCAGCGGCGAGGTGTCGACGCTGCTGTTCCACTGCCAGGGCAGGGGCATGGTGCTGCCTGCGGTGGACAGGGCGCGCTGGTACATGGTGAGGGTCTGGCGCACCACGGCCCAGGTGTGGACGGCATCGAATTGCGGCGTGTCCGGCATGGTGACGAAGTCGCCGAAGGCATTCGGCTCGACCGCCGGGATGTCCGGATCGCCGGCGATGGCGATGCGGGCGTCGCGCGGGCCGGCCAGCACCACGCCCGGCAGGTAGACCTTGCGGGTGCCGATCTCGGCCACCGACGGGTCCTGCTTCCACATCAGCACCCGCGCGCCGAAGGCATACGGCAGGGGCAGGTCGTTATGCGGGTTTTCCTCGCCATCGCCGGCCAGGCCCGGGCCCCGGGGCGCCGGACCGGCCAGCGGGCGCGGCCGGCCGGGCTGGTCGAGCAGCTGGGCGGCCTTGCGGTGCTGGCGATAGGGAGCGGCCGGCATCGGCACGTAGCCGATCGGGGGCTGGGCGGATTCGGGCAGGCTGGCTTCTGTTGACATGATCGTTTCTCCGGTGGAGCAGGCCGCGACAGGCGGGCCGCAAGGGAAATGGTCGCCCGTCATCCGAATCGGACATTGATTTGAGTCAACTAGCCAATGCGCGGCACAGCTGGCATCATGGCGGGCTCTGTGGTTTTCGATTCAGGAAGGATTGCCAGGATGGCGGATATCAGCATTACCCAACAGCACCAGCTCAGCCAGGACGCGGCGCGCGCGGCGGCCCAGAAAGTGGCGGACAAGCTGGCCGGGGAATATGGCCTGCAGTGCAGGTGGGATGGCGACGTGCTGCGTTTCGAGCGCAGCGGTGTGGAGGGCACGCTCGCGCTGGGCGAGCGTCAGGCGGCCTTGCGTATCAAGCTGGGCATGCTGATGGGCGCTTTCCGCTCCACCATCGAGGCGAAGGTGGCGGAAAGCATGCGCAAGACCTTTGCCTGAAACGCCGGATCAGGCGTCCTTCAGGTCTTCGATCAGGTCGACGTACTGCTGCATGGCGTCTTCCTGCGAGCTGCCTTTCAGCGCCGCCCAGGCATCGTACTTGGCGCGGCCGACCATGTCGGTGAAGCCCGGACGTTCGCCGGTGGCGTCGCCGCTCGAACCCTGCTTGTACAGGGCGTAGATCTTCAGCAGGGTCATGTTGTCCGGACGCTCGGGCAGGTTCTTCGAATCGGCCTGGGCCTGGGCGAACTGTTCTTGCAAACTCATGGGGACTCCTTGGGTAAAATGGCAATACTTCGGCCATCTTAGCGCATCGTGTGCGGAATCACTCTTGAGTTGGATGTATTTTAGAGGGCGGCCTCGGTCGCGTGGGCTCGGTGAGCCCACCCTACGAAATGCGTCGAGGATCCACGTAGGGTGGGCACACCGTGCCCACACGAATCCGAATTGCAGACGGCCGATGAATTACAGACCCAGCAGCTCGACGTCGAAGATCAGCGTCGCATTCGGCGGAATCACGCCGCCGGCGCCGCGGGCGCCATAGCCCAGCGCTGCCGGGATGATCAGGCGGCGCGCGCCGCCGACCTTCATGCCCTGCACGCCTTCGTCCCAGCCCTTGATCACGTGGCCGGCGCCCAGCGGGAACTGGAACGGGTCGTTGCGGTCTTTGCTGGAATCGAACTTGGCGCCCTGGCTGCCGTCGTCGTTCTGCAGCCAGCCGGTGTAGTGCACGGTCACGTACTGGCCGGCCTTGGCTTCCGGACCGTCGCCGACGACGGTGTCTTCGTATTGCAGGCCGGAATTCGTGGTGGTGATGGGCATGAGATTGTCCTTTTGTTCAGGGTGAAATGGCGATTGTAGTGCATGGCGTGTCAAGCTGCCATCGACGCGCCGTTGACGCCTTTTCCACTGTGTTGCGACAGCGCGCCGAATTCCGCACTAATCCTGTCAACCACCCCTTGAGCCAACGCGTTTCCTCGTAGAATAGTGACTTTCCACCCTCCGGGCACCACGTCCTCCCATGCTGCGTCGTTTTCGTAAGCTTTTCCTCTCCGGTATTTGTCTGTTGGGCGCTGTGCATGCCGCGCAGGCCAACGTCGTCGTCGTCCTGAATTCGCGTGACGCCACGGTCCAGTTGATCGACCAGGCGACCGGCGCCGACAACGGCACCTTTGCCGTCGGCAAGGAGCCGCACCACCTGATGGCCACGCCGGACAACAAGTCCGTGATCGTCGCCAGCTCGGTCGGCAACGAGCTGATCTTCCTCGATCCGATCACCGGCAAGATCCAGCAGCGCCTGACCGACGTGCTCGATCCTTACCAGATCGGCTTCTCGCCGGACCAGAAATGGTTCGTCTCGACCGCGCTGCGCCTCGACCGCGTCGACATCTACCAGTACGTGAACGGCAAGCTGATCCTGAGCCGCCGCGTGCCGATGCCGCGCATGCCCAGCCACATCGCCTTCGACGCCGCCAGCACCACCGCCTTCATCACCCGCCAGGGCAGCGACCAGGTCAGCGCGATCGACCTGAAGACCGGCGTCATCAAGTGGACCCTTGCGGTCGGTAAGCTGCCGGCCGGCATCACCATGACCCCGGACGACAAATACCTGCTGGTCGGGATCATGGGCAGCGACTACGTCGAAGTGATCGACTGGCGCACCGCCAAGAGCGTCAAGCGCATCAAGACCGGCAACGGCGCCCACAACTTCCGCGCCGTCGGCGACAAGCGCCACGTGTTCGTCTCGAACCGCGTGCAGAACTCGATCAGCATCATCGACCAGGTCACGCTGGAGAACGTCGGCATGATCCCGGTGCCGGGCGGTCCGGACTGCATGGAACTGTCGGCCGACGGCAAGACCCTGTGGGTCACCCAGCGCTGGATCAAGAAGGTGGCGGTGGTCGACGTCGCCAGCCGCAAGGTGATCAAGATGATTCCGGTGGGGCGCTCGCCGCACGGCGTGTTCTTCGCCAACGCGGCGCCGAGGATGTGATGTCCGGGCGGCCAAGGTCTCGATGGACTCCGGCCGCCGCGGCGCTGCTGCTGGCGGCCACCATCTTCCCGGGCCTGCACGCCTCCGCGGCGGCCGAGCCTGCGCCCGGACCCTGCAAGGGCACGATTTATCTCAGCTTCGACACCGGCAGCCAGTCCCAGGCCGAGCTGATCGCCGATACCCTGCGCCGTCACCACATCAAGGCCACTTTCTTCCTGGCCAACGAAAAGACGGTGCGCGGTGACTGGTCGCTCGACCCGTCCTGGGCCGCGTTCTGGAAGGCGCGGGTGGCGGAGGGGCACGCCTTCGGTTCCCACACCTTCGACCACGTCTACTGGAAGCGCGACGAGCCTGGCGGGCGCATCGCGGTCAAGCCGCAGTTCGGCGCCCAGGCCGGCAAGCTGGCCAGCTGGACCCCGCAGCAGTACTGCGACGAGCTGAACCGCGTCGACACCCGCTTCCACGAACTGACYGGCCACCACATCGACCCGATCTTCCGCGCGCCCGGCGGGCATACCTCGCCGAACCTGCTGGCGGCAGCCAAAAGCTGCGGCTACAGCCACGTGGGCTGGGCCAAGGCCGGTTTTTCCGGCGACGAGACGTCCAGCGAGGTCTACCCGAACGCACTGCTGCTCAAGCGCGCCCTCGGCGGCCTGAAGGACGGCGACATCTTCATGGCTCACATGGGCATCTGGTCGCGCAAAGACCCGTGGGCGCCGGCCAACCTGGAGCCGCTGATTGCCGGGCTCGAGCAGAAAGGCTTCTGTTTCGCTACACTGCGTGAGCATCGGGATTACCTTAACCCATTTAAAAAATGATTCAGCATTTCCTCGACTGGTTCGCATTCCTGCAGGGCTGGCTGTTCGAGTCCGTGGTCGAACCCTTCCTGTTCTACACCGGCATGGGCGAGTATGCCGAGGACGCCTTCGAGGGCGTCGAGTGGTTCCTGGCCGGCGCCTGCGAGGTGGCGGCCCTGTGGCTGGTGCTGCGCCCGCTGGAAGCCCTCATTCCGGCGCAGAAGATGAGCGACCGCTACGCGCGCTGGAACGACTTCGTCTACACCCTGATCCACCGCCTCGGCTTCTTCACGATGGCGGTATTCTTCACCCTCGACCCCATCATGGACCACGTGGCCGGCGCGCTGCGCATGGACGGCGTGCATCCCTTCAACCTGGAGTCGCTGGTGACCGGCATGAGCCCGCTGGCCAGCTTCCTGGTCTATCTGGTGGTGATCGACTTCTTCGACTACTGGTTCCACCGCGGCCAGCATAAATTCCGCTGGTGGTGGGCCCTGCACAGCCTGCACCACAGCCAGCAGAACATGAACCTGTGGAGCGACGACCGGAACCACCTGCTGGACGACCTGTTGCGCGACGTCTACCTGGCCGTCATCGCGCTGGCGATCGGCGTGGCGCCGTCGCAGTACGTGCTGCTGGTGTCGGTGTCGCGGGCGCTTCAATCGCTGCAGCATGCCAATGTGCGCATCCACTTCGGCTGGCTCGGCGAGCGCCTGCTGGTGTCGCCGCGCTTCCACCGCACCCACCACGCGGTCGGCATCGGCCACGAATCGAAGGGCCGGGAATTGGGCGGCTGCAATTTCGGCGTGCTGCTGCCGGTCTGGGACCTGCTGTTCAGGACCGCCAACTTCGCGCCGGCCTGGTACGGCACCGGCGTGCGCGACCAGTTCGAGCGCACCGCGGCGGACGGCAGCGTCAAGCCGGCGCGCGACTACGGGCGCGGCTTCTGGCGCCAGCAGTGGCTGGGCCTGGTGCGCCTGATGGATGCCATCGGGCGCCGCCCAAGAGGCGCGCCTTAAATGGTCCGTCCGATCGCCATCGCCTACGGCCGCGCGCTGCGCTCGCAGTTTTCCGGCCGTATGCTGCTGCTGTCGGTGGTGCCCCTGCTGCTGTCGCTGGCGCTGTGGGGCAGCCTGCTGTACGCCGGCATGCAGCCGCTCTACGACTGGCTGCAGGACACCTTCAGGGAATATGGACTGTTCGAGACCAGCGGCAGCATCCTGACCACCCTGGGCCTCGGCTTCCTCAAGACCATGGTGGTGCCGCTGGTGGCGATGCTGGCGCTGTTGCCGCTGATGATCATCACCTCGCTGCTGTTCATCGGCGTGGGCGCGATGCCGGCCATTGCGCGCCATGTCAGCCGGGTGCAGTTCCCTCATCTGGAGCGCAGGGAAGGCGGCAGCTTTCTCGGCAGCCTGGCCGTCAACCTGACCGGCATCGTGGTGTTCGCGCTGCTGTGGATCGTGACCTTGCCGCTGTACGCACTGGCGCCGGTGGCGCTGATGGTACAGGCGTTGCTGTGGGGCTGGCTGACGGCGCGCGTGATGAGCTACGACGCGCTGTCGATCCATGCCAGCCTGGAAGAGCGCCGCATCATCGTGCACAGCCGGCGCCGCCAGCTGCTCCTGATCGGCACCATTTCCGGCCTGCTGGGCGCGCTGCCCGGCGTGGCCTGGATCGGCGGCGCGCTGTTCTCGGTGGTGCTGTTCCCGGTGCTGGCGGTGCTGTCGATCTGGCTCTACCTGATCATCTTCATCTTCACCGGACTGTGGTTCCAGTACTACTGCCTGCAGGCGCTGGCCGACCTGCGGGCCGGCCAGCACACCCTTAACGCACCAGGGTAAGTAACAGCACCCGGCCCTCGCTGCCGTTCTTCAGGTTGACGGTCACGATCACGCGGCCCTGCGGATCCTCGCTCACCGAACTCACTTCCGCGAACGCGGTGTCGCCCGCCGCGCGCGCATAGCCCGGCAGCAGCGAGGAGATGTCGGTCCAGCTGGTGCCGCCGTCGGCCGACCACGCCAGGTAGGGCAGGGCCCTGGCCTTGTCGAAACCGCCCACCACCATCGTGTCGGGCTTGCCCGACAGCGCCAGGAAGTAACGGATATACGGGTAGCCCGCATTCCCCTCCAGTGGCTGCTGGATCACGAACCTGAAGGACTGGCCGCCGTCGTCGCTGCGCAGCAGGCCGCCCTCGACGCCGGCAAACACGCGCTGGCTGTTCGCCACCTGCTGGATGAACTGCACGTTGCGGTTCTCCAGCTTCGGCAGCGATACCGGCAGCTCGTCCGTCGAGGCCGGCATGCCGTCGGCGCCGAGTTCATAGGCGCGGATGTAGGCGAAGTCGAGCGGGCATTCGCCGCCCACCRGCAGGCGTTCTCCAACGATCTGGAACGTCTGGTGGGTGCAGATCATCGAATCGAACTGGCCCAGCGCCACGCGCCAGCTGGCGGCGGCATCGCCGGACACGAACAGGTTCTGGCCGGCGCCGGCGTTGGCGTAGAGGCGGTTGTTGAACAGTTTCAGCTCGTTCATCGCCAGCGGTGCGCACCAGCCGCCGATGCAGTTCTCGAGCGGCAGGTCGCGCGCCGCGAAGCTGCCGGAAGCGTCGAGCGTGCACAGGCCGTGTTCGCCGGCCTGGCCCTGCTGGCGTTCGTGGGCGCTCTGGAACAGCCACAGGGTCGAGCCGAGCGCGCGCAACGACGGCGTGCGCGCGGTTTCTGCGCTGTCCGACCTGGGCAGCGCGCAGGCGCCGAGCGGCACCTCGGTCCAGCGCGAACTCGCCTGCAGCGGCAGGGGCGTCTTCATGACGACGCTGCCGCCGGTGGTGGAATTCGACATCGACACCCAGGCCGCGCCGTCCTTGTAGACAAGGTTGCCGAGGCCGCGCGTCGACGTGGCCAATACTTCGATGCGGGTGCCCGCGGGCGTGGTGCCGCCGGCATCCGGCGGCAGGCCGACACCGACGGAACCGCCGCCGCAGCCGGCGACGAGGAGAAGGGCGGCCGCGGCGGCGATGGCCGGGCCCGGACGTTTCTGGATCATGGATCTTCCTTGCGCACTCGAAAAGGTAGGGCGATTCTAGGACCGGACGGCGCGCCGATCTTGCGCAGGTTTGTCGGGAGATTGTCGGGAAATGTATCGGTACGAAGCAGCGCGCGACGGTTTCGCCGTTCGTGGCACACTGGAACCAACGACATCTCGGGAGCGGCGGGCGATGGCATTCGGCCTGATCATCATCGGCGACGAAATCCTGTCCGGGAAACGCAGCGACAAGCACCTGCCCAAGGTGATCGGACTGCTGGCCGAACGCGGACTGCAGCTGGCATGGGCCGAGATCGTCGGCGACGATCCTGCGCGCATCACCGCGCTGCTGGAACGCAGCTTTGCGGGAGACGACATCGTGTTTTCCTGCGGCGGCATCGGCGCCACGCCCGACGACCACACGCGCCAGTGCGCGGCGGCCGCGCTCCGGGTGCCGCTGGTGCTGCATCCGGAAGGCAAGCTGCTGGTGCAGGAGAGGATTCGCGACACGGCGCGCGAAGCCGGCATCGAAGCGGACCTCGACGCACCCGAGAACCTGCAGCGCCTCAAGATGGCCGAGTTCCCGCAAGGGGCCACACTCATCCCGAATCCCTACAACCGCATTCCCGGCTTCAGCGTGGCGTCCCACGCCGGCGCCGCTCATCATTTCGTGCCGGGCTTCCCGGTCATGGCCTGGCCGATGATCGCCTGGGTGCTCGATACCCATTACCGCGACCTGTTCCACCGCGAAGATCGCGCCGAGCGCGCGCTGCTGGTGTTCGAGCAGGCCGAGGCCGTGCTGACCCCGCTGATGGAGCGCCTCGAGGCCGCCTATCCAGGCGTGCGCGTGTTCAGCCTGCCCAGCGTCGGCGATGCGCAGACGCGCCGCCATATCGAACTCGGCGTCAAAGGCGATGCGGCCCAGGTCGGTTTCGCCTTCACGGAAATGCGTGCGGAACTCGATCGCATGAAGGCCGACTATCGGCTGTCAACCTAGCCCGTCGCTTGGCCGTTGCAAGGCTGGTACGCTCGTGCAAACTGGGCCGTTGTTTTTTTGCGAAAATACACGGACGACGCCAAAAATCTGTACGAGTGGTTCCTGAATGTCACATTGATGTGGTGGAATGGTGTCTGTGGGCAGAGCGATCTGGAGTGAGGTCGCGCCTGACTTTGTGAAATTCTTGACAACCTGGATCACTCGCACCGACCAGCATCATGGGCGCGCCGGTTGACGGGAATTGCAGGTAGTAGATTCAAACCGGTTAAGCCAATATGGAAAGTATTCGCCGTCAAGGACGGCCCCGCATCTCCACCCGCATGCTGCGCCGCCTCCGCAGGCTCGTGCTGCCGGGCCAACCCGAACTCGCAGGCCTGCCCGTCATGGCTGCCGTGCAGGAAGTCCCGCTGCACGGCGCCGATACGCGCCTGGAACCCGCACTCGATCCCGGCTTCGAACCGGCGCCGGTCCCGGCCCCCGCCGAATCCGGCCAGGGCGCGGAACCGCCGCCGGCGCCGCCCAGGCGCCGATGGCGCATGGTCAAGCGCGCCTTCCTGGTACTGCTGCTGATCGCGGTGGCCGGCGGCGCCGCCTTCGCCGTCTACGAAAGCCGCACCTCGGCGATGCAGGCGCGCTTCTTCGCCGGCCTGGCGAAAAAGGTCAGCTACCGCGTCGAGAAGGGACCGAGCGACGCGATCCGCTTCCCCGCGTCCAGCCCCTACGACGAGCGGCTCGGCTATTCGAACCTGCCGAACTACCTGGCCAAGCTGAAGACGCGCGACTACGTGATCGAATCGCAGGCGCGCATGTCGCCGAAGATGGTCGAGCTGGCCGACATGGGCCTGTTCGCGACCTATCACGAGAAGACCCGCGCCGGCCTCGACATCCTCGACTACAGCGGCGAGCCGCTGTTCTCGGCGCGCTTCCCGGAACGACTGTACGAGAAGTTCGACGCCGCGCCCTCGCTGCTGGTGCATAGCCTGCTGTACATCGAGAACCGCGAGCTGCTCGACACCACCTACCCGAAGCGCAATCCGGCGGTGGAGTGGGACCGCTTCTCGAAAGCGGTGTTCGACAAATCCCTGCACGCGGTCGGCCTGGGCGGCGGCGGCAGGGTGGCCGGCGGCAGCACGCTGGCGACCCAGATCGAAAAATACCGCCATTCGCCGGAAGGCCGCACCGCCTCGCTGTCGGACAAGCTGCGCCAGATGGCCTCGGCCATGCTGCGCGCCTACCAGGACGGCGAGGACACCAGCGCGACCCGGCGCCGCATCGTGCTCGAGTACCTGAACACGGTGCCGCTGTCGGCCAAGCTGGGCTACGGTGAAGTCAACGGCATCGGCGACGGCATGTGGGTCTGGTATGGCCGCGACTTCGCCGACGTCAACCGGGTCCTGTCCAGCAACCAGGTCACGCCCGACTTCGCCTTGGTGTACAAGGAAGCGCTGTCGCTGATGATCGCGCAGCGCCGTCCGGCCTACTACCTGGGCGCCGGCGAGAAGGATCTCGAACAGCTCACCAACAGCCACCTGCGGGTGCTGGCCCAGGCCGGCGTGATCTCGCCGCAGCTGCGCGACGCCGCGCTGGGCGTGGTCCTGCATCCGGCCCTCGGCTCGGGCGTGGCGCCGCCGCCGGCCAACACCTTCGTCACCCGCAAGGCCGCCAACGCGGTGCGCAACCACCTGGCCAACCTGCTGGGCGACTCGCGCCTGTACAACCTCGACCGCCTCGACCTGTCGGTGGTGACGACCCTGAATTCGGAAGCGCAGAAGGCCGTCACCGCGGCACTGCGCCGCCTGACCGACAACGAAGCGGCGGCCGCCGCCGGCCTGACCGGCAAGGGCATGCTCGGCAACGGCGATCCGTCCAAGGTCGTGTACAGCTTCACGCTGATGGAACGCGGCGACAAGGTCAACTACCTGCGCGTCCAGACCGACAACTACGACCAGCCGCTCGACATCAACGAAGGCGCCAAGCTGGATCTCGGCTCGACCGCCAAGCTGCGCACCCTGACCACCTACCTCGACATCGTCGACCAGCTGCACCAGCGCTACGAGCCGATGTCGAAGGCAGAGCTGGCCAAGGTCAGGATCGACCCGAAGGACAGGCTGAGCCAGTGGGCGATCGACTACTTCCTGGCGCTGCCGCCGGGCGCCGACCGGACCCTCCCCCCGATGCTGGGCGCGGCGATGGAGCGCAAGTATTCGGGCAATCCGGGCGAAGCCTTCTTCACCGGCGGCGGCGTCCACATCTTCGGCAACTTCAGCAAGCTGGACAACAGCCGCATCCTCACCGTCCAGCAGGCGTTGCAGAACTCGACCAACCTGGTGTTCGTGCGCCTGATGCGCGACGTGGTGCGCTACTACATGTTCCAGCTGCCGGGCTCCTCGGCCCAACTGCTGGCCGACGCCGACGATCCGCGCCGCGCCGAATACCTGTCGCGCTTCGCCGACCGCGAAGGCAAGGACTTCCTGGCGCGCTTCTGGAACAAGTACCGCGGCATGGACTGGCCCGAGATCGAAACCGCGCTGATGCAGGGCGTGCGCCCGGCGGCCTCGAAGATCGCGGCGGTCCACCGCACCATCATGCCGGACGCCTCGCTGGCCGAGTTCAGCAAGTTCGTCCATACCTACCTGCCCGATTCCAGGGACGTCGACGAAGAGCGCATCGCCAAGATGTACGACCAGTACTCGGTGGCGAACATGTCGCTGGCCGACCGCGGCTACGTGGCCTCGGTCCACCCGCTCGAGCTGTGGCTGGCCGGCTACCTGCGCACCCATCCGAAGGCGGGCTGGGACGAGGTCACCAAGGCGTCGGTGAAGGAGCGCCAGGAAGTGTATTCCTGGCTGTTCAAGACCCACCGCAAGCATGCCCAGGACAAGCGCATCGCCGGCCTGATCGAGGTCGAAGCCTTCCTGAAGATCCACGCGCAGTGGAAGAAGATGGGCTATCCCTTCGATTCCCTGGTGCCGTCCTATGCGACGACCCTGGGCGCCTCGGCGGACCGTCCGATCGCGCTGGCCGAACTGATGGGCATCATCATCAACGGCGGCGTGCGCAAGCCGACCGAGCGCATCGACTCGCTGCACTTCGCCAAGGACACGCCTTACGAGACCATGGTCAAGCGCAGCCAGGACAGCAAGGGCGAGCAGGTGCTGAACCCCGACGTCGCGCGTGCGGTGGCCAACGCCATCCGCGGCGTGGTGCAGGAAGGCACGGCCAAGCGCGTCAAGCAGGCCTTCTACAAGCAGGACGGCAGCGTGATCGCACTGGGCGGCAAGACCGGCACCGGCGACCAGCGCTTCGACGTCTACGGCGCCGGTCACCGCCTGATCGAGTCGCGCTACGTGAACCGTTCGGCGACCTTCGTGTTCAACATCGGCGAGCGCTTCTTCGGCAGCATGACGGCCTATGTGCACGGTCCGGAATCGGCCCACTACGACTTCACCAGCGCGCTGCCGGTGCAGCTGCTGGTGACGCTGGCGCCGAGCCTGATGCCGATGATCGAGAAGCAGGACACGGTGACGGTGCCGGGGCTGCACGTGACCCCGGCCAAGCCGCCGGCGCCGACGCCGACCCCGCTCACCGACGACGTCGCCACCGTGAAGCCGGCGCCCGACAGCGCCCAGGCGGAAGAGATCGAGGCGCCGGCCAAGCCTGCGAAACCGGCTGCCGCGGAAGCCGAGGCGGTCAAGCCGGCCAAGCCTGCCGCCGAGGCAACGCCGGTGCATCCCAAGCCGGTGAAGGAAGCGGCGCCGCAGGCCAAATCCGAGGCCGCCGACACGCCGCACCACAAGCCGGCCGCGCCGAAGCCGGCCGTTCCCAAGCCGGCGGGCGAAAGCGCCCACGCAAAGCCGGCCGACGCGGACGAGCACCCGAAGGCGGTGGACGCCCTGCGCGCCAGGGTGCCGGCCAAGCCGGTCAAGCCGCGCACCGAGCCTTCGGAACAGCCGAAGGCAGAGCCGGCGCCGCGCCAGAAGCCGGCGGCGGTGGAGGAAGTGCTGCATTGAGCGGGACCGCCCGCAAGGAGGGCGCGTGAAGCGGCCCAGGATCGGCAAGTTCAGCCTGGTATCGCTGCGCGACCTGGTGGTCGCCTCTCTGCCCACCATCCTGCTGGTGCTGGCGGCCTGCGTGGTCGCCTATATCGTGGTCGACCCGGCGCCGCCGCGCCACGTGGTGCTGGCCACCGGCCAGGAAAACAGCGCCTACGAGGAGTTCGGGCGCAAGTACGCGGCCGTGCTGGCGCGCGACGGCATCAAGGCCGAGCTGCAGCGCTCCCTCGGCTCCGAAGACAACCTGCAGCGCCTCATCGACGGCAAGGCCGACATCGCCTTCGTGCAGAGCGGCTCGACCAGCGAAGCCCAGGCCGAGCGGCGCAACCTGATGTCGCTGGGCAGCCTGTTCACCGAACCGGTGTGGCTGTTCCTGCGCGAAGGTAAGAAGAGTCGTAAAGCCGACATCCACAGCCTCACGCAACTGAAGGGCCTGCGCATCAACCTGGGCCCGGAAGGCACCGGCGTGCCGCGGCTGTTCCGCCAGGTGCTGGCGGTGAACGGCGTCGAGCCGGGCCAGCTGACCATCTCGTCGCTGGAGAATACCCCGGCCACCGTCGAGCTGCTGGCGGGACGCATCGACGGCCTCGTGTTCAGCTCCGCGCCCGAGGCGCCGCTGATCCAGATGCTGCTCCAGACCCCGGGCATCAGGCTGTTCGACTTCCGCCAGGCCGAAGCCTATACGCGCCGCCTGCCTTTCCTGACCCATGTGGTGCTGCCGCGCGGGATCGTCGATCTCGGCAAGGATATCCCGGCCCAGGACTTCCACCTGATCGCGCCCACCGCCACCCTGGTCGCGCGCGACGATTTGCATCCGGCCCTGGTCGACGAACTCGTGAAAGCCGCTACCGAGATCCACGGCGGCGCCGGCTGGTTCCAGCAGCAGGGCCAGTTCCCGTCGCCGAAGTACACCGAGATCCCGGTCTCGCGCGAGGCGGCGAAATACTACCGCGACGGCCCGCCCTTCCTGCAGCGCTACCTCTCGTTCTGGCTGGCGAATCTGTTCGACCGCCTGTGGGTCGTGGTGGTGGCGCTGGCGGCGCTGGTGATCCCGCTGTCGAAGATCGTGCCGCCGCTGTACGTGTGGCGGATCCGCTCGCGCGTCTACCGCTGGTATGGCCAGCTGCGTGCGGTCGAGCAGGCACTGGAGAGCGCCGATCCGGCGCATTGCGACGAGGTGCGCACCAACCTGCTGCGGCGCCTCGACGACATCGAGGCGCGCGTCAACCACATCTCGATCCCGCTGGCCTATGCCGATGCGCTGTACGGCTTGCGGAGCCACATCAACTTCGTGCGCCAGCGCGTGCGCGCCGGCCTGAAGAGCTCTACGGCAGGGTGATCTTCACCACCGCATTGCCGGAAATCGCATACAGCTTCCCCTTGCCGTCGCCCGTTAGTCCGCCCAGCGCGGGCAGGGCGCCCGGTCCGTTGCCGAGCTGGAGCGTCGTAGCGCCGATGGTGCCGGCCACCGTGGAAACCGTCCGGTCCGGCGCGATCCTGCGGACCAGGTCGTTGCCGGCGTCGGCCGCATACAGCATGCCGGCGGCGTCCAGCGTCAACGCGATCAGGTGGTCGAAGCGCGCCGCGCCGGCCACGCCGTCGGCAAAGCCGCGCCCGCCGGACAGGCCGGCCAGCGCCATCTTGTTGCCGGCAGTGTCGATGCGGCTGACCGTGCTGGCAAAGTCGCCCACGTAGACGGTGCCGTCCTTCGCGGCGGCCACCCCGCGCTGCTGGAAGGCATGGCTGCCCAGCACGCTGGCGATATTGTCCAGGCGCGCCACACCGTCGATCATGGTGACGGCGCCGGTGGGCGAGATCTTGCGCACCCCGATCGCATTCGCCACCACCACGTTGGCGAAGCCATCGACGGCGATGCCGCCGCCGTAGAAATAAGGGATGTCGGCGGCGTTCACCACGGTGGCGGTATCGAGGGTGGCGATGGTGCGCACCGTGCCGGCCTGGTCGATCTCGCGCACCGCCAGGCCGTCGGTGGCGTACAGCCTGCCGTCGGGCGAAGCGGCGATCGCGGTCAGGAAGGAAAAGCCCGCCACGCCGGCGGCGCCGTCGATGCTCCGGCAGCGCTGGGGCGAGCCGGCGAGGGTGCTGACGGCGCCCGCCCCACTGATCCTGCGGATGCTGCAGTTGTCGCGGTCGGCCACATACAGGTTGCCGGTAGTGTCGGCGGCGATCCCGGCCGGATGGGCGAAGCGGGCCGCGGCGCCGGTGGCGTCGACGTTGCCGGCCTCGCCGGCGCTGCCGGCCACCAGGCCCAGGGTGGTCACGCCGGCGGAAAAGGTCGGACTGCCGGCCCCGCTCGAGCCGCCGCTGCCGCCACCGCCTCCGCAGGCGGCGCACAGGGCCGTTACCATCGAAAATGCGAACGATCGTGCTATTTTTATCGGCATGACGGTCTCCGGATACATGGCTGAACGCGCCGCCTCAGGCAGGCGCGGATGGATGCCTCAGGCGCCGGTCCAGGGCAGGCCGGCCTTGCACCAGCCGCCCACGGTCTTGCGGTGGCCTTCGCCGTCGCGGTCGCCTTCGAAGCCTTCCAGGATGTCGAAGGCGTTCTCGTAGCCGAGTTCGGTTGCCACGCGCGCGGCGTGGCGCGAGCGCACGCCCGAGCGGCACAGGAAGAGCAGCACGTCGTCCTTGGCCGCGGCCTGCTGCAGCTGGGTGGCGAAGTCCGGATTCGGCGCACCGCCGGGGTACAGGGTCCACTGCACCGCACCGTGCTGGGCCTCGGGGATGGCGGGGCGGCCGATCCAGTCGCGCTCCGCATTCGTGCGGACGTCGACCAGCTTGACGCGCGGATCGGTCTTGATCAGGGTGAACGCTTCCTGCGGCGTGACGGCGCCCGCATAGGGCTGGCCGGGGGCGCGCTCCCTGGCGGCGGCCAGGATTTCGTCGGTTGTGCTCATGGTCGTTTTCCTATGATTGTCGTGCTCGCACAAATGGTGCATCCTGCATCAAGTTGGTGCATACTGCCGCACTTGCACCAAGCTGGTGCGTATGGATGAGCTCGCAGCGAGCCTGCATCAAGTTTGTGCACCGCAYCGGTAGTCGATTTTAAGGGGCAAATCGCAGGCGGTCCAAGGACAGATTGCTTATTTGCTCAGAGTCAAGTGCTGGCACAGTTTTCGCTTTAACGGAGATGTGCCTGTCGCACGCCCCGTTGGCGTCACCGACACCCCTTTTTCAATCAGGAGAATACGAATGGCAAGGACCGCCGCAGATGTAATGCAGATGCTGAAGGATAACGAAGTCAAGTTCGTCGATTTGCGTTTCGCCGATACCCGCGGCAAAGAGCAGCACGTGACCGTTCCCATCTCGCATTTTGACGAAGACAAGTTCGAATCCGGCCACGCCTTCGACGGCTCGTCGATCGCCGGCTGGAAGGGCATCGAAGCATCGGACATGCTGCTGATCCCGGACCCGAGCACCGCCAACATCGACCCGTTCATGGAAGAGACCACCGTCTTCATGCAGTGCGACGTGATCGAACCGTCGGACGGCAAGGGCTATGACCGCGACCCGCGCTCGATCGCCAGGCGCGCCGAAGCCTACCTGAAGTCCTCGGGCGTGGGCGATACCGCCTTCTTCGGCCCGGAACCGGAATTCTTCATCTTCGACTCGGTCCACTGGAAGATCGACATGTCGGGCTCGATGGTCAAGATCAGCTCGGAAGAAGCGTCCTGGTCGACCGACAAGGAATTCGAAGGCGGCAACAGCGGCCACCGTCCGACCGTCAAGGGCGGCTACTTCCCGGTCCCGCCGGTCGACAGCTTCCAGGACATGCGCTCGGAAATGTGCCTGATCCTCGAATCGCTGGGCATCCCGGTCGAAGTGCACCACCATGAAGTGGCCGGCGCCGGCCAGAACGAAATCGGCACCCGCTTCTCGACCCTGGTCGAGCGCGCCGACTGGACCCAGACCATGAAGTACGTGATCTGGAACGTCGCCCACAGCTACGGCAAGACCGCCACCTTCATGCCGAAGCCGATGAACGGCGACAACGGCTCGGGTATGCACGTGCACCAGTCGATCTGGAAGGACGGCAAGAACCTGTTCGCCGGCGACGGCTATGCCGGCCTGTCGGAAACCGCCCTGTACTACATCGGCGGCATCATCAAGCACGCCAAGGCCCTGAACGCGATCACCAACCCGGGCACCAACTCGTACAAGCGCCTGGTGCCGGGCTACGAAGCCCCGGTCAAGCTGGCCTACTCGGCCCGCAACCGTTCGGCCTCGATCCGCATCCCGCACGTGGCGAACCCGAAAGGCCGCCGCATCGAAGTGCGCTTCCCGGACCCGCTGGCCAACGTCTACCTGTGCTTCGCCGCGCTGCTGATGGCCGGCCTGGACGGCATCCAGAACAAGATCCACCCGGGCGAAGCCGCGAGCAAGGACCTGTACCACCTGCCGCCGGAAGAAGACAAGCTGATCCCGACCGTGTGCGCATCGCTGGAAGAAGCCCTGGAAGCCCTGGACAAGGACCGCGAGTTCCTGACCCGCGGCGGCGTGTTCAGCGACAGCATGATCGACGCCTACCTCGAGCTGAAGATGCAGGAAGTGCAGCGTCTGCGCATGACCCCGCACCCGGCCGAATTCGACATGTACTACTCGTCGTAATCTCTCGACAAGCTGTATCCATGCGGTAACAAAAACGCGGGGAAAGCCGGCCGGCTGCCCCGCGTTTTTCTTTGGAYGCGGTATAGTCGGTGGATTCCCAACCAGGCACATCGTGCCGACTGACCTGATGCGAATGACAAGCTCTGCCGTTTGCCTGCGCCTGGCCGGCATCTACCTGGCGCTCGCGCTGGCCGTCCCGGCCTTCGCCCAATCCGTCGTCTACCGCTGCGTCGACAAGGAAGGCCGCGTGCTGTACACCGATACCAATACCGGCAACTGCAAGGTGGTCGATTCGATCGTCTCCGGCGCCATCTCGACGCCGGCGCCGACCCGCGCCCCGGCCGCGAATCCTGCTGTGACGATGCGCCAGGGCGCCAGCCGTCCGCCGGCCGCGGCCTCCAGCCCGGCGAATTTCCCGCGCGTCGACAACGCCACCCAGCGCGCCCGCGACGACGACCGCCGCGCCATCCTCGACGAGGAATTGCGCGCCGAAGAAAAGAAACTGGCCGACCTCAAGCGCGACTTCAACAACGGCGAGCCCGAACGCCAGGGCAACGAGCGCAACTACGCCAAGTACCAGGAGCGCGTGGCCCAGATGCGCGAGGATATCGGCCGCGCCGAAAAGAACATCGAAGCGATCAAGCGCGAGATCGCCAATATCCGCTGACCCAATTTCCGCTGACCCAATACCCGCTGACATGACGCCGAACCACGAGCGCTTCGCCGGTCTCGACCTGCTCGCATCCAGCGTGCTGGTGACCGATGCCGCCGGCCAGGTGCGCTACGCGAATCCGGCCGCCGAGCACCTGCTCGAGGTGTCGGTGAAATCGCTGTCGCGCCAGACCCTGGCGGAACTCTTCACCAACGGCGAGGAACTGGATGCGCTGTGCCGCCAGGCGCGGGCGCACAAGTACGCCGACCTGCGCCAGGACCTGACCCTGCAGCGCAGCGGACGCGAGCCCCTGCACGTGCACGTGATCGTCAGCGCCGCCGGTGAAGAGGAGGTGATGGTCGAGCTGCGCGAGAACGTCCAGCAGCTCAAGCTCGACCGCGAGGAGCGCATCCTCGACCAGAGCCAGGCCAACAAGGAACTGGTCCGCAACCTGGCGCACGAGATCAAGAACCCGCTGGGCGGCATTCGCGGCGCGGCCCAGCTGCTCGAGCTCGAACTGCCGGATGCCTCGCTGCGCGAATATACCCAGGTCATCATCAAGGAGGCCGACCGCCTGCAGACCCTGGTCGACCGCCTGCTGGCGCCGCACCGCCGTCCCCACATCGTCGGCGACGTCAACATCCACGAAGTCTGCGAGCGGGTGCGCAGCCTGGTGCTGGCCGAATTTCCGTCCGGCCTGGCGATCCGCCGCGACTACGACGCCTCGATTCCCGAGTTCCGCGGCGACAAGGAGCAGCTGATCCAGGCCGTGCTGAACATCGTCCACAACGCCGCCCAGGCCCTGCGCGAGCGGATTGCCGCGGGCGACGCCGAGATCGTGCTGCGCACCAGGGTGGCGCGCCAGGTCACCCTGGCCAAGGTTCGTTACGGGCTGGCATTAGACTTGCATATCATCGACAATGGACCGGGCATCGCCCCCGATATCCGCGACCGCATCTTCTATCCGCTCGTCTCCGGGCGCGACGGCGGCAGCGGTCTCGGGCTGACGCTGGCGCAGACCTTCGTGCAACAGCACCTGGGGCTGATCGAGTGCGAAAGCCGGCCTGGACTGACGGATTTCCGCATCCTGATCCCGCTGCCATAAGCGCCGGGATGGTGCGGCCGCGGTCCAACGATGGATGTACTTATGCGGGAAGCACTGAACCAATGAAACCAATCTGGATTGTCGACGACGATGCATCGATCCGCTGGGTGCTGGAAAAAGCCCTGGCGCGCGAGAACCTCGCAACCCGGAGCTTCGCCAGCGGACGCGAGGCGCTGGCCGCGTTCGAGGAAGATACGCCCCAAGTCCTGGTCTCGGACATCCGCATGCCGGGCGAATCCGGCCTCGACCTGCTGGCCGCCGTCAAGGAAAAGCATCCCGGCCTGCCGGTGATCGTGATCACCGCCTTCTCCGACCTCGATTCCGCGGTCGCTTCCTTCCAGGGCGGCGCCTTCGAATACCTGGCCAAGCCCTTCGACATCGACAAGGCGGTGGCCCTGATCCGCCGCGCCCTCGAGGAAAGCCTGCGCGAAGCGAGCGTCGAGACCGTGCCCAGCGAGACCCCCGAGATCCTCGGCCAGGCGCCGGCGATGCAGGAAGTGTTCCGCGCCATCGGCCGCCTGTCGCAATCGAATGTGACGGTGCTGATCACGGGCGAGAGCGGCACCGGCAAGGAGCTGGTGGCGCGCGCCCTGCACAAGCACAGCCCGCGTGCTTCCCAGCCTTTCATCGCCCTGAACACGGCGGCGATCCCGAAGGATCTGCTGGAATCCGAACTGTTCGGCCACGAGCGCGGCGCCTTCACCGGCGCCCAGGCGATGCGSCGCGGCCGCTTCGAGCAGGCCGAGAACGGCACCCTGTTCCTGGACGAGATCGGCGACATGCCCTTCGACTTGCAGACCCGCCTGCTGCGGGTGCTGTCCGACGGCCACTTCTACCGCGTGGGCGGGCACCAGCCGGTCAAGGCGAACGTGCGCGTGATCGCCGCCACCCACCAGAACCTGGAGCAGCGCGTGCGCGACGGCCTGTTCCGCGAAGACCTGTACCACCGCCTGAACGTGATCCGGCTGCGGCTGCCGTCCCTGCGCGAGCGGCGCGAAGACATCCCCATCCTGGTGCGCCACTTCCTGGTGCAGAGCGCACGCCAGTTGGGCGTCGAGCCCAAGCGGCTGAGCGAGGATGCGCAGCGCTTCCTCTCCAGCCTCGACCTGCCGGGCAATGTGCGCCAGCTGGAAAACCTGTGCAACTGGATCACCGTGATGGCGCCCGGCCAGACCGTCGAGGTCAAGGACCTGCCGCGCGACCTGACGACCCAGGCCCAGGCGCTGCCCGCGGCGGCCATGGCACCGGTGGTGGCGATGCCGGCGCCGGCGGCGAGCCCCCTGTACGGCAGCACGGACGGCAGCGGCATCCTGCCGGCGATGACGCCAGCCGCGCCGGCCGCCGCCGACGGCTGGATCGGCCTGCTCGAACTGCAGGCCGCGCGCATGCTGTCCGACGGCCAGGTCGAGGTGATGGACGTGCTGGGCAAGCAGTTCGAAACGGCCTTGATCCGCACGGCGCTCAAGCATACCCACGGACGCAAGAACGATGCGGCGATCCGGCTGGGGATCGGGCGCAATACGATCACGCGCAAGATTGCCGAGCTGGGGATTGATGGGGCCAAAGACGAATAAGCGGTACGCGGGGACGGCGGCGGGGTAGCGTCCGCGTGGACGCGGGAGCGCCCACCCTACGTGATAAACTGTTGGCATGCTGATCAACTGCGTCGCCTACCAGGAAGGTAAAAAACTCTCCGACATCCCCGTCGAGGACATCAGTGATTATCTGGAGCGCCCCGGCTGCTTCGTGTGGGTCGCGCTGCGCGATGCCACCGACGCCGAGATGGTGCAGATGAAGGAAGAGTTCGGCCTGCACGAGCTGGCGGTCGAGGATGCCGCCCGCGGCCACCAGCGGCCCAAGATCGAGGAATACGGCGACAGCCTGTTCACCATCGTGCACACGGTCGACCTCGAGGGCGATGCCCTGGTCACCGGCGAACTCGCGATCTTCGCCGGCCCGAATTACGTGCTGTCGGCGCGGCGCGACGCCGTCAAGGGTTTCCTCGGCGTGCGCGCCCGCGCCGAGCGCGAACCCCACCTGCTGAGCATGGGCTCGTGCTTCGTGATGTATGCGCTGATGGACGCCGTGGTCGACCGCTACTTCCCGGTGGTCGACATGCTCGAATCCGAACTGGAAACCATCGAGGACCGCATCTTCACCCACGGCGCCCAGCGCCAGAACGTCGAGCGCCTGTACCAGCTCAAGCGCAAGGGCCTGGAGCTGCGCCATGCCGTGATCCCGCTGGTGGATGCCGTCGGCTCGCTGCTGGGCGGGCGGGCGCCGGCGCTGGCGACCGGCGTCCAGGATTACCTGCGCGACGTCCACGACCACCTGATCCGCATCGCCGGCCGCCTCGACAGCATCCGCGACACCATCGCCACCGCGATCCAGGTGAACCTGGCCATGGTCTCGATCGACGAGAGCGAGGTGAATAAACAGCTGGCCGCCTGGGCCGCGATCTTTGCCGTCTTCACCGCCTTCGCCGGCGTGTGGGGCATGAATTTCAAGGTGATGCCCGAGCTGGAATGGAAGTGGGGCTACCCGATGGCCCTCGGCGTGATGATTGCGGTATGTGTCTATTTGTATCGGCGTTTCCGCAAGGCTGGATGGCTGTAATCATGGGAAACGTCATGAAAACGTCATGAAAATGTGAAAAAATCCGAAAGAAGGCGCCTTGAGCGCCTTTTTTATTGCTATGCAGCAAATGGAACGAACCATACGTTGTTCAGCAACCTTACAATTGTTACTAAATGTTCTGTTGCGAAAATGTCTTCCGAGCAGTGTAAATATTGACCGATGCTCAAGCCGGCGATCATTATTCAGTCCGCCGACTTGGGCGACCTTGATCTTCCCAAGCCAGCGACATCTCATCATCGTTTGGGAAAACATCCATGTTCAAAGAAAAAACCTTGTCGCGCGCCGTGCGCGTCATGTTCGCCGGTGCCGTTGGCGCAGGCATGTTCGGCCAGGCGCTGGCGCAGGAGTCGGCTCAGGAATCCGCCAAGCCTATCGCCCGCGTCGAAGTGACCGGCTCCTCGATCAAGCGCGCCGACGTCGAAGGCGCGCTGCCGGTGCAGATGGTCACCGCCGCCGACATCAAGCGCAGCGGCGCCACCAACACCGCCGAACTGCTGACCACCCTGACCTCGAACGCCATGGCCGGCGCGACCAACCAGGCCGAAGGCGCGGGCCAGTCGACCTACGGCATGTCCAGCGCCAGCCTGCGCGGCCTGGGCTCGAGCAAGACCCTGGTGCTGGTCAACGGCCGCCGCCTCGGCAACTACGCCACCGACGGCACTGCCGTCGACGTCAACGCGATCCCGCTGGCGTCGATCGACCACGTGGAAGTCCTGAAGGACGGCGCCTCGGGCGTGTACGGCTCCGATGCGATCGGCGGCGTCATCAACTTCATCACCCSCCAGAACTACCAGGGCGTGGAAGCCACTGCCTACACCAGCGTCAGCCGCTACGGCGGCGGCCAGACCCACAAGGCCAGCCTGCTGGGCGGCTGGGGCGACTTCGACAGTGACCGCTACAACATCACCCTGTCGGCCGACGTGAGCAAGGACGACGCCATCTTCGGCCGCCAGCGCGACTATGCGCGCAACGCCTGGAACAACAACGGCCTGCGCGACGCCAGCGCCACCCCGAGCGGCGCGTACAGCACCTTCGATCCGTCCACCACCCCGAACGCCATGGGCGTGGTCCCGAATTCGCTGAACTCGATCGGCACCGGCATCGGCCACGGCCTGTCGCAGGCCAACTGCGCGGCCAACGGCAGCGCCTGGGACGCCAACCTCGGCAAATGCCGCTTCGACAGCTCGCCGTACGTGAACCTGGTGCCGGCGGCCAAGCGCGCCAACATCGGCGGCAACTTCCGCTTCAAGCTGAACGACAACGCCGAATTCTTCATGGAAGGCTTCGTGTCGCGCAACGAGACCACGCAGCAGGCGCAGGCTTCGCCGTACAGCGCCTCCTTCCTGTCGACCGACCCGGCCTTCGCGACCAACAACCAGTACCCGGCCATCGTCGTCTCGCCGAACAGCCAGTACTACCCGACCGCCCTGGCCACCGCGGCCGGCGTCAACGGCCAGCCGCTGACCGTCAGCTACCGCGCCTTCGACGGCGGCGACCGCATCGCCAAGGACACCGCGATCGCATCGCACCTGGTGCTGGGCTTCCGCGGCAACGTCAAGGGCTATGACTACGACGTCGCCTACACCCACAACTCGAGCGACGTCACCGAGCGCGCGATCCAGGGCTACCAGCGCCAGACCGAACTGGTCAAGCTGCTGAGCAACAACCCCGACTTCAACCCGCTGGTCCAGTACCAGTCGGCCGACCTGGCGCGCAAGATCTACGGCACCAACTACGTCGGTCCGGTCATGAACGCCGTGCTGCGCAACGACGCCCTGAACGCACGCATCTCGGGCGACCTGTACCAGCTGCCGGCCGGTATGGTGAAGTTCGCCGTCGGCGCTTCGATGTCCGACGAGAACCTGGCGATCAACCCGAGCGCGGCTTACCAGAGCGGCGACGTGTCGGGCTACGGCGGCGCCCAGCTGCCGCTGTCGGCATCGCGCAATTCGTCGGCGGTGTTCGCGGAAGCCATCGTCCCGATCGTGAAGAACCTGGAAGCCGACCTGGCCGTCCGTCACGACCGCTACCCGAACGCCAGCGCCACCAACCCGAAGGTCAGCCTGCGCTGGCAGCCGATCTCGCAGGTGCTGCTGCGCGGCTCCTACGGCAAGGGCTTCCGCGAGCCGTCGCTGCCTGAGCTGATGAACCAGCAGACCATCGGCACCAGCGCCAACCTGACCGACCCGGTCACCGGCCAGTTCGGCCAGTTCAACCAGACCTACGGCGGCAACCCGAAGCTGCAGCCGGAGAAGTCGGAACAGTCCTCGCTGGGCATCGTCGTCGACCCGGTCAAGGGCCTGTCGATCGCCGTCGACTGGTGGAAGATCAACGTGAACAACCTGGTGACCACGCTGTCGCCGTCGTTCACGCTGGGCCAGGCGGCTGCCGGCAACCCGGCCTACACCGGCCTGGTGACCCGTGATTCCGCAGGCAACATCACCAACATCGTCGGCACCAACATCAACGCCGGCAGCGTGAAGACCGAAGGCGTCGACCTCGACCTGCGCTGGGCACTGCTGAAGAGCCCGACCTACGGTAACTTCAACCTGCGCCTGAACGGTACCTACACCTCGAAGTACGACCTGACCCTGGCCGACGGCACCGTGCAGCGCAGCGTCGCCGCCACCATCGACAAGGACGGCAACGTGCTGAGCGCAGTCTCCAACGGCGGCATCATCTTCCGCTGGAGGGATCAGCTGACCCTGGACTGGAAGTACAAGAAGTTCGGCCTCGCGCTGACCAACAACTTCCAGTCGGGCTACTGGGATGCGGCCCGCGCGGACGCGGACCTGCCGGTCGCCCAGCACGTCGGCGCCTTCTCGACCTGGGACCTGCAGGGCACCTACGGCGGCATCAAGAACCTGACCCTGACCGCGGGCGTCAAGAACCTGTTCAACCGCAAGCCGACCGAAGTCATCACTGGTGGTTCCTACTTCCAGACCGGCTACGATCCGACCTGGTACGATCCGCACGGCCAGACCGGCTACGTGAGCGCGACCTACCAGTTCTAAATCCTGTCCTGGTAAGCGTGTAAACGACGAAACCCGCCGCATGCAGATGCGGCGGGTTTTTTCATGCCTGCGCGGCTTATCGTTTCGCGCTGAAGATCTTCTTCGGCAGCATGGCATGCACGCCGACGTTGCCGTCCACCAGTTGGGTGATCTCCATGTCGACCGCCACGCTGGACAGCATGTAGGCGTCGTCGCGCGACAGCTTCTTTTCCTCCATCAGGAACGCGATCATGTCGCGCAGCGCCAGGGTGGTCGCTTCCTTCAGGTCCTTCGAGAAGCCCATCGAGATGTAGTGGGTCGGCGTTTCGGCGCGCGGCCAGATCAGGCGGCGGTCCTTGTGCACCACGAAGCGGAAGGTCCCCGACAGATAGGTCTCCAGCGCGGTGATGTCGACCTCGCCGTTGCCCTGGGCCGCGTGGCCGTCGCCGGCCTGGAACAGCGCGCCCTTCGCCGCCACCGGGATGTAGAGGGTGGTTCCGGCCACCAGCTCCTTGTTGTCCAGATTGCCTGCGTGGACGAAGGGCGGCGCGGTGTCGATCTTGCCGCCGGCGGGCGCCACGCCCATGCTGCCGAAGAAGGGCCGCAGCGGGATCTCGATGCCGGGCGCGAAATGGCCGATCATCTTCTTGCGGTCGAGCGGGACCACCTTGTAGCGGCCGTAAGGATAGTCGGTCGGCAGGAAGCCGGAACCGACGCCGAACACATTGCAGGCGAAATYGGCGTCCAGGTCGACTTTCAGGATCTGCACCTCGAGCACGTCGCCGGGCTCCGCTTCCGCGATCGCCACCGGCCCGGTCAGGATATGCCCGCCCGGGCCCTTTTCCTTGACCTCGTTATAGATCGCTGCGGTGTAGGGCGGGATGTCTTCCGCCCTGACCCCGTTGGCGATCATGCGCTCGGGCGAGCCGCAGGTCGACAGGGCCTGCATGCGGACCGTGTCGCCGGAATGGACGGTGAGGACGGGTTTCGACTGGCCCGAGTAGTAGCCCCAGGCCACCGTTTGCGGCGTGGCGGGCAGGGTGTATTCGGCGGCCACGGATGGGGCGCAGATGGCCAGGGCCAGGCAGCTGGAAAGGAAGGTTTTGCGCATGGAGAATGTGGTCGAAGTGGCAACAAGCCTAGTCTACACGCGAACCTCAAGCGAAGGTCAGTCCGATGCGCTGGCCGCGGTCGCGCCGCAGGCGAGAATGACCAGGGCGATCCCGATCCACTGGCCGGGGGCGAGGCGCTCGCCCAGCACCACGAAGCCGGCCAGCGCGGCCACCGCCGGCGAGGAGCTGACCAGGATGCCGAACACCCGCCGCGGCAGCCGGCGCAGCGCGATCATCTCCAGCGTGTACGGGGCCGCCGAGGACAGCACCGCCACCGCCAGGCCGGCCGCCAGCACGAAGGGCGAGAGCAGGGCGCTGCCCGCGTAGTGGGCGCCGATCGGCACGATGAAGACGCTGGCCGCCAGCATGCCCCAGGCGACGATGCCGGAACCCCGGGCCTGGGAGGCGCGCTTGCCGAACACGATGTACAGCGCCCAGCAGAAGGCGGCGCCGGCCGCATAGGCGATGCCGACCGGGTCGAGGGCGGCGCTGGAGCCGCGCAGCGGCAGCAGCAGCCACAGGCCGAAGCCGGCGCAGGCCACCCACGCGAAGTCGCGCGCGCGGCGCGAGGACAGCAGCACCACGGCGAGCGGTCCCATCACCTCGATCGAGACCGCGATGCCGATCGGGATGCGCGAGAACGCACGGTAGATCAGCAGGTTCATGGAGCCGAGCGCTAGGCCGTACAGCAGCAGCCAGGGGAGGTCGGCGCGCGAGGGCAGGGCGCGCCAGGGCCGGGCGAATCCCGCCAGCAGCAGGGCCGACAGGCCGACGCGCAGCCCGACCACGCCCTCGCTTCCTACCAGCGGGAACAGGTGCTTGGCGAAGGCCGCGCCGGCGTAGGTCGAGACCATGCTTGCTGCGATCGCCAGCACCGGGATGGCGGCGCCGTCCTTGCTCTCGGACGCCACGCTCAGCCGGCCATCGACAGGGCGACCGCTTCGGCGACCCGGATGCCGTCCACCGCGGCCGACATGATGCCGCCCGCGTAGCCGGCGCCTTCGCCGGCCGGGTACAGGCCGCGGGTGTTAAGGCTCTGCAGGTTGTCGTCGCGGCGCTTGATGCGGATCGGCGAGGAGGTGCGGGTCTCGACCCCGGTCAGCACCGCGTCCTCCTTGTAGTAGCCCTTGATCTGCTTGTCGAAGGCGACGAAGGCTTCGCGCAGGGCGAGGGTGGCGTAGTCGGGCAGGGCGGTGGCGAGGTCGGTCAGGTGCACGGCCGGCTTGAAGGACGGGACCACCGAACCGAATTCGGTGGACGCGACGCCGCGCACGAAGTCGCCCATCAGCTGGCCCGGGGCATCGTAGTTGCTGCCGCCGAGGACGAAGGCGCGCGACTCCAGCTCGCGCTGGAAGGCGATGCCGGCCAGCGGGTGGCCCGGATAGTCTTCCGGCGTGATGCCGACCACGATCGCGCTGTTGGCGTTGCGCTCGGCGCGCGAGTACTGGCTCATGCCGTTGGTGACCACGCGGCCTTCTTCCGAGGACGCGGCGACCACCGTGCCGCCAGGGCACATGCAGAAGCTGTACACGCTGCGGCCGTTGGAGGCGTGGTGCACGATCTTGTAGTCGGCCGCGCCGAGGATCTTGTTGCCGGCGTTCGGGCCGAAGCGGCAGGCGTCGATCAGCGATTGCGGGTGCTCGACGCGGAAGCCGATCGAGAACGGCTTCGCTTCTATATAAACGCCGCGGTCGTACAGCATCTGGAAGGTGTCGCGCGCGCTGTGGCCGATCGCCATCACCAGGTGGCGGGTCGGGATTTCCTCGCCCGAGGCCAGGCGCACGCCGACCACCTGGCGATTGTCGCCTTCGCCTTCGACCAGCACGTCTTCCAGGCGGGTCTCGAAGCGGATCTCGCCGCCCAGCGACAGGATCTCGGCGCGCATCTGCTCCACCATCTTGACCAGGCGGAAGGTGCCGATGTGGGGTTTGCTGACGTACAGGATCTCTTCCGGCGCGCCCGACTTCACGAACTCGGACAGGACCTTGCGGCCATAGTGCTTCGGATCCTTGATCTGGCTGTACAGCTTGCCGTCCGAGAAGGTGCCGGCGCCGCCTTCGCCGAACTGCACGTTCGACTCGGTGTTCAGCTTGCGCTTGCGCCAGAAGCCGAAGGTGTCGACGGTGCGCTCGCGCACGATCTTGCCGCGCTCCAGGACGATCGGGTTCAGGCCCATCTGGGCCAGGATCAGGGCCACGAACAGGCCGCAGGGGCCCAGGCCGACCACGATCGGGCGCGGCATGCCGGGGGCCGGTTTGCCGGCCTGCACGAATTTGTAGCCGGTATCGGGGGCGGGCATGACCTGGCGGTCGTCGCGCATGCGGGCCAGTACCTGTGCTTCGTTCTTCACCTCCACGTCCAGCGCATAGATCAGCACGATGGCGCTGCGCTTGCGCGCGTCATAGCTGCGCTTGAACACGGTGAAGTCGATCAGTTCGTCTTCAGCGATGCCGAGGCGCTTCAGCACGGCCTGGCGCAGTTGGGGCTCGGTATGGTCGAGGGGAAGTTTTAATTCGGCAATTCTCAACATGGTAGGGTCGTCGCTAGCAAACGCTTGGTCGGTTCAACCTTCTATTGTAACCCGCCGGGGCCGGCGGCAAAATGCCCTGTCCGCATTGTCCGTTTTCCATGCCTTGCCGGGGCCGGGCGCCATGTCTGCTGCATGTCCGCCGGGTGTCCGCCATATGTCCGCTGCATGCCCCCGACGTTGCACCGGCCCAACATTTGACAAATTCCAGACAAAATTCTTGAATGCACCATAACGGTGCATTATTTCTTGATATAAGAATTTTGTATATACAAATACCGCGCTGCAATAAACTCAAGACGCATGGTATTGACGCATATGTATATGTATTGACTTGATTTTATTGAGGTTTTTTCAAGCATGCGGATGCCTGGTGTAGTCGGAAGCGTTTGTATTGCTGCGCCACACAATTGTGCATATCGGCATGCCCTCTTTCGGTGCACGATTTTTTTGTAATTACGCTGCGGTCATCAGGCAATTTCCGGCAATTGACAGTTGCAGAATCGCCATGTTTCTATGTGTGTACATATCCTTAACGAAAGAAGGATAYGGCCTTCGCTTGCGGGCGAATTAGAGAGAGAAGTTTTCGATCTGGCTAGTTGAGTGATTCAAAACGTACTACCCATAATAGGAAATCACATGCTTAAGAAAACAGTTTTAGTACATGCGTTGACGCTGGCATTCAGTGGCGCCGCGCTGACCGTTGCCGTGATGGAACCGGCAATGGCGCAGTCGAACGCCACCGGCAGCATCTACGGCCGCACCACGGCCGGCAGCGACGTCAAGGTCGTGGTCGAAAACCCTGCGACCGGCCTGCGCCGTGTCCTGACGCCGGATGCCCAGGGTCGTTTCCAGGCAACCGCACTGCCGCCGGGTACGTACAAGGTTTCCCAGGTGCGTGGCGACACCGTGGTGTCGTCGGTCGACGTCGACGCCAGCGTCAGCTCGAATTCGGAAGCCGTCTTCGCGCCGGCCGCCGGCGTGCAGACCGTCCAGATCACCGGCCAGCGCCGCACCATCGACGTCACCAGTTCCACCGGCGGCGCGACCTTCAATGCGCGCCAGCTGGCGGCGCTGCCGATCGCCCGTAACATCAACGCCATCATCCAGCTGGCCCCGAACACCACCCGCGTCGACTCCCGCTTCTCCGGCGGCGCTTCGATGGGCGGCGGCGCCGCATCGGAAAACTCGTACTACATCAACGGCTTCCCGGTCACCAACCCGCTGACCGGCCTGGGCGCGTCCCAGCTGCCTTACGGCGCAATCGCCGAGGCGCAGGTGCTGACCGGCGGCTTCGGCGCCGAATTCGGCCGTTCGGTCGGCGGCGTGCTGAACATCATCACCAAGAGCGGTACCAATACCTGGGAAGCCGGCGCCATGGCGATGTGGGAGCCGGAGAGCCTGCGCGCCCGCGAGAAGGACATCTACTACGGCAATACGCACCAGACCTATAACGCGGCAACCGACGGCACCATCCGTTTCTACCAGCACGACAACACCCAGACGCAGAAGACCTACGGCGCCTATGTTGGCGGTCCGATCATCAAGGACAAGCTGTTCATGTTCGTGTCGGCCGAATACAACGACCGCCAGCGCGGCTATGTCAACCTGGAGCGCATCTCGCCGTCGATGGCCAATAACGGCTGGCGCGACGACGACAAGAAGGTCAAGCGCTGGATGGGCAAGCTCGACTGGAACATCACCGACGACCACCGCCTCGAGTACACCAATATCGGCGACACGCCCGAGCGCAACCTGACCGACAGCGGCTTCGACTTCGCGAACAAGAAACGCACCGGCAACGTCACCTCGCAACAGACCCTGAACAACGTCAACGACAATGGCGCCGTGGTCAACATGGGCAAGTACACCGGCAACATCACCCAGGACTTCACGGTGACCGCGCTGTACGGTCGTTCGGTGTCGAAGCACGAGAACGCCTTCGTCGGCTATAACCCGAACGTGTTCTCGACCACCTCCGACCCGTCGGTGCGCGCGCCGGGCCTGACCTACACCAACCCGCAGGTCATCGCCGGCAATATCCTGGCGCCGGGCTCGAAGGACATCGTCAAGAACGGCCGTCTGGACCTCGAATACCGCCTGGGCGAACACACCCTGCGCGGCGGCTTCGACCAGTCGAAGATCTCGTCGCTGAAGGCCGGTGAGTTCAAGGCCGGCGGCGGTACCTGGATCTACTACCGTACCGACACCCCGAACGCACCGGTCGACGTGACCGGCGGCACCATGCCGGCGCCGGCGACCGGCGGCGGCCTGGGCACCCAGGGCTACTACGTGGCCAAGGACCTGTTCTCGACCGTGACCGACTCCTTCAGCGAGCAGAGCGCGCTGTACCTGGAAGACAAGTGGCAGGTCACCAAGGACGTGTTGCTGACCCTGGGTCTGCGCAGCGAATCGTTCAAGAACCAGAACGACGCGCACGTGACCTTCCTGGAGATGAAGAACCAGATCCAGCCGCGTATCGCCGCTGCCTGGGACGTCTATGGCGACGCCAGCCTGAAGGTCTACGGTACCCTGGGCCGCTACTCGGTGCCGATCCCGACCCACATCTCGGTGCGCGGCGCCGGCCGTTCGACCTTTACCGACCAGTACTTCACCTATACCGGCGTCGACGCCAACGGCGCCCCGACCGGCCTGGTGCAGCTGACCCCGCCGCTCTCGGGCAACAACGAGTACGGCCAGGACAAGGTCACCGCGACCCTCGCCGCCCTCGACATGAAACCGTCCTACCAGGATGAGATCAGCCTGGGCTTCGAACGTGCCTGGTCGCCGAACCTGAACTTCGGCGCCAAGTTCACCTACCGCAAGCTGGGCGCGACCATCGACGACTTCTGCGACGTGCGTCCGTTCGAGCGCTATGCGAAGGCCAACAACATTGCGATCACCAACCCGCTGTGGGGCAATACCTGCCAGAGCTTCAACCCGGGCGAGGCCAATGTCTTCCTGGTGGACTTCTCGGGCGATACCTCGAAGCTGACCCGTGTTCCGCTGAGCGCGGCCGACATGGGCTTCGACAAGGCGAAGCGCACCTACTCCGCCCTCGACCTGTTCGCCGAGCACCCGTATCGCAACGGCTGGTACGGCAAGATGACCTATACCTGGTCGCGCAACAAGGGTAATACCGAAGGCCAGGTGAAGTCGGACAATGCCCAGACCGACGTGTCGGCGACCTCGACCTGGGACTACCCGGAGCTGATGGTCGGCGCCTACGGCTATCTGCCGAACGACCGTACCCACCAGATCAAGGCCTACGGTTTCTATGACGTGACCAAGGAATGGATCGCCGGCGCCAACTTCCTGGCAGCATCGGGCCGTCCGCGCAGCTGTATCGGTACTTCGGCACAGCCGGGCGACTCGCCGAACTACGCCAACCAGTCCTTCTGGTGCCTGGGTTCGGACGTGCCGCACAACACGGTCCATCAGCGTGGCAGCATCGGCCGCCTGCCGTGGGATATCAACCTGGACCTGAACATGGCCTACAAGCCTGACTTCCTGCCGGGCCTGCAGGCAAGGGTCGACCTGTTCAACGTCTTCAACAAGCAGACCGTGCAGAACGTGGAAGAGCGCTACAACAGCGGCAATCGTATCCGCAACACCTACGAGACCCCGCTGAGCTACACCCAGCCGCGTTCGGTTCGCCTGACCGTGTCGTACGACAAGAAGTTCTAATCAGCCTAGCCTGAAGCAAAAATGCCCCGGTTCGCCGGGGCATTTTTTTTTGCTTGTTGCAGCAATCAGACATGTCGATTGCATAATTTGTATATGCAAGCCGCATGATTTTTACATTGGGTTTGCCGAATTTGCTTCGGTAAAGTGCGCCATACGCACCAGATTGTTGCGCCGCATGGGGCGCAATACGGAACAGCGGCTCTTTAATTCTTGCTAACTTCGGCGATCGTTACCCGAAAATAGCAAAAAATCAAATCACGGGGGTAAACCGGCTCGGCCGGCATACTGCGACGCAGCATGCTGGCGATATTGATTTGCACCAAATTGGTGCATCAAATTTTGGCTGCGGCAATGCGATGTCAATACGTAAAGAAAATTGACATTGAAAGAATGCATATGTTTTTATGGCAAAACATTATCTTTGTGCACCAAAGAAATGGGCGCCCTATTTTGATCCCTATAAATACAGGTGTCAATACAAAGTGGGTAGGGGCCGTGATTTAAAAAGAAACGGTCTACAAGACTGTTTGAATCGAAAATAAGGGAATCACATGTTGAAGAAATCCGTATTAGTTCATGCCTTGGCCTTGGCATTTGGAGGGGTTGCGCTGACCGTTGGCGTCGTCGAGCCGGCAATGGCGCAGTCGAATGCGTCAGGCGCCGTGTTCGGCAAGATCGCGGCCGGCAGTGGAGATGCCGTCGTCCTGAAGAACACCGGCACGAACGCGACCCGTACGACCGCGGTGGATGCAGGCGGTAACTTCCGCGCTACCAGTCTGCCGATCGGTAGCTATACCGCTACCCTGATGAAAGGCGGAAACGTCGTCAGCACCACCCAGCTCGAAGTCATCGCAGGCCAGGGCGTCGAAGCTTTCTTCGCGAATGGCCCCGTGCAAACGGTGCAGGTGAGCGGACGCCGTACCCGTATCGACGTGTCGAGCTCCGTCAACGGCGCCACCTTCACCGCACGTGAACTGGACAAGCTGCCGATCGGCCACAACGTCGACGCCATCATCCAGCTGGCCCCGAACACCACTCGCAGCGACCCGAGCTATGGCGCCGGCGCCAGCTTCGGCGGTGGCGCGGCCACCGAGAATGCCTACTACATCAACGGCATGACCGTGACCAACCCGCTGACCGGCCTGGGCGCGATGGAGCTGCCGTTCGGTGCGATCGCCCAGGCATCGGTGCTGACCGGCGGCTACGGCGCCGAATTCGGCCGTTCGATCGGCGGCGTGGTGAACATCACCACCAAATCCGGTACCAACACCTGGGAAGCCGGCGCCTACGCGGCGATCACCCCGTCGTCGACCCGCGCCAAGTACCGCGACCGCTACTACGCGAACACCGGCGCCTTCCCGGCCACCGACGGCACCCTGTACGTGCGCCGTTCGCAGAACGAACTGGAGCAGAAGCAGTACTCGGCCTACGCTGGCGGCCCGCTGATCAAGGACACCCTGTTCGGCTTCGTCGCGCTGGAGCAGACCCGGAGCGACCAGCACGCGGTCGCCAGCGCCATCAGCGCGACCAACCTGGCCACCGCGGGCTGGCGTGACACGCAAACCACCAACAACCGCTACATGGGCAAGTTGGACTGGAACATCAACGACAATCACCGCCTGGAATTCACGTCCATCGGTGACCTGCCGAAATCGGATGCCTCTTCCCGTTCCTACGACTACGCGACCGGCGCGATCGGTTCGACCGTCACCGCTTCGAACCACCAGGAATTCGGCCCGGACCAGAACAATGGCGGCAAGTTCAACAGCCTGCGCTACGTCGGCAACATCACCGACAACCTGACCATCAACGCCCTGTACGGCAAGATGAAGTCGGAACACATCTATGAGCCGACCGGCTACGATCCGACCCTGCCGCAGGTGTCGGCAGCGACGGCCAACCGCTATCCTGGCTTTAACTACACCAGCGGCCAGAAGGTCACCGGCACGGTGCCGCTGAGCGGATCGAGCGACGAAGTGCAGTCGAAGCGCCTGGACCTCGAATACAAGCTGGGCGACCACACCATCCGCGGCGGCGTGGACAACAACAAGATCGTGACGCAGTCCGCCGGCGTCGGCTATGCCGGCGGCAGCCTCTGGCAATACCAGAAGACCAGCAACGTGACCACGCCGCTGGTCGTGTCGGGCGGCGTCCTGCCGGCACCGCTGAACACCTATGGCGGCATCGCTGCGCAAGGCTACTACGTCCGTAACATCGTTTACAAGACCTACTCGAACGCCTTTGCCGGCCAGGACGCGCAGTACCTGGAAGACCGCTGGCAGGTGACCAAGGATGTGCTGCTGACCGCCGGCGTGCGCCGTGAAGGCTTCTACAACGCCAACCAGGACGGCGCCAAGTACATCGAGATGAAGAACCAGTGGCTGCCGCGCCTGAACGTGGCGTGGGACGTGAACGGCGACAGCTCGTTCAAGGTCTACGGCAGCGCCGGCCGCTACACCGTGCCGATCCCGAGCTCGGTTGCCCTGCGCGGCGCCAACGGTTCGACCTACACCTTCGAGTACTTCACCTACACCGGCACCGATGCGAACGGCCTGCCGACCGGTACCCAGCGCATCCTCCAGCCGGTGTCGAACAACAACGAGTTCGGCCAGGCCAAGGATCCGAAGACCGTCGCCGCGCAGGACATGAAGCCGGCTTACCAGGACGAGATCACGCTGGGCCTGGAACGCCAGCTGACCCCGGACTACACCTTCGGCATGAAGTTCACCTACCGCAAGCTGAAGTCGACCATCGACGACTTCTGCGATTCGCGTCCGATCGACGCCTATGCCGTGGCCCACAACATCGACACCTCGAACTATGCCGGCTTCGGCTGCGCCACGTTCAATCCGGGTGAAGACAACAACTTCCTGGTCGACTATGCCGGCAACAAGAACTACACCCAGGTTCACCTGAGCAAGGCCGACCTGGGCTTCGACAAGCCGACGCGTTCGTACGCGGCACTCGACTTCACCTTCGAGCACCCGTACCGCAATGGCTGGTGGGCACGCCTGACCTATACCCTGTCGCGCAACAAGGGTAATACCGAAGGCCAGACCCTGTCGGATACCTCGACCGCCCAGGCCGACGTCGCAGCAACCCAGACCTGGGATTACCCGGAGCAGATGATCGGCGCAGATGGCCTGCTGCCGAACGACCGTACGCACCAGATCAAGGCTTTCGGTTTCTACGACCTGACGCCTGAACTGGCCATCGGCGGCAACCTGCTGCTGGCATCGGGCCGTCCGCGCTCGTGCTTCGGCACCGACCCGCTGCATCGCGGTGGCGACTACAGCAGCGCCGCGCACTACTGCTTCGGCGACGTTGCCGAAAACAATGTGCTGTCGCCGCGTGGTTCCCTCGGCCGCCTGCCTTGGGAAAAGACTGTCGACCTGAACCTGACCTACCGTCCGAAGTTCCTGCAAGGCCTGTCGCTGCGTGCGGACATCTTCAACGTGTTCAACAGCCAGACCGTCACCAAGGTTGATGAAAGCTACAACAGCGACAGCGCGCGCGTCGCTACGTACGAAATGCCGATCTATTTCTCGGCACCGCGTTCGATGAAGTTCAGCGCCGAGTACAACTACAAGTTCAAGTAATTGTCATGGTCGGGTGAGAGCCCGACCGGCCAGCGCAAGCCCACGGTTCGCCGTGGGCTTTTTTTATACTTCAGCCCAGACAGCGTTCAAGGTCGCCAGCGCCGCCAGCCCGGCGGTCTCGGTGCGCAGCACCCGCGGCCCCATCGACAACGCCAGTGCGCCGGCAGCGATGGCGGCATCCTCTTCCTGGACACTGAAACCGCCCTCGGGGCCGATCAGGAAGGTGAGGGGCTGCGGCGCGGTGGCGCGCGCCCAGCCGGCCAGCGATTGCGTCGCCCGCGGCGACAGTAAAATCCGCGGCTGGTCCGGCGGCTGCGCGATATAGCGCCCGAAATCCTGCAGTGGCGCCAGCCGCGCCAGCCGGTTGCGGCCGCTCTGCTCGGACGCGGCCACGATCACGCCTTCCCAGTGCGCCTGGCGTTTTTCCGCGCGCTCGCCCGACAGCTTGACCACCGAGCGCGCCGCCGCCAGCGGCTGGATCGCGGCCACGCCCAGTTCGACCGCCTTCTCGACGATCCAGTCCATCTTGGTGCTGCCTTCGGGCAGGCCCTGGGCCAGGGTGACGGGGTAGGGGAGTTCGACATCGACGTCCTCGAAGGCGACCACGTCCGCGCTGGCGCGCCGCTTGCCGATCTCGCGCAGGCGCGCGCGAACCTGGCCGCCTTCGCCGTTGAACAGCACCACCTCGTCCCCCGGCTGCTGGCGCACGACGCGCAGGTGGTGGGCGACGGCTTCCGGCAGGTCGACGATCGCGCCTTCGATGAGCGGCTGGGGGCAGTAGAAACGTGGCATGAACGGCAAGCTCTCTATATAAGAAGTCGGCATTTTAAGGCTTCGCCGGCATGCTCTGGTAAAATACCCGGTTAAGACCAGCAGTGCTCATGCATTGCAGCACCACCGCTTTCCAATCCTCAGACTTACCACATCCATGAAACCAGTTCAAACCACCACCCTGATGGCCAACGCGATCCGTGCGCTGGCGATGGACGCCGTCCAGAAAGCCAATTCCGGCCACCCGGGCATGCCGATGGGCATGGCCGAGATCGCCGTTGCGCTGTGGGACGGCCACTATCGCCACAATCCGGGCAATCCGGGGTGGATGAACCGCGACCGCTTCCTGCTCTCGAACGGCCACGGTTCGATGCTGCATTATTCGCTGCTGCACCTGTCGGGCTACGACCTGTCGATGGACGACCTGCGCAACTTCCGTCAGATGCACTCGAAGACCCCGGGCCACCCGGAAGTGCATATCACGCCGGGCGTGGAAACCACCACCGGCCCGCTGGGCCAGGGCATTGCCAACTCAGTCGGCATGGCGCTGGCCGAGTGGCTGCTGGCGAAGGAATTCAACCGTCCGGGCTTCGACGTGGTCGACCACCACACCTACGCCTTCCTGGGCGACGGCTGCCTGATGGAAGGCATCTCGCACGAAGTGGCCTCGCTGGCCGGCACCCTGCGCCTGAACAAGCTGATCTGGCTGTACGACGATAACGGCATCTCGATCGACGGCAAGGTCGAAGGCTGGTTCACCGACGACACCCCGAAGCGCTTCGAGGCCTACGGCTGGAACGTGATCCCGGACGTCGACGGCCACAGCGTCGAAGCCGTCGATGCCGCCATCGCCAAGGCCAAGACCTCGGACCGTCCGACCCTGATCTGCTGCAAGACCATCATCGGCAAGGGTTCGCCGAACCTGCAGGGCGGCGACAAGGTGCACGGCGCCGCGTTGGGCGAGAAGGAAGTGGCGGCCGTGCGCGAACACCTGATTTGGGATGCGATCCCGTTCGACATCCCGGCCCCGATCTATGAAGCATGGGACCACAAGCAGAAAGGCGCCGAGGACGAAGGCCAGTGGAACAAGCTGTTCGACGGCTACCGCGCGCAATTCCCGGAACTGGCCGCCGAATTCGAGCGCCGCATGAAGGGCGAGTTGCCGGGCAAGTTCGAGGAAACCCTGGCCGCCGCCATCGCCGCGACGCTGGAGAAGAAGGAAACCATCGCCACCCGCAAGGCCAGCCAGAACGCGATCCAGGCGCTGGCCGGCGTGCTGCCGGAATTCCTGGGCGGCTCGGCCGACCTGACCGGCTCGAACCTGACCAACTGGAAGGAATCGATCCCGGTCCGTTCGGGCACCCCGGGCAACCACATCAACTACGGCGTGCGCGAATTCGGCATGGCCGCCATGATGAACGGCATCGCCCTGCACGGCGGCTACATCCCGTTCGGCGCGACCTTCCTGACCTTCTCGGACTACAGCCGCAATGCGCTGCGCATGGCCGCGCTGATGAAGATCCGCTCGCTGTTCGTGTTCACCCACGACTCGATCGGCCTGGGCGAAGACGGCCCGACCCACCAGTCGGTCGAGCACGTGTCCTCGCTGCGCCTGATCCCGAACCTGGACAACTGGCGTCCGTGCGACACCACCGAATCGATGGTGGCCTGGGGCGAGTCCCTGAAGCGCAAGGACGGCCCGTCGACCCTGATCTTCTCGCGCCAGAACCTGCCGTTCATGGAGCGTGACGCCACCACCGTGGCCAACATCGCCAAGGGCGGCTACATCCTGCGCGACGCCGACAATCCGCGCGCCGTGCTGATCGCCACCGGTTCGGAAGTCGAGCTGGCCGTGAACGCCGCCGCTACGCTGGCCGGCCAGGGCATCGCCGTGCGCGTGGTCTCGATGCCGTCGACCGACGTGTTCGACCGCCAGGACGCCGCCTACAAGGCCGCCGTCCTCGGCAAGGGAATTCCTCGCGTGGCCGTCGAGGCCGGCGTGACCGACTTCTGGTACAAGTACGTCGGCCTGGAAGGCGCCGTGGTCGGCATCGACACCTTCGGCGAATCGGCCCCGGCCCCGGTGCTGTTCAAGTACTTCGGCTTCACCGTCGAGAACGTGGTCGGCAAGGTCAAGTCCGTGCTGGTTTGAGTTTTGATGTAGATGCCGCGCGGGCCCGGAGACGGCCTGCGCGGCAAGCGTCTCGCGCTATGCTTCGACGATAAGATTTTTTTCAATCAGGAGTAAACATGACGATCAAAGTAGCAATCAACGGCTATGGCCGCATCGGCCGCAACGTGCTGCGCGCTTTCTACGAAGGCGGCAAGAAGCAGGACATCCAGATCGTGGCGATCAACGATCTCGGCAACGCCGAGCACAACGCCCACCTGACCCGTTACGACACCACCCACGGCAAGTTCCCGGGCACCGTCGTGGTCGAGGGCGATACCATGATCGTCAACGGCGACAAGATCCGCGTGTTCGCGCAGCGTAACCCGGCCGAAATCCCGTGGGGCGAGCTGGGCGTGGACGTGGTGCTGGAGTGCACCGGCTTCTTCACCACCAAGGAAAAGGCGTCGGCCCACCTGAAGGGCGGCGCCAAGAAAGTCATCATCTCGGCCCCGGGCGGCAAGGATGTCGACGCCACCATCGTCTTCGGCGTGAACCAGGACGTGCTGAAGAGCACCGATACCGTCATCTCGAACGCTTCCTGCACCACCAACTGCCTGGCCCCGCTGGTCAAGCCGCTGCACGACGCCATCGGCCTGGAAACCGGCCTGATGACCACCGTGCACGCCTACACCAACGACCAGGTGCTGACCGACGTGATGCACGAAGACCTGCGCCGCGCCCGTTCGGCCACCCAGTCGATGATCCCGACCAAGACCGGCGCCGCCGCCGCGGTCGGCCTGGTGCTGCCGGAACTGAACGGCAAGCTGGACGGCTACGCGATCCGCGTGCCGACCATCAACGTGTCGATCGTCGACCTGTCCTTCATCGCCAAGCGCGACACGACTGTCGAAGAAATCAACAAGATCATGAAGGACGCTTCGGAAGGCGCGCTGAAAGGCATCCTGACCTACAACACCGAGCCGCTGGTGTCGGTCGACTTCAACCACAACCCGGCCTCGTCGAACTTCGACGCCACCCTGACCAAGGTCTCGGGCCGTCTGGTGAAGGTCTCCTCGTGGTACGACAACGAGTGGGGCTTCAGCAACCGCATGCTGGATACCACCGTCGCGCTGATGAACGCGAAATAATCGGTTAGATTTAACCGGAAGTAAAAACGCCCCTGGACCGTGAGATTCGGTCCAGGGGCGTTGTTTTATGCTAGTTGTAAATACTGCATTAGCAAAAAGATGTTTCGAAAATACAACGAAGAACATTTTCTTGTAATAATTTGATACAAATCAGTACAAAAAAATATTTTCCTCAGCGACACTCTTGATGTGCATACACGTGATGCATATAACAACTAGATGCCGAGGGATTAACTTGAACAAGCAACTCATGCTGAAACGTAGCGTCATCGCCGTGGCGATGACGCTCGGGGGAACGTCGATCACGTTCGCCCAAACCGTAAGTGGCAGTGGCAGTGCAGTTACCGAAACCACGACTGGCAGCCACATCCAGAAAGTCGTCGTGACGGGTTCCAACCTGAAGCGCACCGACACGGAAGGCTCCTCGCCGATCGCCGTCATGACGGCACAGGACATCAAGAACACCGGTGCCGCGTCCGTATCCGAACTGATGAAGTTCGTGCCGTCGATGGGTACCGACGGCGCTCAGGACTTCCAGAGCGGCTCCGGCTTCGCCAAGGGCGTGGCCACCGCCTCGCTACGCGGCCTGGGCTCGTCCTCGACCCTGGTGCTGCTGAATGGCCGCCGTGTCACCCCGGCCCCGTATGCCGACCCGAACGACGGCAACTCGGTCCTGTACGACCTGAACTCGATTCCGATCTCGGCCATCGAGCGCGTCGAAGTGCTGCAGGACGGCGCATCGGCCGTCTACGGCTCCGACGCCATCGCCGGCGTCATCAACTTCATCCTGAAGCAGAACTACGAAGGCGTGGAAGTCGCCGGACGCTACAGCGCGAACGACGACAACCTGTTCCGCCGCAAAGGCTTCAACGGCATCTTCGGCAAGGGCAACCTGGACACCGACGGCTACAACTTCATGATCACCGCCGACGTGAACCAGCGTGATCGCACCACCCGCCGCGATGCCAAGGATGTCGAATACGACCAGCTCAAGCTGCTGAACGGCCGCTTCCTGTCGCCGTATGCCAGCTCGGTGTCGCAGTACCCGACCATGTACAAGGAAACCCGTCAGGGTTCCAAGAACTTCGGCGTGACCCAGGCCACCGGTCCGACCAACATGCTGTTCGACCTGGGCTGCCCGGCCAGCCAACAGATCACCGGCAGCGTTGCCGGCAATGGCCTGCTGCCGACCAGCACCCTGGTGGGACGCACCTTCTGTAACTTCGACAACACGCCTTACCTGGAAGCCYAGGGCTATGGCCGCGATGCCAACATCATCTCCCACGGTGAGCTGAAGCTGGGCAAGGACGTCACCGGTTTCGCGGACATCGCCTATTCGCGCGCCCGCCGCGACTACACCGGCGAGCCGATCACCATCGGCACCGGCGTCGTGACCAACTGGAYCGCCAACGGTCCGGGTGCTTCCTACCAGACCATCCTGCCGATCGGCCACCCGAACAACCCGTTCCCGGATGCGCGCGCTTCGCTCGGCTACCGCTTCGTCAACCTGCGCGGCGGTTCGCAGGCCATCAACGAGGGCAAGCGCCTGCTGGCCGGCGTCAAGGGCACGCACTTCGGCTGGGACTGGGAATCCGCGCTGCTGTGGAACCGTGCCGAGAACGAAAGCACCAACTACGGCCGTCTCTACCTGCCGACCCTGAGCAAGCTGAACGCCGGCGCTTCGATCGCTTCGGTGGCGGCCGACCCGACCATCGGTCATGACGTGGTCACCCACAACATGTCGCAGATCACGCAGTGGGACGGCAAGGCCACCACCGAGTTCGGCCAGCTGGCTGGCGGCGCAATCGGCTTCGCGGCCGGCTTCGAACTGCGCAAGGAAAAGATCAACCTGACCCCGGATCCGCTGGTGGCAAGCGGCCAGATCTACGGCCTGGCCAATACCATCCTGAACAGCGAGCGCAACGTCAAGTCGGCCTTCGTCGAGGCGCGCCTGCCGGTCCTGAAGAACCTCGAGTTCGATTTTGCCGGCCGCGCCGACAAATACCCGAACCTGAAGACGAACTATGTGCCGAAGATCAGCGGCAAGTGGACCGTCACCGACACCTTCGCAATCCGCGGCACCTACGCGGAAGGCTTCCGCGCACCGTCGCTGAGCCAGGTCGTGCCGGGCGGCGCCCAGTTCTTCCTGAACAACACCTGGGATCCGAAGCGTTGCAACGAAGACGAGGTCACCCCGAAGCCCAACGGCACCACCGCCGACTGCGCCAAGAGCGTGGGCGGCTCCGGCGGCTTCAACCCGGACCTGAAGCCGGAAACCTCGAAGAGCTACAACCTGGGCTTCGTCTGGTCGCCGAGCACCAAGTTCGACGTGTCGGTGGACTTCTACCGCATCAAGCGCGAGAACGAGATTGTGCTGGGCAGCTCGTATGACGCACTGAAGAACGAAGACCGCGTGCCGGCCAACGTGGTGCGCGACACCAACCCGGTCAACTTCATCACCGACGCCAACGGCAAGCCGATCCCGGGTACCGGCCCGCTGATCATGCTGTTCCTGCCGTGGCAGAACCAGGGCATGACCGAACTGCGCGGCGCCGACATCGAAGCCCACCTGCGCCAGAACCTTGGCCAGTGGGGCTCGCTGTCGACCACCCTGCGTTCGACCTATGTAGACACCCTCTACATCCAGACCTTCGCCGGCGATCCGATCCACAACCTGGCCGGTTCGTTCCCGAGCGTCCGCGACTGGGCACTGTCGACCGGCAGCGCGACCCCGCGCTGGAAGAGCAACGTCTCGACCACCTGGCGCTACGGCGACCACGCGGTCAACCTGTCGGCCAACTACGTGGGCAAGGTTTCCCGCCTGCGTATCTGGGAAGGCGACACCACCTACGCGCAGCCGTTCTGCCAGTACAGCACCAAGGGCAGCAACACCATCCCGCTGTACACGACTTACTACCCGCGCTGCGAAGTCAAGGAATGGCTGACCTTCGGCCTGGGTTACACGTACACCGGCCTGAAGAACTGGACCATGAGCCTGAACATCCAGAACATCTTCGACGAGAAGGCTCCGTACGATCCGGGTTACACGGCTTCCGGCTACAACGAAACCCTGCACAACCCGTACGGCCGTTACTTCAGCCTGAGCGCACGCTACATCTTCAAGTGATTCCTGCTTGAGCCACCCGTCCGGCTTGCCGGACGGGCAGCAAAAAGCCCGCGGATATTTTGTCCGCGGGCTTTTTTTCGTTTGCTGCCGTCAGCGTTTCGGCCAGGGCGTCAGGATCTCGAAGCCGCTCTTCGTCACCGCGATCATGTGCTCCCACTGCGCCGACAGCGATTTGTCCGCCGTCACCACGGTCCAGCCGTCGTCCAGCTGCTCGACGTCGGCGTCGCCGGCGTTCAGCATCGGCTCGACGGTGAAGATCATGCCTTCCTTCAGCAGCAGGCCGGTGTTCGGGCGGCCGTAATGCAGCACCTGCGGGTCTTCATGGTAGACGCGGCCGATGCCGTGGCCGCAGTATTCGCGCACCACCGAATAGCCGGCCTTTTCGGCCAGGGTCTGGATCGCGTGGCCGACGTCGCCCAGGCGCGCGCCCGGCTTCACCACGCGGATGCCGGCCATCATGGCCTCGAAGGTGACGTCGACCAGGCGCTTCGCCTCGGGGGAGGGCGTGCCGGCGAAGTACATGCGGCTGGTGTCGCCGTGCCAGCCGTCCTTGATCACGGTGACGTCGATGTTGATGATGTCGCCGTCCTTCAGCACGTCCTTCTCGCTCGGGATGCCGTGGCAGACCACGCCGTTCACCGAGGTGCACAGGGTTTTCGGGAAGCCGTGGTAGCCGACGTTGGCCGGGGTCGCCTTCTGCACCTTGCGGATGTATTCGTTGCAGCGCCGGTCGAGCTCCTCGGTGGAGACGCCGGGCACCACGTGTTCGGAGATCATGTCGAGCACCTCGGCGGCCAGGCGGCCGGCAACGCGCATCTTGGCGATGTCCTTGTCGTTCTTGAGTTTGATGACCATGTATATAGAGTGTGATGGCCGGCCCTGCGCCGGCATCCCTCTATGATAACCGCGAATAAAAAAACGCCGGGCGAACCCGGCGTTCCTGGATCATCCCCGCAGGGAAGCGATCAGAGCTTCACGCGGATACCTGCGTAGTAACGGCGGCCGATCGGATCGTAGGTGCTGGCATCCGTTTCGGTACCGGTGCTGTCGCCCGGCAGGCCACTGATGATCGGTGGCGCCTTCTGGTTGAACGCATTGTTCATGCCGAAGTACAGCTCGGTCGACTTCATCAGGGCCCACGATGCCTGCAGGTCGGTGTAGGTACGCGAGCCGACCTTGATCGAGTTCGCCGGCAGCTTGAAGCCAGCCAGGAACTGGTCATCCAGCGAAGAGCGGCCGAGGTAGGTCATGGTCGCGCTCACGCTGAGCTGGTTCCACTTGTAGCCGATGTCGAACAGTGCCTTGTTCTTCGGCGCGCCCAGTTCGCCGGCGAACTGATTGCGGTCGGAATTCGGTTGCGGCGTGGTGTAGCCCTGCTTCACATAGGTGTACGCCAGCTTGGTCGACAGACGGCCAGGGCCGACGCGGTCATTCCAGGAAGCCGTCAGGTCGATACCCTCGGTGCCGAGCGTACCGCTGTTCGACACGGCGGTGTCGATATATTGCAGCGAGCCGGCGCTGTTGTTGCCGGTGGCTGCCGGGCGGCGGGTAATGAATTGGCAGAACGATGGGTTCGAACCACTGTAGCAGCTCGTCAGGATGAACGCACGATCGGTGCTCACGATCGCATCGGCGATCTTGATGTTGAAGTAGTCAGCCGTGAAGGTGAAACGCTTCAGCGCGTCGATCGAACGCGGGGTCCAGACCACGCCGACGGTGGTCGACCGGCCTTTTTCCGCCTTCAGGTTCGGGTTACCCCGGTTGAAGCCGCTGATACCCTGCAGGTCGGCCTGGTTCTGCGTGAAACTGCCGTTGGCGGCGATGTTCGCCGAGACGCCCGGTGCGGCGCGGCACAGTGCGTCATACGGTGTTGCGTTCGAGGTCGCGGTCACGCCGAGGCAGGGGTCGACGATGCCGGACGGGAAGTCCTGGCTCGGGGCCTGGTACAGCTCGTTGATGTTCGGCGCGCGGGTCGACAGCGAACGGGTGCCGCGGAACTTGACGTCGTCGACCAGCGACCATTCGAAGCCGGCGTTCCAGCTGTTGGTGCTGCCCACCGACGAGTAGTCGCCGTGGCGGAAGGCGCCCAGGAAGTTCAGTTCCTTGACGAAAGGCAGGCCCTTCAGCACCGGCACGCGGGTTTCGACGAAGACTTCCTTGACGCTGAAGTCGCCCGAGGTCGGCGGGGTCGCGTTACCGGCGTTCAGGCCGGCCTGGGTCAGGGCATCCGGAACGGCTTCCGAATGTTCCTTGCGCCATTCGAAACCGGCGGCGATGCCTAGCGGGCCGGCCGGCAGGTCCCAGATTTCGCTGTTGATCTGGCCGCCCACCAGCTTCTGGGTGGTGCGGGTCACCAGCGAGCCCGGTGCGGTGACATAGGCCAGCGCGGCCGGCGTGATGCTGTTGAAGCCGAAGATATTGATCGGCACGCAACCCTGGGCGCGCGCATCGGCGCTGGCGCAGACCGGCGGACCGCCGTTCTCGCCCGGAATCGCCTGCAGTGCGTTGGCGAAGTTCAGGACATTGACCTGGCCGGTCGACTGCTGGGCTTCCTTGGTCTGGCCGTAGGCGCCGTACACTTCGTAGTTCCAGGTCTTCCAGGCATCGAAGTCTCCCTTGAGGCCGGTGACGAAGCGGAAGGTGTCGCGGTCCGCGGTGCTGCTGCGGGTGCCGACTTCCGACAGGCGGCGGGTGAAGTAGTAGTCCGGGATACCGTCGCCGTCGGTGTCGCTGATGCGGTCGTACAGGTACTGCGGCACCAGCGGATTCTTCACCAGCTTGCCGTTGACCATGGAGGCGGCCGGGACCTGGCCGGTGGTCGGGAAGATATTTTCCGCGCCCAGTGCAAACGGCTCGATGGTCGAGGACACGCGGCTGGAGGCATAGGTGCCTTCCATGAAGGCGCGGGTACGCTCCGTGATCTTCAGCTCGCCGTTGGTGGCGAACAGGTAGCGGTCGACCGGCACGGCGATCGAGCGGTAGAAGGAGCGGTTGAAACCGGTCGCGCCGACGCCGTTGGTGCCGTTCTGGTTCCACGGAATGACGTTGCCCTGCGCATCGTAAGTATAGCTGCCGGTATCATGGAAGAAGCGGCCCTGCGGTGCATAGCTCGAGTAGAACGGGCGGATCGGCGTGAAAGCGTCGGCCGGATTGCGGGTGCTGATCATTTTCGAGTTCTGGTCGATCGCCGAGGCTTCGCGGTCGCGCGACCAGACCTGGCCCTGGCGCGTGAAGCCCAGGTGGCCCATCAGGAAGCCGTCGTCGTTGCTGGTGCCGAAGGTCAGCGAGAACTTGCGCTTCAGGTCGTCATGGTGGGAGCTCTGGCCGGCCTGGGCGTCCAGCAGCAGGCCGTTGAAGTTGCGCTTGGTGATGATGTTGACCACGCCGGCCACGGCGTCGGAGCCGTAGGCTGCGGAGGCGCCGCCGGTCAGGAGTTCGACGCGCTCGATGAAGTCGGTCGGGATGGAGTTCAGGTCGACTKCGGATTCGCCCGGGATGCCGGAAACGAAGCGGCGGCCGTTGACCAGCACCAGGGTACGCGAGATGCCAAGGTTACGCAGGTCGACGGTGGACACGCCCACGCTGGCGGTCTGGAAAGCCGAGTTGGTGCGGCTGATCGCCGGCGAGCCCATGGTCGGGTTTTCCAGCAGCACCTGCTGCAGGTTGGTGGCGCCGGAGGCGGCGATGTCGGCCGCCGACAGCACCTGCAGCGGCGACGGCGAATCGGCGTTCGGCGAAGCGATGCGCGAACCGGTCACTTCCACACGCTGGATCGCCGCCGGGGCTTGCGCCTGCGCCTGGGGCGTCGCGGCAGCCTGCTGCTGGGCGGCACCGCTCTGGTTCTGTCCCTGCTGCGTCTGCATTTCCTGTGCATACGTGGCGTTTACACTGAGGGCAACGCCACCCAGACAGATCAGGCGGATCGACCGGGATAAGACTTTTTCCATCATCATTGCAAAACTCCTAGGGTTAGGGCACGGTGGACTGATCGAGCAAACCGTGAAGAATGCCGTCGTTGTCGCGGCTTATTTGAAACGATGTGCAGAGTACATACATTCCAAAACAACAATAAAATCATTTGCCGGATCCAGATGTCAATCGTTTCCGGAGGATAAATAATTTTGTTGCAAATTTGCGTAAATACTAATGTTCTTTTGAAACATTTCACGTTACGCAAGCAGCCGAATTCTCACAAAGAATTGCGCGTGAGAATTGTTTCCGAACAGCTGGAAACCAGCCTGTGCAGTGTGTCATCGGGTTTATGCTTTGCAAAGCTGGCACAATAGAAATGCAGCGTGAGAGCGCTATTTCTTAGCGCTTTGTCACTTTTGCGCAACGTTCAACCTTGACTGTTTGTCTTGGGGAAATATCAAGATTGACGTCTATTGTTTATGCTGCGTGCATAAACGAGTCGGAATTTCGCGGGATCTCAGCCGAAACAGGCGCGCCACAGGCGTAAAACCACATCGGCGTGGGCTGCCACGAGGGCGGGGTCGACACGGGCCTGCTCCTGGCCCTGCAGGCGCACCTGGTGCTGGAGCCGGCGCATGACGCGGTAGGCGTCGGCGGCGCCCTGTGCCAGGGAGGGATCGATGAGGCCGAGTTCGCCGCACATGCGCAGCAGGGCGATATTGCCCTTGTTGGCCGTGAGCTGGGGATGGGCGTGGGAATGGCGCAGGACCAGGTACTGGACGATGAATTCGATGTCGATCATGCCGCCATCGTCCTGCTTCAGGTCGAAATGGTCGCTGTGGCTGGGGTGGGCGTCGTGCATGCGCTTGCGCATCCTGACCACCTCGTCGCGCAGCTCGGCCTCGCGCGTGCCGCGGTCCTGGCGCAGCACTTCCTCGCGGATGGCTTCGAAACGGGCGCCGATGTCGGCGTCGCCGGCGCAGAACCTGGCCCGGGTGAGGGCCTGGTGCTCCCAGATCCAGGCCGAGCTGCGCTGGTAGCGCTCGAAGGCGGAAACGGTCGAGACCAGCATGCCGCTGGCGCCGTCCGGGCGCAGGGCGGTGTCGATATCGAACAGGATGCCGGCCGGGGTGTGCGTCGTCATCCAGGTGATGAAGCGCTGGGCCAGCTTGGCATAGTTGCCGGGCGCGTCCTGGTCGTCGTCGTCGAACAGGAAGATCACGTCGAGATCGGACACATAGCCGAGCTCCTTGCCGCCCAGCTTGCCGTAGGCGATCACGGCGAAGCGCGGCACCTCGCGGTGGCGGCGGGGCAGGGTGAGCCAGGCGCGCTTGACGACTTCAAGCACGATCAGGTCGGCCAGCGCCGACAAGTGGTCGGCCAGGCGCTCGACCGAGAGCTCGCCGGCCAGGTCCAGCGCCAGCAGGCGGAACAGCTGGGCATGGTGGGCTTCGCGCAGGATGTCGAGCTGGCGCTCGGTGTCGCCCGCGGCGGCGTCGAGCTGGCCGGCCAGGCTGGCGGCGAGGGCGGTGAGTTCCCCGGTCCAGTCGGTGGTCGTGCCGCGGTCGTCCAGCAGCTCGTCGAGCAGGATCGGGTGCTGGGTCAGGAAGGTCGCGGCCCAGCCGCTGGCGTTGATCATGCGGATCACGCGGTCCAGCGTGTGCGGATACTCGATCAGCAACGACAGGTAGGCCGCGCGGCGCGCGATCGCCTCGAAGAAGTCGAGCAGGCGGCCGAGGGTGGCGGCATGGCTGCCCAGGCCGGCTTCGCGCACCACGGCGGCGATCTGCGGCAGGGCCGTGTTGACCAGCGCCGCCAGCTTGTTGCGGCTGGCTTCCGGCAGGGTCTGCAGGCGCGGCGCGTGCCAGGTCGCGACCAGGCGGGCGGCCGCTTCTTCCGGCCGGTCGAAGCCGAGGGCGGCCAGCTGCTGGGCGATCGCCTCGCCGTTTTCCGGGTCGCTCATGGCGGGGCCGAAGGAGGCCGCCGGGTCGGCCGGCTCGGCGCCCGCGGCCTTGTCGGCGAAGATGGCGTCGAACTGGGCCGCCACATAGGCGCGCTGCTCGTTCAGGCGCGCCAGCAGAGTGGCTTCGTCCGGCAGGCCCATCATGCGCGCCACCGTCAGCCGGTCGTCGGGCGAGACCGGCAGGGTATGGGTCTGGGCATCTTCCAGGTATTGCAGGCGGTGTTCGAGGTTGCGCAGGAAGGTATAGGCCTCCAGCAGGCGCTCGACCGTCTCCGGCGGCAGCAGCTCGCGCTCGGCCAGCAGGCGCAGGGTCTTGCGGGTCGAACGTTCGCGCAGCGCCGGGTCGCGCCCGCCGCGGATCAGCTGGAACACCTGGGCCAGGAATTCGATCTCGCGGATGCCGCCGCGGCCCAGCTTGACGTTGTCGCTGCGTTCAGGGTGCAGGCGCTCCTGGCGGTTGACCTCGGCGCGGATCTGGGCGTGCATGGTGCGGATCGCATCGATCACGCCGAAGTCGAGATAGCGCCGGAACACGAAGGGGCGGACGATGGCGGTAAGCAGCTCGATATCCAGCGGGTCGCCGCTGACGGCGCGCGCCTTGACCCAGGCGTAGCGCTCCCACTCGCGGCCCTGGACGATCAGGTAGTCCTCGACCATGTTCAGGCTGGCCGCCAGCGGCCCCGACTTGCCGTTCGGGCGCAGCGCCATGTCGACCCGGAAGGTGAAACCGTCTTCCGTGATTTCCGACAGCGCGGCGATCAGCTTCTTGCCGAGGCGGATGAAGAACTCGTGGTTCGACAGCGAGCGCTGGCCCGGCCCGGCCTGGGTGTCGCCGTCTTCCGGGTAGACGAAGATCAGGTCGATGTCGGACGAGACATTGAGCTCGCCGCCGCCGTGCTTGCCCATCGCCAGCACCATCATCTGCTGGGGACGCCCGGATTCGGCCCCGACCGGGATGCCGTGGATGGCGGTCATCTCATCCATCAGCTCGGCCAGGTGGGATTGCACGGCGAAGTCGGCGAAGCGGCTCATGGCGGTGACGACTTCGTCGAGGTCGGCCCTGCCGTCGAGGTCGCGCTCGATAATGGCGCAGATCAAAAGATTGCGCAGGCGGCGCATCGCCCGGCCCAGCGGCAGCCTCGCGCCATTCGGGCCGGCGCTGGCTTCACGCTCCAGTGCTGCGCCGAAATCGAGGGAGGACAGCGATAATTCGGCCAGGGCCGCAAGCCGTTCGGCCCGTGTGGCATCGGCGCCGAGCCAGCGTTGAAAGAAGCGTGATGCGCTTGCGGGGGAATTCATAGGGCGGATCCAGGCGAGTTTCTACGTTCCGGGAGGCGTGCTATGCGGTAAAATTGCCCGCCATGCTGCCCTGGGTCAGCGTGATGGTAAGGTAGACGCCGCGATTGTTGCAAGCGCTTCTCTTATTGATGAAATAATTTACGGCGAAGCCTTTATTTGAGCATCCTGATGCACAACCCGGAACAGCAGGGCGGACGAGAGGACGAGGACCGGCACGCGGCAGACGCCCGTGTCGCGGATGCGCCTGCGCCTTCCGAATCCGCATCCGGCCCCGCGTCCGATTCGCCTGCGGCCCACGCCCACCTGCCGCTGTCCGAGCGCTGGCACCGCCTGCAGGCCGCCTACCGCTATGCCAACCTGGCTTCGCACCATGTGCTCGGCTTCACGGTGAAGGCGGTCCTGCTCGCCTATTTCACCTTCATGCTGCTGTTCCTGGCGCTGCGCTGGGCGGTGCTGCCGAACATCGACCTGTACAAGCCCGACATCGAGCGCGCCGCCAGCCGCGTGCTCGGCAACCAGGTCACGATCGCCCGCGTCTACGCCTCCTGGCGCGGACTGCATCCCAGCCTCTTCCTCGGCGACGTCCACCTGCGCGACCGCGAAGGGCGCCAGCTGCTGGCGCTGCCCTCGGTATCGGCGACCCTGTCCTGGTGGTCGGTGGTGGCCGCCGAGCCGCGCTTCGAGAGCCTGGAAATCAACCGTCCCGAGCTCGACGTGCGCCGCACTGCGGACGGCGTGTTCTGGGTGGCCGGCGTGCGCATCGACCCGAAGCAGAAGAAGGAGGAGGGCGGCGGCGGCGCCGACTGGCTGCTGCGCCAGCACGAGATCGTGGTGCGCGAGGGCCGCCTGTCCTGGACCGACGAGCTGCGCGGCGCACCCGTGCTGCAGTTGTCGAACCTCACCATGGTGCTGGAAAACCGCTGGAAGGCGCACCGTTTGGCCCTGCGTGCCACGCCGCCGGCCGGGGTCTCCGATCCGCTCGACGTGCGCGTCCGCTTCACTCATCCGGCCTTCGGCGCCAAGGCCTCCGACGCCAGCCGCTGGAAGGGCGAGCTGTACGCCGACCTGCGCAATACCGACCTGGCCAGCTGGAAGCAGTACATCAGCTATCCCTTCAACGTCGATGCCGGCCGCGGCTCGGTGCGCGCCTGGATCAATTTCGACCAGGCCCGCCTGGCCGGCTTTACCGCCGACCTCGCGCTGGCCGGGGTCAGTGCCCGCCTGGCGGCCGATGCGCCGCCGCTGCAGCTGGCGCGGGTCTCCGGACGGCTGTCGGCGCGCGAAGAGATCAAGCCCGGCGTCCAGGAAGGCAAGCCGACCTTCGGCGCGCTCGGCCACAGCATCGGGGTCGAGAATTTCGCGGTCGTCACCCGCGACGGCGTGGTGCTGCCCCCGGCCACGCTGAGCGAGACCTGGCGTCCGGCGGCGCACGGCAAGCCGGAGCGCTTCGAGGTGCGTGCCGACCAGGTCGACCTTGGCGCCCTGGCCACCTTGGCGGCCCAGATGCCGCTGGCGCCGCAGCTGCGCGAACTGCTGACCGCGCTGGCGCCGCGCGGCCGCCTGACCGACGTCGACGCCGAATGGGATGGCAGCCTGCCGCGGCCGGCCGCCTGGCGCCTGCGCGGCCAGGTCGACGGTTTCGGCATCGAGCCGCTGGCGGCGCGTCCGGCCCAGCCGGCCGAGGGCGCCAACCCGGCCCGCCCGGCGCGCGCGGCGGTGCCGGGCGTACGTAACCTGAGCGGCAGCATCGACGCCAGCGACCGCGGCGGCAGCCTGAACATCGCCTCCGAAAAGATGGCGCTGGCGCTGCCGGCCTGGTTCGCGGAAGCCGACCTGCCGTTCGACGATCTGGGCCTGCGCGCGCGCTGGTCCTACCCGCAGGACGATCAATTGCTGGTCGAAGTCGACGGCTTCAATTTCACCCGGGGCAGCCTGAAGGGCTCGCTGTCGGGCCGCCACCTGCTGCCGCTGAACGAACACCGCGACGGCGTCAAGGGCCCGGGCAGCGCCGACTTTTCCGGCACCGTGGACGGCTTCGACATCGCCACCATCGGCCGCTGGCTGCCGCTGGTGACCCACGAAGGCCTGCGCGATTGGCTGACCGGCGCGCTGCAGGGCGGCACCCTGCGCGACGCCAGGGTGCGCCTGCGCGGCGAACTCGCCCACTTCCCCTTCCACGGCGACACCGCGGCCGAGCGCGCGCGCGGCGAATTCCGCGTCAGCGGCCGCATCGACAACGGCAAGCTCGAGTACGCGCCGACCCACCGCGCGGCCGACGGCAAGACCCCGCTGTGGCCTCTGGCCGAGAACATCAACGGCTCCATCGTGTTCGACCGCGCGCGCATGGAAATCCGTGCCGAGACCGCCCGCACCCTCGGCCTGAACCTGAGCAATGTGCGCGCCGTGATCCCCGAACTGGGCGCCCACGCGTCGATGCTCGACATCGACGGCACCGCCGCCGGCCAGCTGCAGGAATTCCTGCGCTACGTGGCGAGCAGCCCGGTGCTGGAATGGATCGGCCACTTCACGGAAAACACCAAGGGCACCGGCGGCGCGCGCCTGGGCCTGAAACTGCACCTGCCGCTGGCGGACCTGCACGAGACCAAGGTGCAAGGCGCGCTGCAGCTGCAGAACAACGACATCACCCTGTTCCCGGAACTGCCGCCGGTCCAGGCCGCGCTCGGCAAGGTCGAATTCACCGAACACGGCGTGAACCTGAACGGCATCGGCGCCAGCTTCCTGGGCGGGCCGCTGCAGCTGTCCGGCGGCACCCAGCGCGACGGCGCCATCGTGATCCGCATGGCCGGCACCGCCACCGCCGATGGCATGCGCGCGACGAGCTCGCTGCCGGCCCTGCAGCGCCTGGCCGGCAAGCTGTCCGGCGGCGCCCGCTTCGGCGGCTCGGTGACGGTCAGGGACCGCCAGGCCCAGATCGTGCTCGACTCGAACCTGGCCGGCCTCGGCGTCGAATTGCCGGCCCCGCTGAACAAGCCGGCCGCCGACGCGCTGCCGCTGCACTTCACCCTCACCGGCCAGCCGACTGGGGAAAACGGCGTGGCCCACGACGAGATCCGCGTCGCCCTCGGCAGCACGATGGCGGCGCGCTACGTGCGCGAGCGCCAGCCCCACGGTCCCTGGATCGTCAAACGCGGCGGCATCGGCGTGAACGTGCCGGCGCCGGAGCCGGACAGCGGCATGATGATCAACGTCGACATGAAATCGGTGAACGTCGACCGCTGGCTGGCGGCGGCATCGAGCATCGCCGGATCTGCCGAGGCATCCGGCCAGGGCGCGGCTTCGCTTGATGCCGGCGGCGGCATGGCCCAGTACGTGGTGCCGGACCTGATCGGCGCGCGCGCCGGCGAACTGGTGATCGGCGAGCGCTCGCTGCACGACGTGGTGCTGGGCGTGTCGCACCAGCCGGGCGTGTGGCAGGCGAGCGTCGATTCGCGCCAGATCACCGGCTGGGTCACCTGGGATGAAGCCCGGAACGGCCAACTGTCGGGCAAGGTGACGGCGCGCCTGGCCTCGCTGGACATCCCGGAATCCTCGGCCAGGGAAGTCAAGGATCTGCTGGAAGCGGGCAAGGACCCGGGCGCCAACATCCCGGGCCTGGACATCGTGGCCGAGCGCTTCGAGTTGTTCGACAAGCAGTTCGGCCGCCTGGAGCTGGTGGCCAGCAATGCCCAGGCCCTGGCCGGGCGCGAATGGCGCATCGAGCGGCTGGCCATCACCAATCCGGACGGCCAGCTGAAGGCCAACGGACGCTGGCTGACGCGCGACGGCAAGAGCAATACCGCGCTCAACTTCAATCTCGACATCAGCGATGCCGGCCGCCTGCTCGACCGCCTCGGCTTCCCCGGCACCCTGCGCCGCGGCAAGGGCTCGCTGTCGGGCGACATCTCCTGGGCCGGGCTGCCGTATTCGCTCGACATCCCGAGCCTCTCGGGCCAGCTGCAGATGAACGTCGAGGACGGCCAGTTCCTCAAGAAGGACCCGGGCGCGGCCAAGCTGCTCGGCGTGCTGAGCCTGCAGATGCTGCCGCGCATGCTCAAGCTCGACTTCCACGACGTGTTCTCGGAAGGCCTGGCCTTCGACGGCATCACCGCCAACGCCATGATCTCGCGCGGGGTGGTGCACACCGATAATCTTAAAATGCACGGGGTGGCGGCCACGGTGCTGATGGACGGCAGCGCCGACATCGCCAACGAATCGACCAACCTGCACGTGGTGGTGATCCCGGAATTCAACCTCGGCACCGGACCGCTGGTGTACGCGCTGGCGGTCAACCCCGTCATCGGCCTGGGCAGCTACCTGGCCCAGCTCTTCCTGAGGGCGCCGGTGATGAAGGCGCTGACCTACCACATGCAGGTGACCGGTCCGTGGAAGTCGCCCAATGTGATCAAGCTCGACACCCAGGCGGCGAATGCGGCGGCCACCGTCGCGGGCAATCCGGCGCCGCCTGCGCAAACCGCGAAGAAGAAAGGCCAATGATGAGCAAGACGACAGTCGCAGCAGTGCAGATGGTGTCCTCACCGGACGTCGACGAAAACCTGGAAACCGCGCGCCGCCTGCTGGCGGAAGCCGCCGGCAAGGGCGCGAAGCTGGTGACCCTGCCGGAGTACTGGCCGATCATGGGCATGTCGGATTCGGACAAGGTCGGCCACGCCGAACAGGCGGGCCAGGGCCCGATCCAGGAATTCATGGCGGCGCAGGCGCGCGAGCACGGTTTCTGGCTGATCGGCGGCACCTTGCCGCTGGTGTCGCCGGAAGCGGGCCGCGTCCTCAACACCACCCTGGTCTACGATCCGGAAGGCAAGCCGGCCAGCCGTTACGACAAGATCCACCTGTTCGGCTTCACCCGCGGCCAGGAGAGCTACGACGAAGCGCGCACCATCGTGCCCGGCGAAGCCGTCGGCAGCTTCGAAGCGCCGTTCGGCAAGGTCGGCCTGTCGGTCTGCTACGACCTGCGCTTCCCGGAACTGTACCGGGCGATGGGCGAGGTCGCCCTGATCGTGGTGCCGGCCGCCTTCACCCATACCACCGGCATGGCCCACTGGGAAGTGCTGCTGCGCGCCCGCGCCATCGAAAACCAGTGCTATGTGCTGGCCTCGGCCCAGGGCGGCACCCATCGCAACGGCCGCCGCACCTTCGGCCACAGCATGCTGATCGGGCCCTGGGGCGAGGTGATCGGCCAGCTGCCGGAGGGTGAAGGCGTGGTTGTCGGCGAGATCGATACGAACGTCCTGGCCGAAGTCCGTCAGAGCCTGCCCGCGCTGAAACACCGCAAACTGTAATCATGGTCGTGCGTGGGCACACCGTGCCCACGCGAACGCAGCCAAACGCGAACGCCGGCGCGATATGGCAAAATGCCCCTATCCTTACCAGAAAGACCTGAACATGAAGCCATTCGAACCGAATCTTTCCTCCCTCGCCGTCGCGCGCGACGTGCTGTTGACGCCGTTCGGGCTCGACGAAGGCAAGCTCATCACCACGCTCGGAACGATGTTCACGCACAAGGTCGACTATGCCGACCTGTACTTCCAGTTCACCAAGAGCGAAGGCTGGAGCCTGGAAGAGGGCATCGTCAAGAGCGGCAGCTTCTCGATCGACCAGGGCGTGGGCGTGCGCGCCGTGTCCGGCGACAAGACCGCCTTTTCCTATTCCGACGAGATCTCGCAGGCCGCGCTGCTCGACGCCGCCGCGGCCACCCGCACCATCGCCCGTGCCGGCGCCGGCCGCGTGAAGGTCGCCTCCAGCATCCAGCCGAGCGGCGGCCGCTCGCTCTACCTGCCGCACGATCCGCTGAATTCCCTCGACGCCACCGCCAAGGTGAAACTGCTCGAGCGCATCGAGAAGATCGCGCGCGCCAAGGATCCGCGCGTGGTGCAGGTGATGGCCGGCCTGGCCGGCGAATACGACGTGGTGCTGGTGGTGCGTAGCGACGGCGTGCTGGCGGCCGACATCCGTCCGCTGGTGCGCGTGTCCGTCACCGTCATCGCCGAGCAGGACGGCCGCCGCGAGATGGGCTCGTCCGGCGGCGGCGGCCGCTACGACTACAGCTATTTCAGCGACGAGCTGCTGGACAAATATGCCGACGAAGCCGTGCAGGCGGCCCTGGTCAACCTCGAGGCGCGTCCGGCCCCGGCCGGTCCGATGACCGTCGTGCTCGGCCCGGGCTGGCCCGGCGTGCTGCTGCACGAAGCGGTGGGCCACGGCCTGGAAGGCGACTTCAACCGCAAGGGCTCGTCCTCGTATTCGGGCATGATCGGCCAGCGCGTCGCCGCCAAGGGCGTGACCGTGGTCGACGACGGCACCCTGAAGGACCGCCGCGGCTCGCTCAATATGGACGACGAAGGCAACCCGACCCAGTGCACCACGCTGATCGAGGACGGCATCCTGAAGGGCTATATCCAGGACACCATGAACGCGCGCCTGATGAAGATGCCGGTCACCGGCAACGCGCGCCGCGAATCCTTCGCCCACCTGCCGATGCCGCGCATGACCAACACCTATATGCTGGCCGGCGACAAGGATCCCCAGGAGATCCTGGCCTCGGTCAAGAACGGCATCTACGCGGTCAACTTCGGTGGCGGCCAGGTCGACATCACCAACGGCAAGTTCGTGTTCTCGGCCAGCGAAGCCTATATGATCGAGRACGGCAAGGTGACCTATCCGGTGAAGGGCGCGACCCTGATCGGCAACGGCCCGGACGTGATGAACCGCATCTCGATGATCGGCAACGACATGCGCCTGGACTCCGGCGTGGGCGTGTGCGGCAAGGAAGGCCAGAGCGTCCCGGTGGGCGTGGGCCAGCCGACCCTGCGCATCGATGGCGTGACGGTGGGTGGTACGGCTTGATCGACAGCCCCCGCCACACGAAAAATGCCCGCATCGCTGCGGGCATTTTTGTTTTTGCGCGGTGTATCAGCCGCTCACTGGAAAGTATACCGCGCCCCCAGCGTGAACAAGCGCCCCCGCGCGCCTTCGAAGTCGAGCGGGTTGTACGACTGGGCGCCGTAGGTCAGCGGGTCGAGCGGCGCGACCTTGTCGAACAGGTTCTGGATCGAACCGAAGACCTCCCAATCCTTCAGCGGCTTCCAGCGTGCCACCAGGTCCCAGCTCGTGAACGAGGGCAGTTCGCAGCTGCCGTTCGGGGCGTTGGCGCCGCTGTCGAAGGTCACTGCGCAGGCGTCGCCGCGGAACAGGGTGTTCTGGATCCGGCCGCGGAAGTTGGCGTTGAGGGAGACCCGCCAGTCGTTGCGCTCCCAGCCGAAACGCAGGTTCATCTTGTTGTCCGGTGTGCCGGTGCAGTTGGTCACGTCGCAGTTGCCGTGGGTGCCGGCGTACTCGGTCCTGCTGCCGTCCTGCTCGGTGCGCAGCCATTCGAACAGGCGGGTGTACTTGACGTCGACGGTCGCCAGCCCGTAGTCGTCCGGCAGGCGCTGGGCGTAGCGCGCATCGACGTCGAGGCCGCGCACCTTGGTCTGGTTCGAGTTCACGTAGCGCGTCAGCACCGCGGTGATCGGGCCGGGGTCGCCGGGAATGGCGCTGACGTTGGTGGGGTCGCGCGCCACGCTGCCGGCGGCGATGGCGGAGGCGACCTGTTCCTGGTTGATCTCGTTCTTGCGCTTGATCTTCCAGTAGTCGACCGAGATGCTGGTGCGCGGCAGCGGATCCCAGATCACGCCCAGTGAGTAGTTGCGCGAGCGCTCGGGCGACAGCTTGGGGTTGGGCGAGGTGATCAGGGCGACCGAGGCCGGGTTGCAGGCGCTGGCGATGCCCAGGGCGCAGCGCACCGGGTCGGCGGCGGTCGAGTACGCGGCCAGGCCGCCGCGTCCGTTCTCGGCGAAGCTCGGCGCACGGAAGCCGCGCGCGAAGGTGCCGCGCAGGGCGAACTCGCGCACCGGCGTCCACTTCAGGCCGGCCTTCGGTGTATAGGAGTTGCCGACGTCGGTGAAGTGGTCCCAGCGCAGGGCCAGCGAAGCTTCGACCTTGTAGGGCAGGGGCACCAGCGCCTCGCCGTAGAGGGCGAACACGTTGCGCGCGCCTTCGTAGGCGGAATAGCCGAGGCCGATGATGTTGCCGCGCTCCGTGCCGCTGGTCGGCTGCAGCTCGGTCGCCTCGTGGCGCCATTCGGCGCCCAGTGCCAGGCCCAGCTTTCCTGCCAGGTAGGGAATGCCGTCGAATTCGCGCGTGGCCTTGACGTCGCCCTGCACCATCTTGGTGTTGGCGCGGTTGCCGATCGTCGGCGACAGCGCCGCATACAGCGCCGGCGAGTTCAGGCCGGCGTTCTCGCCGATGCGCCAGACGGTGCCCGGCGGCAGGGCCGCATAGGCCGGGCTGCCGGCGCGGGCGGCGGCGACGTTCGCCGCGCTCGGGTCGAGCAGGGCGAAGGCGACGTCGCGCTGCAGGAAGCCGTTCTGGGTGTTGTTGACGTGGTTGTGAGAGAACAGGATCGCCGTGTCCCAGTCCCAGCCGTAGTTGCTGCCCTTGGCGCCGCCGATCCAGCGGATGAAGTTGCCGTCGAGACGGGCGGTGCGCGGACCGACGTCGGCGGCCAGGTAGCGCAGGGTGGCGGGTGTGCCGGGGAAGGGATTGTCCGGATGGGTGGGGCCGAGGCGGACGATGCCGTTGTTGACCGGACCGCCCGGGAAACCGACCGAACCGCTGACCGTGGACGGCGTGGTCGAGGTGCTGGTCTGGCTGGTGTAGTAGTTGAGCTCGCTGTACGCCTGGATGTCCGGCGTGACCTGGAAGGTGCCGCGCGCGAAGAAGCTCAGGTTTTCCTGTTTCGGGATCAGCTGGTTGTAGAGCTGGGGCGCATCGATCAGACAGCCGCCGCCGGGGTCGCCCTGCGGGTGGCTGGTGAAGTTCGAGCAGGCCGCGGCCGGGATCAGGGTGCCGCGGTTGACGTAGTCGCCGGTCGAGCCCACCGGGTGCACGTTGCCGTTGATGGCGCTGCCGGCGGTGCCGCTGCCGGGAACGATGGCGCCGGTGCCGCCCAGGGCCTGTTCGGACGAATAGCCCCAGGGCCGCAGGTCGACCCGGCCGATCCAGTCGCGGTCGGCGCGGTCGCGGTACCAGATTTCGTCGAACTTCTTGTATTCGATGCTGAACAGGAAGTTGTAGCGGTCGGTGTCGAGGCTGCCGACGCCCTTGGTGAAGGCGATGTTGGTCTGCTTGCCGTCCCAGTCCTGGGTGAAGGCGCGCGAGACGCGCACCGTGTTGCCCTGGTAGTCCTTGCGCAGGATGACGTTGACCACGCCGGCGATGGCGTCGGAGCCGTAGATGGCCGAGGCGCCGTCCTTCAGCACCTCGATGCGCTCGACGGCGTCGCTCGGAATGATGTTGAGGTCGGCGAACTGCTTCTGGCCGTCGTCCGCCAGGCCGTAGGGCGCGATGCGGCGGCCGTTCAGCAGCACCAGGGTCGAGGCCGCGCCCAGGCCGCGCAGGGAGATGCCGGAAGCGCCGGCGGCGAAGCCGTTGCCGAAGCTGACCGGCACCGAGCCCTGGTTGTCGACCGCCAGGGTCTGCAGCAGCTCGGCCACGGTGGCCTTGCCGGAGCGCTCGATGTCGGCACGGTTGACGGTGATGACGGAGGACGCGGTCTCCGCCTCGGAGCGGCGGATGTTCGAGCCTGTGATTTCGACGCGCTGGATCGGCTTGGGCGCGGCTTCCTGCGCCTGGGCCGACAAGGGCAGCGCGGCCGGCAGCGCCAGCAGCGCCAGACCGGCAGCGCCGCCACTGGCGAACAGGCGGCGGATCGATCGGGATATCGAGGTTTCAGTCATTTCCAGACTCCAGTTGGCATTGATGGATTCCCTGCCCGGCTCGCGGAGGGCGCAAGTCGGCCGGGGCATATCCCGACTTTTGCATCGGAGCTGCATGGACGACTGACATCTCTCAACCGTGTTTGGCTTGCCCAGGTTGGATGTCTGCTTCACGCAACCGATCGACTGTCATGACGGTCGCACGCGACGGATAAAGAGCTTGCCAATGCTCATATATTGTTGTTATAGTCAACCGAACACCCTGGACCACACATGCGCCACACTGCCTTCTTTACCTTTTATTTTTGGTTTAGCCATTCCAGCCCGACGGCGGTGGAGTAGCGGCAGGTTCACGCATCAGCAGAACGAAGTCCGACGCAAGATTCCAGAAAAACCGCCAGCGATGGCGGTTTTTTCGTTTTCAGACCAGCTCAGCGCATCAACAGACAACGGAGAACAGCAATGCCCCGCACCGACGACCTACGCATCCGCGAAATGAAGGAACTGACGCCGCCGTCTCACCTGATCCGTGAGTTTCCGGTGACGGCGAACGCCGAGAACACCGCGGCTTCGGCGCGCGTGGCGCTGCACCGCATCCTGCACGGCCAGGACGATCGCCTGATGGTGGTGATCGGCCCGTGCTCGATCCATGACACGAAGGCGGCGGTGGAATACGCGCACCGCCTGGCGGAGCAGCGCCGCCGCTTCATCGGCGAACTCGAGATCGTGATGCGCGTGTATTTCGAGAAGCCGCGCACCACGGTGGGCTGGAAGGGCCTGATCAACGACCCCTACATGGACAACAGCTTCCGCATCAACGACGGTCTGCGCATGGCGCGCGAGCTGCTGCGCGACATCAACGAGCTGGGCCTGCCGGCCGGCACCGAGTTTCTTGACGTGATCAGCCCGCAGTACATCGCCGACCTGATCAGCTGGGGCGCGATCGGCGCCCGCACCACCGAATCGCAGGTGCACCGCGAGCTGGCTTCCGGCCTGTCCTGCCCGGTCGGCTTCAAGAACGGTACCGACGGCAACATCAAGATCGCGGCCGACGCCATCAAGGCGGCCTCCCAGCCCCACCATTTCCTGTCGGTGACCAAGGGCGGCCATTCGGCGATCGTGTCGACCGCCGGCAACGAGGATTGCCACATCATCCTGCGCGGCGGCAAGACCCCGAACTACGACGCCGCCAGCGTCGAGGACGCCTGCAAGCAACTGGCCGCGAACGGCCTCGCCGGCCGCCTGATGATCGACGCCTCGCACGCGAATTCGAGCAAGAATCCGCAGAACCAGGTGCCGGTGTGCGCCGACATCGCCGGCCAGATCGCGGGCGGCGACGACCGCATCGTCGGCGTGATGGTCGAGTCCCACCTGGTGGGTGGACGCCAGGACCTGGTGCCGGGCAAGGAGCTGGTCTACGGCCAGTCGGTCACCGACGGCTGCATCGACTGGGAGACCAGCGTGGGCGTGCTGGAAGGGCTGGCGCAGGCGGTGCGCCAGCGCCGGCTGCGTCAGGACTGAGCGCGCCCGGCCTGCGCCGCCAGCGCGGTGGCGGCCGCCTCGGAGTCGAGCGGCCGGTAGTAGAAGTAGCCTTGTACGAAATCGCTGCCCATATCACGCAGCAATTGCAGCTCGGCGTCGGTCTCGACGCCCTCCGCAACCACCTGCAGTTGCAGTGCGCGTGCCAGCATCAGCACCATCTCGACGATCTGGCGCTTGTCGTCATGGCGGTCGAGCAGGCTGACGAAGGAGCGGTCGATCTTGAGCGTGTCGATTGGCAGGCGGCGCAGATAGCTGAGCGAGGAATAACCGGTGCCGAAGTCGTCCAGGCTGACGCGCACCCCCAGTTCCTTCAACTGAACGAGTACGGCGAGTGCGTGTTCCGCATCCGCCATGACGGTGCTCTCGGTCAGCTCGAGCTTGAGGCTGGACGGCAGGATGCCGGTCTCGGCCAGAATCCGCCGCACCGCTTCCACCAGTTCGCCGCCGGCTAGCTGGATCGCGGACACGTTGACGCTCATGTCCAGCCGTGCGTCATGGCTCCGCTGCCACGCGGCCAGCTGCCGGCAGGCGCGTTCGAGCACCCAGGTGCCGATCGCCTCGATCAGGCCGGTTTCCTCGGCGACCGCGATGAATTCGCTGGGCGGCACCAGGCCATGCACCGGGTGCTTCCAGCGCAGCAAGGCCTCGAAGCCGCTGATCTCGCCGGAAACGGGTTTCACGATCGGCTGGTATTGCAGGAACAGCTGGCCTTGCGGCAGGGCGCCGCGCAAGTCCGCTTCGAGCTGCAGGCGGCGTACCGCGGCAAGCTGCATGGTCTGGTCGAACATGACCCAGCGGGCGCGTCCGTTCCGCTTGGCATGGTACATGGCGATGTCGGCGTCGCGCAGGATGTCCTCGACGTCGGTGTAACCGCTGGCACTGAGCGCGATGCCCACGCTGGCGGTGACGAACACGCGCAGCCCCGAGACGTCGAAGGGCTCGGCCAGCACGGCCATGATGCGTTCGGCGACCACGATCGCGTGCTCGGCGCTGCCGATGCGGTCCAGAAGGATCACGAATTCATCGCCGCCCAGGCGCGCGACCAGGTGCCCGTCCGCTATCGCGGCGTCGCGGACCACGAGGTCGGTCTGGCGCAGGCAGGCCGACAAACGGGCCGCTGTGCCGATGATCAGGTGATCGCCGGATTCATGGCCGAGACCGTCATTGATCGATTTGAAACGGTCCAGGTCGACGAACAGGACGGCGAAGTGGTTGTCCGGAGCACGTTGCGCACGCAGCAGGAGGTGTGCGAGGCGGTCCAGGAACAGCTTCCTGTTGCCCAGTTGGGTAAGCGGGTCGTGCAAGGCATCGTGTACCAGCTGGTCCTGGGCGCGGCGGCGTTCGATCACGCGCCCGAGCTGGGTGCCGATCTGCGCCATCAGGCGCAACAGCGAGTCGGCCGGCGCCTGCCGCTCGACACTGAAGAACTCGAGCACGGCCACCACTTCCGTGCCGATCATGACGGGGAATGCGAACAGCGAGGCAAAGCCGGCACGTGCGATTTCCGGCAGCCGCGGGATGTCCGCCTGGCTGGTCTCGCCGACGTCGATCCAGACGGGCGCGGCGTCCTGGACGACCTTTCCCGGCAGTCCTGTGCCGAGCGCGAACTCTTTTGCCTCGGTCAGCTCCCGCAGGTCGCGGACCGGGCCGGCAGCATCGCGCGGCATCGTGTCGTGCCATACGCTGGTCGAGTCGAAGCGGCGATTGCCTTCATGCGATGCGATCAGCCAGAGGTGGCCCAGAGGCCAGTTGGCATAGCGGCAGACTGCCTCGAGGGCGCGCTGCATCGCTTCGTGGACGCCCGCAGCTTCGTTGGCGGCGACCGCGATGCTTTCCAACAGGCTGATTTCCTGCTGGCGCTGGAACAGGTCGCGCAAACCGCGCTCGGCGATGGCCTCCGCTTCCTTGCGCGCCGCTACCTCACGTTTCAGTCGCCGTTCGAGCCGGGCAAGTTCCGCGCCGGGCTGTGGGTCGGCAAGAGGATTCATTGCGGCATCGTTCGCACATGAAACAAGCAGCGCTCGGCACCATGATGCATGCATTCGGTCTGCACGATGTCGGCCCGCTGGCCGTAGTACTCGGCAGCGCCTTGCATGAAGCCTTCGGCCAGCGCGCACAGGCGGCGCGGCGAGTTGTAGCCGATCGCGAGCAGATCGGACAGGCTGGTGTCGAAGTCGAACACCGGCGTCTGGGCGCCGGGATACAGCTTGCGCACTTCGGGATGGATGATGCTGTTCAGGGTAAGCAGGAAACTGCGCGGGTCCGCATGGTTGGCGAAGAATGCCGGATAGCGGGCGGCGAGCAGCGGCATGGCCTGGCGGCCGAACCAGCGCAGCACGTCCTCCTGGGGGAGCGCCAAGGTATCGGAAGCAACCTTCACCAGGGCGAAGATTTCGTCATCGCTGTAGCTGCCCAGCGAGGTATAGGCGCCGTCGAGTCCCGCGGCGTCGAGAAGATGGTCCCAGGCAGCGTCACCGTAGCTGTTGCTGACGACTTCCTCGAGGAGGTTGAATACGATGCCCTTCATCTTTTCCTTAAATTCGACAATTTTCTCAGAGCAATAATATTGCCCTAAATTAATAAAACTATCAAATTTAACGATGTTTTGGATGAACGTATTGTTGTAATAAAAACGGCGAACCGAGGTTCGCCGTTTGCTACATGCCTTGGGCCCCCGCTTTCGCGGGGGCGGCGTGCCACATTACATGGTCCAGCGCAGGCCGACCTTGAAGTAGCGGCCGATGGCGCCGCTGGCGTCCATCGGGTTGTAGCTCATGCCACCGTAGGTCAGCGGATCCAGCGGAGCAACCTTGTCGAACAGGTTCTGGATCGAGCCATAGATCTGCAGCTGGCGGGTCACGTTATAGCGTGCCGACAGGTCGACCGTGGTGAACGAAGCCAGGCGGCAGTCGCCAGGCGCCGGGTTGCCGTTCGCGAACTGCGAGGCGCACTTGTCGCCGGCGAAGTACACGTTCTGCATGTCGGCGCGGTAGTTGGCGGTCGCGGTCATGTTGAACTTCTGGCTGTAGTCCCACGAAGCGCTGAGGCTGATCTTGTCCTTCGGCGTACCGGCGCAGTTCGAGGTGTCGCAGTTGCCGTGGGTGCCGGCGTACTGGTAACGGGTGCCGCTCTTCTCGGCGCGTACCCACGATGCGATGTGGGTCCAGGTCAGGCCCACGACCGCGCGGCCGTAGTCGCCCAGCTTGACGCGCTGCTTGACGTCGAAGTCCACGCCCTTGATCTCGGTGAAGCTCGAGTTCTGGTAGGGTGCGTTCGACAGCAGCAGGGTGCCCGTGTTCGGGATCACGACGCCGTTCACGACCAGGTTGTTGTCGTTGCGGATCGCGGTCGGCAGGGCGGCTGCTTCGACGTAGGACAGYGGGTTGATCTCGTTTTCACGGCGGATCTTGAAGCCGTCCACGGACAGGCTGGTGTTGGCCAGCGGATCCCAGACCATGCCCAGGGTGTAGCCCTTCGAGGTTTCCGGCGACAGTTTCGGGTTGCCGACCTTGACCGCACCGATCGAGATCGCGCAGTCGGCCTGGGTTGCGCCGCCGGCTGCCGGAACGCCGCCCGGGCAGCGGACCGGATCGCGCACCGAGGAGCTGCCGGTGCTCTGCGACTCGACGCCGGCTTCGGCCGGACCCGGGGCGCGGAAGCCTTCCGAGTAGGTGCCGCGCAGGGCGAAGGTCTTCAGCGGGGTCCACTTGATGCCGACTTTCGGGGTGGTGGACGAGAAGTTCTTGTACTTGTCGTAGCGCAGTGCACCGGTCAGTTCGACGGTCTGGATCACAGGCGCAGCCACTTCGACGAAGACCGCCGAGATGTTCTGGTCGCCCTTCGCCGCCACGTAGGAGGAGTTGATCGAACCGTCGGCGGTGCCCGACAGCGACGGGTTGTCCAGCGACTCGCGGCGGTGTTCGGCGCCGACCGCCAGGCCCATGGCGCCGCCCGGCAGCTGCATCAGCTCGCGCGAGGCCTTGAAGTCGACGATGTCGAGCTTGGTGGTCGAATGCGAGGTCGCATTGGTCACCATCGCGGCGTACAGCGAGGCCGGATTCTTGCTGGCCTGGGTGCCGATGTAGTACGGGAAATACTGGCTGGACGGGTTGCCCAGGGCGGCCTGCAGCACCTTCATGTTGATCATGTTGCTGTAGTTCAGATCCAGCTTCGACATCGAATGCAGGTAGGCGGTGTCGAAGTCCCAGCCGTATTTCTGGCCCTTGATGCCGATCACGAAGCGGTTGAAGGCATTGTCCACCGAGCGGGTGCTGGGGCCGACGTCGAACATCGAGTAGCGCAGGCGCACGTCGGCGCCGTACGGGTTCTGCGGATGATTGGCCGACATCAGGATCGTGTTGCCGTAGGCGATCACGCCGGTCGGGCTGGCCGCGTTCGGCGGGAAGGCGACGGTCGGGCTGGTCGACGGCGGGGTCAGGGTGAACGAGGTGTCGCGCTTGGAGTAGCCGGCTTCCGCGTACAGCTGCAGGCCGCCGTCCAGGTTCTTGGTGCCGCGCGCATACAGGTTCACGCCGTCGATATTCGGCTGCATCGAGCGGAACTGGTCCTGGTACCACAGGCAGCCGCCGGCCGGGTCCTGGTTGACCACCGGCGAGAACTGCGAGCAGCCCGGCAGCGACACATAGTTGCCGGTCTTCGGATCGCGCAGGGCGCCGGTCGGGGTCGGGCTGGAAGCGCCCGGCGTGATGTAGCCGCCGGCGAACTGGCTGTTGGCCGCATAGCCCCACGGGCGGATGTCGCCCTGGCCGATCCACTTGCGGCCGGCGCGGTCCTTGTTCATCAGCTCGTGGTTGCCGTAGACCTCGAGGTTGGTCATGACGTTGAAGCCGTCGGTGTCGAGGTCGCCCTTGCCCCAGGTCAGGGTGCCCTTGGCCACTTCGCCGTCGCGGTAGCGCGACTCGCCCAGCTCGCCCTTGGCGACCAGGCCGGTGAAGTCCTTGCGCAGGATGATGTTGACCACGCCGGCGATCGCGTCCGCGCCGTAGATCGAGGACGCGCCGTCCTTCAGGATCTCGATGCGTTCCACCGCTTCCATCGGCACGGTCGACAGGTCGGTGAAGCTCTTCTGGCCGTCGTCGGCGCGCGCGAACGGGGCCATGCGGCGGCCGTTCAGCAGCACCAGGGTCGAGGTCGCGCCCAGGCCGCGCAGCGAGATCGCGGTCGAGCCGGCGGCGAAACCGTTGCCGAAGCCGGTCGGCAGCGAACCGGCGCCGTCGGCGGTCAGGGTCTGCAGGTATTCGGCGACGGTGCCCTTGCCGGACTTGGCCAGGTCTTCGCGGGTGACCACCTGGACCGGCGAGGCGGTTTCGGCGGTGGCACGCTTGATGCTCGAGCCCGTGACTTCGACACGCTGCATCGGGGCGGACGAGGTGTCCTGCGCCATCGCGGCGGCGCCGAACGCCACGTAGGCGACGGCGAAGGAGACTGCTTGGGCTACAGCTTTTCTTTTATACATTCCAACTCCAAGAAATGGTCTGATGAATCGGTCCACACATGCATATGCTTTTTTGTCAATCTTTGGCATGCATATGCCAAGGAATGCGAGCACTAGAGGTAACCAATGGTGGTCCGGTGAGAAATTAGAATTTTTTCACCTTACGGAGGCTCATCAGATCATTCCTGTCCTTACAGTGTCAATATGAATGGATATGAATTCTTCGTAACATTGCGGAAATGCCACACTTGTATGTATTTTCCCTGTTAGGTGGTGGGAGATTTTTTTCTCTGCAACATTCGGAAACTGTTCTATAGTTTCGTTTTTCACCCGGATTCCCCCGATGTTTGCTTATATCCTCCGGCGGCTGTGGCAAATGCTGCCGACCATGGCCGGCGTGGTGGTGCTGGTCTTCGTGCTGTTCAACTGGGTCGGCGGCGACCCGTCCTACCTGCTGGCGGGCAAGATGGCGGATGCGCAGGCGATCGCCAACATCCGCACCCAGCTCGGCCTGGACCAGCCCTGGTACGTGCAGCTCGGCATCTTCGTCAAGCAGATCCTKAGCTTTGATTTCGGCAATGCCTGGAGCACCGGCGAACCGGTCTCGCACATCCTGGCCACCCGGCTCGGCCCCTCGCTGACGGTGCTGGTGCCGCTGACCGTGCTGGAGACCCTGATCGGGATCGCGCTGGCGCTCGCCATCGCTTTCGTGCGCGGCTCGCTGACCGACCGCCTGGTGATGATCGCCTGCACGGTCGGCATGTCGATCTCGATCCTGGTCTACATCATCGTGTTCCAGTATGGACTGGCCTACAAGCTGGGGCTGTTTCCGGTGCAGGGCTGGGGCGACCATTTCCTCGAAAACCTGCTGCGCTACGCCACCTTGCCGATCCTGATCGGACTGACGGTGTCGGTGGCGCCCACCCTGCGCCTGTTCCGCAGCTTCGTGCTGGACGAAGTCGGGCAGGACTATGTGCGCACCGCGCGCGCCAAGGGCCTGTCGGAGCGGCGCATCGTCTGGGTCCACGTGCTGCGCAATGCGGCGATTCCGATCATCACCTACGTGATGGCGAACCTGCCGGCCCTCCTGATCGGCGCCTTCCTGCTGGAGCGCTTCTTCGGCATCCCGGGTATCGGACGTGAGGTGATCCTGGCGGTCGAGCGCAGCGACTTCCCGGTGATCAAGGCGATCACGGTCTACGTGGCCGCCGCCACCATGGTGTTCAACCTGCTGGCCGATCTGATGTACCAGGCGGTGGACCCGCGTGTCCAGCTAAAGTGATCTGCTCAAATGAGCAAATGAAATGACTCAAATGATCGAAAACGCTTCGCCCGGCCTGTGGGCGCTCGCCTGGCGCCGCCTGCGCGCCGACCGCATCGCCATGGCTTCGCTGGCGGTGGTGCTGATCTTCCTGCTGTCGGTGCTGCTGTCCGCCACCGGCCTGGTGGCCGCCGACTGGGAGGACGAAGTCGCGCTCAACTATGCGCCGCCGACCTTCGTCGGTCCCGATCCCGCGCTGGCGGCCCTGGGCCGTCCGTCCGCGCCCACGCCGCCGAATGCCTTCGATCCGCTGGCGGCCGATATCGCCGAACTGAGGACGGAGCTGGTCCGGCACGGCCATGCCACGCAGGCGGTCAAAGCCACGACCCTGCCTTTCGGCGCCGACAAATGGGGCCACGACATCGTTAAAAAAACCATCAAGGGCGGCCAGACCTCGATCGTGGTCGGTTTAGTGGCGGCCTTGGTTGCGGTGGCGCTGGGGACCCTGTTCGGCGCCGTCTCCGGCTTCTATGGCGGCAAGGTCGACGACCTGTTCAACTGGTTCTACAGCATCTTCACCTCGATTCCGTCGATCCTGATGATCCTGACGGTGGCCGCGGTGCTGCAGACCAAGGGCGTGCTGACCATCGTGCTGATCCTGGGGCTGACGGGATGGACCGGGCCCTACCGCCTGATCCGCGCCGAGTACATCAAGCACAAGGCCCGCGAATACGTGATGGCGGCGGACGCCATCGGCGCCTCGAGCTGGCGGCGGATGTTCTCGCACATCCTGCCGAACGTCTCGCACGTGGCGCTGGTGCAGATGTCGATCCTGGTGGTCGGCTTCATCAAGGCCGAAGTCATCCTGTCCTTCCTGGGCTTCGGCGTGCCGGTGGGCGTGGTGTCCTGGGGCAGCATGCTGAACGAGGCGCAGAATGAACTCATCCTGGGCAAGTGGTGGCAGCTGGCTGCCGCCGCCAGCGCGATGGCCCTGCTGGTGACGGCCTTCTCGCTGTTTGCCGACGCGCTGCGCGATGCGCTGGATCCGAAATTGAAGTGAGCCCGTATGACTTTTGATCAGCCATTGCTCGAGGTGCGCGACCTGCGCGTCTCCTTCCGCATCGACAAGAAGCGCACGTTCGAAGCCGTGAAGGGCATTTCCTTCAGCCTGCCGAAGAACGCCACCGTGGCCCTGGTGGGCGAGTCCGGCAGCGGCAAGTCGGTCAGCTCGCTGGCGGTGATGGGCCTGCTGCCTCGTGAAACCACGATCATGCACGAGGGCTCCTCGATCCGCTTCGACGGCCGCGAGCTGCTCGGGCAGTCGATCGAGGCGCGCCGCAAGCTGTGCGGCAAGGACATCGCGATGATCTTCCAGGAGCCGATGTCTTCGCTGAATCCGGTGTTCACGGTCGGCTTCCAGATCGGCGAAGTACTGCGCCAGCACCTGGGCATGGACAAGCGCCAGGCGCGCGCCCGCACGCTCGAGCTGCTGGACGAAGTCGGCATCCCCGACCCTGCAGCCAAGATCGACGCCTATCCGAGCCAGATGTCGGGCGGCCAGCAGCAGCGCGTGATGATCGCGATGGCGATCGCCTGCGAACCGCGCCTGCTGATCGCCGACGAGCCGACCACGGCGCTGGACGTGACGATCCAGAAGCAGATCATGGAACTGATCGCGGGGCTGCAGAAGAAGCACCAGATGTCGGTGCTGTTCATCACCCACGATCTCGGACTGGTGGGCGAGATTGCCGACCGCGTGATCGTGATGCGGCATGGCGAGGTGCGGGAGGAGGGGCCTGCTGCCCAGGTCTTGCATGCGCCATCCGACGCCTATACGCGTGCGCTGCTGCATTGCCGGCCGAAGCTGGACGAGCGGCCGGTGCGCCTGCCGGTCATCGACGATGTGCTGAGCGGGCGTTACTCTTCGGAGACCGTGCTGCCGCAGCGCTCGCGCGGCTATGCTGCTTCCGACGACAATGTGCTGGTGGTGGAAGGGCTGCAAAAAAGCTTCTGGCTGCGCGAAGGCCTGTTCGGCAAGCGCGAATTCAAGGCGGTGAAGGACGTGTCCTTCACGCTGCCGCGCGGGAAGACCCTGGGCGTGGTCGGCGAATCCGGTTCCGGCAAGACCACGGTCGGCCTGACCCTGCTGCGCCTGCACCGCGCCACCGGCGGCAGCGCCCTGTTCGAGGGCCGCGACCTGCTGGCGATGAGCGACCGCGAGTACCAGGCGTATAAACGGCGCATCCAGATCATCTTCCAGAATCCCTATGCCTCGCTGAACCCGCGCTTCACGGTCGGCCAGATCCTGCTGGAGCCGATGCGCATCCATCGCATCGGCTTGAATGATGCGGAACGCATCGAGCACGCCCACTATCTCTTGAGGCGGGTCGGGCTGCCGGAGCAGGCCTTCCACCGCTATCCGCACGAATTCTCCGGTGGCCAGCGCCAGCGCATCGCGATCGCGCGCTGCCTGACCATGAAGCCGGAGATCCTGGTGTGCGACGAGTCGGTGTCGGCGCTGGACGTCTCGGTCCAGGCCCAGGTGCTGAACCTGCTGCAGGACCTGCAGGACGAGTACAAGATGAGCTACATCTTCATCTCGCACGATTTATCCGTGGTCAAGTACATCTCCGACCGCGTGATGGTCATGCACCACGGCAGCGTGGTCGAGATGGCAGACTCGGACGAGCTCTACCGCAACCCCCGGCACCCCTACACCCAGACCTTGCTGAACGCCATCCCGCGCGGGGCCTGAGGCCGCGTCAAAAATTCGGGGTCAGAGCACATTTCCACTGAAATTCGGGGTCAGAGCGATTTTTCGGAACCGGGTCTTTAGGTGCGGTTGGCCGAGCTTCGGCATGGATTGCTTCAGTTAGCGCCGGGGCAAAAAGTGCTCTGACCCCGAATTTGTTGCGAAATGTGCTCTGACCCAGAATTTTTACGGGGGCGCGGGGCGGGCTTTTCCGATACCATATTGGCATGGCCTCGCTCTCCCATCTGATACACACCTATGGCGCGTTGATCGTGTTCGGCATCGTGCTGCTCGAACAGATCGGCCTGCCGATTCCCGCCTTCCCGGTGCTGATCATCGCCGGCGCGCTGGCGGTCGACAAGGGAGCCAACTGGCCGCTCTATTTGGCGGCCAGCATCGCCGCCTGCCTGATCAGCGATTATTTCTGGTTCCGCGCCGGCCGCTACTACGGCAAGCGCATTCTGCGCCTGCTGTGCAAGATTTCGCTGTCGCCGGATTCCTGTGTCAGCCAGACCGAGGACAATTTCAGCCGCTGGGGCGCGAAGTCGCTGGTGGTCGCCAAGTTCATCCCCGGCTTCAACACCATCGCCCCGCCGCTGGCCGGCGCCATGGGCACCACCACCCAGCGCTTCCTGTGGCTGTCGATGGCCGGCGGCCTGCTGTGGAGCGGCGTCGGCATGGGCCTGGGCGCCTGGTTCCATGGCAGCGTCGACGACGTCATCTCCTGGTTCGAGACCCTCGGCAGCACCGCGCTGATGGTGGTCGGCGCGCTGCTGGCCCTGTTCGTGTTGTTCAAGTACATCGAGCGCCGCCGCAACCTCGGCGCCGCCAACCTCCCGCGCATCACCACCGCCGAGCTGAAATCCCTGCTCGAGGCCGGCCACGACCCGCTGATCGTCGATGCCCGCGGCGTCACCGCGCGCCAGCTGGAGCAGGGCATCCCGGGCGCGCTGGTCTACGGCGACACCGTCCCGGAACGCCTGATGGCCAGCCTCGACCGCGACCGCCACATCGTCATCTACTGCAGCTGCCCGAACGACGTCACCGCGGCCCAGGTTGCGAAGACCTTCCTGGCCAACGGTTTCCACCACGCCCGTCCCCTGCGCGGCGGCCTCGACGCCTGGAACGCGGATTGCGCCGCCGAGGCGGACGTCGAACTCAAGCCGAAAGCCGGCTGAGCAAGCGTCTTTGCAGCCGAAGTTTGGTAGCTCGACTACTCATGAATCTCTGCAATATTTTGTGGGATTCCTAGCGAAACAAAGGCGGATGTACCTAAACTACAATAAGTGCTTGCGCTGAAGCCGAGAAGTCCTTAAGCTTCTGGAATCTGTTTCCGATTCCATGCCATGACTGTTGCGCCCGCATCCCCCGTTCTCCAGCCGTCCGCCGCTTCCCCGACCATGACCGCGGGGCATGCCAGCCCGCGCCTGCTCGCCGACATCGGCGGCACCAATGCGCGCTTCGCGCTGGAGCTGGGCCCGGGCCGCATCGCGCACATCGAAGTGCTGTCCTGCGCCAGCCACCCGACGCTGGCGGATGCCCTGCGCGCCTACCTGGCCCTACCGGCGGTGGCCGAGACGGTGGCCGGCTCGGGCACGGTGCGCCATGCGGCGATCGCGATCGCCAATCCGGTGCTGGGCGACATGGTGCGCATGACCAATCACCACTGGGAATTCTCGATCGAGGCGATGCGCCGCGAGTGCGGCTTCGATACCTTCGTGGTGGTGAACGATTTCGAGGCGCTGGCGATGGCCTTGCCCTGGCTGACGGACAGCGACAAGGTCCAGGTCGGCGGCGGCGCCCCGGGCGTGAATGCGCCGATCGGCCTGCTGGGCGCCGGCACCGGGCTCGGCGTGTCCGGCCTGATTCCGGCTCCGGACGGCAAGAGCTGGACCGCGCTGCGCAGCGAAGGCGGCCACGTCACCTTTTCTCCGGCCAACGACACCGAAATCGCGATCCTGCAGTATGCATGGCGCGAGTTCGAACACGTGTCGGCCGAGCGCCTGCTGTCCGGCGCCGGCGTCGAGCTGATCTACCGCGCGCTGGCCGAGCTGCGCGGGGCGGACGAGCCCGTGCTGGACGCGCCGGAGATTTCGCGCCGCGCCCTGGCCGGCGAATGCCCGCTGTGCGACGAGGTCGTCGAAGCCTTCTGCGGCATGCTGGGCACGGTAGCCGGCAACCTGGCCGTCACCCTGGGCGCCCAGGGCGGGGTCTACATCGGCGGCGGCATCGTGCCGCGCCTGGGCGAACGCTTTGCGCGCTCCTGCTTCCGCCGCCGCTTCGAGCAGAAGGGCCGCTTTGCCGCCTACCTGGCGGCGGTCCCGACCTATGTGATCACGGCCGAGTACCCGGCTTTCCTGGGCGTCTCCGCGATCCTGGCCGAACGCCTCGCCGCTTGAGCGGGCGCATCGCGGCGCATCGTCCGCCGTGCCGCGCTGCGCGCACCTGTTCGCGGCTTCTCCCTTTCCGGGTTTTATCGGGTACAATGGCCGCCAATCGGTAGAAACGATGTCGTCCTTCCTGCTCCAGCAGCGCCGTTTCTCCTGAAAGTCTATCTTTGCAGTCCGCTTTCCGGCGGGCTGCCGCGTGGCAGGCATGAGCCCCCACGGTATCCGCCCGGCGCCACTGCCGGGCCACGGAACCCAGTTTCAACGCGTACTGTCTCATTGGGGCGTAAGCTCCTGTGTCGCTGCAACGACACTTCGTGACCGTTGAAGCCGTTTGTGTTTGATGTTTTCTTTGCCGTTATGAACACTGATGAGGCCAAGAAGGTCCTCGAGACCGCCTTGCTGTGCGCGCGTGAGCCGATGACGATCCACGGCATGAAGAAACTGTTCGCCGACGTGGATGCGAACGGCCGCCAGATCGGCGCGGGCGTGGGCGCCGACACGATCAAGATTCTGCTGGAAGAACTGCGCCAGGACTGGCAGGACCGCGGCATCGAGATCGTCAGCCTGGCATCCGGCTGGCGCTTCCAGAGCCGGCCGGAAATGAAGCCTTACCTAGACCGGGTTGCCCCGGAAAAGCCGCCGAAGTATTCGCGTGCAACGCTGGAGACGCTGGCGATCATCGCCTACCGCCAGCCGGTCACGCGCGGCGACATCGAAGAGATCCGCGGCGTCGCCGTCAACTCGCAGACGATCAAGATGCTCGAGGACCGCGGCTGGATCGACGTGGTCGGCCACCGCGAGGTGCCGGGACGTCCGGCCCTGCTGGGCACGACCCGGCAGTTCCTCGACGACCTCGGCCTGGCCTCGCTGTCGCAGCTGCCGCCGCTGCAGGAAGTGGCGGACGGCACCGGTGGACGCAGTCTGGAAGCGCTGGAAGCGGCCTTGCAACAATTTGATGAACACGACCCTGCGACGCAACCGGTGGTTGATCTCGCGTCAGGTCAGCAATAACAACGAAACGAATGATGAATCCAACCGACAACACCGAGACGACCCCTGCCGAAGCAGGGCTGGAGGCGGCAGCCAAGCCGAAGCGCCGCACGCGCGCCCAGGCTGCAGCCGACGGCACGCAGCCGGAAGCCGACGCGAAACCCAAGCGCACCCGCAAGGCCGCCGCCAAGCCGGCTGCCGATATTCCGGAAGGCGCCGCGCCGGCAGCCGAGGCTCCTGCATCGCAGGATGCGAGCCCGGCCGCCAAGCCGGCCCGCAAGCCGCGTGCGAAAAAGGCCGATGCCGCGGAGGCCGTGAGCGCCCCGGCCGCCGAAGCCGCCCCGGCGCCCGCCGTCGATGCGGCCCAGGATGATGGCCAGCGCAAGCCGCGCGGTCCGCGCCAGATGCGCGAGCAGCGCCAGCAGCGGGAAGCCGTCGCTGCGGCCGCCGCGCCGCGCGGCCAGGCCGACGGCGCCGACGCCGTGGC
>NZ_JBFTMX010000023.1:0-78030 GCF_056397205.1 Massilia sp. 05N420
GGCACCGCCCGCACCGCCCTCGCCACCGGCGGCACCGGCGCCGATGCCGCCCCTGGCCGCCCCGCGCGTCGGCCCGGCCCTCGCCGCGGATGCCGGGGTGGATGCCCCGCTGCCCGAGCGCATCACCCTGCTCGACGCCGACGGCCGCTACCTGGCCGGGCGCATGCCGGATGCGATTCCGCTGGCGCGCCGTCCGGTCGAGGTGGACGGCCGCACGGCCGGCTACCTGGGCGTGGCGCGCAGTCCCCGTCCGAGCGACGCCATGGCGCTCGCCTTCCTGCAGCAGCTGAGCGCCAGCCTGTGGTGGATCGTCGGCTTCGCGGTCGCCTTCTCGGCGCTGGCGGCGATCCTGCTGGCGCGCCACTTCCGCGGCCCGATCCGAGAACTGGCGGGCGGCGCCGGCATGCTGGCCGAGGGCCGCTTCGACATCCGCCTGCCGGCAGGGCGCAGCGACGAGCTGGGCGACCTGGCGCGCCACTTCAATACCCTGGCCGAGCAGCTGGACCGTGCCGAAAGCGCGCGCCGCCAGTGGGTGGCCGATACCTCGCACGAGCTGCGCACCCCGCTGGCCGTGCTGCGCGCCCAGCTCGAGGCGATCCAGGACGGCGTTCGCAGCGCCACGCCGGCCACCCTCGACGCCATGCTGCGCCAGGTGCTGGCCCTGAACAAGCTGATCGACGAGCTGTATGCGCTGGCGCGCGCCGACATCAAGGCCCTCGACGTCAAGCCCGAGCGCCTCGACGTCTGGCAGCTGGCCGGCGCCCAGGCCCAAAGCTTCGATGCGCGGCTGCAGGCCGCCGGCCTGGCGCTCGAACTGGGCCAGGCGCCGCCGCGCGCGCAGGCCATGGCCGATCCGGACCGCATGCGCCAGGTGTTCGACAACCTGTTCGAGAACAGCCTGCGCTATACGGCCGCCGGCGGCCGCGTGGCACTGAGCGCGGAAAGCGCCGGCGCCCTGCTGCGCCTGCACCTGGACGACAGCGCGCCCGGCGTGCCGGACGATGCCCTCGATCGCCTGGCGCAGCGCTTCTACCGCGTCGACGCCTCGCGCAGCCGCGCGCACGGCGGCGCCGGCCTCGGCCTGGCCCTGTGCCGCCGCCTGCTGGAAGCCCAGGGCGCGCAGCTGTCCTTCGCACATTCTCCGCTGGGCGGCCTGCGCGCCACCGTCACGATTCCCCTTGGTTACGACTCCCATTGCGAGCATCCATGAGCGCCGACATCTTCATCGTCGAGGACGAACCCGAACTGGCGGCGCTGGTGGCCGACTACGCGCTGGCCGCCGGCTACCGGCCCACCGTGTTCGGCGACGGCGCCCTGGCCCTGGAGGCGATCCGGCGCCAGCCGCCCGCGCTGGTGGTGCTGGACCTGATGCTGCCCGGCCTGGACGGCCTGTCGGTATGCCGCGAAGTGCGCGCCTTCTCCAGCGTGCCGGTCGTGATGGTGACCGCGCGCGTCGAGGAGATCGACCGCCTGCTGGGCCTCGAACTCGGCGCCGACGACTACCTGTGCAAACCCTTCAGCCCGCGCGAGCTGATGGCCCGCATCAAGGCGATCCTGCGCCGCGCAGGCCCGGCTTCCGTGCCGGCGGTGCCGGCGATCGCCGTCGACACCGCCGCGCGCCGGATCCGCATCCATGGCCGGCCGCTGGAGCTGACGCCCACCGAATACGGCATCCTGGCGGCGCTGGCGCGGCGGCCCGGCCAGGTGTTTTCGCGCGCCCAGCTGCTCGACGCCGCGCGCGAGGGCAATGCCAGCCTCGAGGTGGCCGACCGCGCCATCGACAGCCACGTCAAGAACCTGCGGCGCAAGCTGGACGCGGCGCTGCCGGGCGTGGAAGCCATCCATGCGATCTACGGGCTCGGCTACCGCTTCGATTTATAGCCTTCTTCATTTTTTCTCCACATTCGCAATGCACCATGCACACATGGCCCGCCGCCCCGGACGGGTTCCAGCCTGAGGAGAAGAAGATGAAACATACCGCCGCCATCCTGACGTTCGCCCTGCTCTCCGGCGTCGCCGGTGCCGCCGTGGCCGACGTCCATGTCTACGTCGACTGCGATGCCAAGGGCGCCAACTGCCCGCCGCCGCCCAAGCCGCCGAAACCGCCGCGCCCGCCGGCACCACCGGCCCCGCCCGTACCCGGCGATGCGAGCGCGTACGCGCCCGCCATGCCGGCCATGCCCGCGATCCCGGCCGTGCCGGCGCCGCCCGACGTTCCGGCTCCGCCGTCCCCGCCGCCGCCGCCGAAGCTGCCGCCGGTGCCGGACAGTGCCCACGCCGACTGCGCCGCGAAGCAGCCGGGCACCCGCCTCAGCTTCACCCTGCGCCCGGGCGAAACCATGACGGGCGTCTGCGTGAAGCAGGACGGCAGGATGAGGTTCTCGCTGCGCGAATACCAGCTCACCGAGTGACTTTCACGGCGGGAGCGGGTATGCTGCAACGCATGTCGCATCCCGCCCCACCCAAACCGACACCGTCCGAACTGGAACTGCTGCGCATCCTGTGGCAAACCGGCCCGTCCACGGCCAAACAGGTGCACGAGGCGCTAGCCACCGACCGTCCCGACATGACGGCCGCCACGGTGCTGCGCCTGCTGCAGCTGATGCATGCCAAGGGCCTGCTGCTGCGCGACGAAAGCCAGCGCGCCCACGTGTATTCGCCGGCCCAGCCGCAGGACGCCCTGCAGACCAGCCTGGTCAGCGAATTGATCGTGAAAGCCTTTTCCGGCTCCGGCAAGGCGCTGGTGCTGGCCGCCCTGCGCGGCCACGTCAGCAAGAAGGAGCGCGAAGAGATCCAGCGGATCCTCAACGGCGGGAAGGAATCGTGAGCGCCGCCCCCTCGCCCGAAACGGATCCGCGCCCGCTGCCGCCGAAAGAGCCCGAGCTCGAAGACTGCTGCGGCACCGGCTGCGTCAACTGCGTGTTCGACATGTACCAGATCGCGCTCGAGAACTACGAGCGGGCCTTGAAGGCGTGGGAGGAGCGCCATCCCGGGCAGGCCGGTGCAGGCGCCTGACGCCGGCCGGGGCGAACGCCTCGGCGGCCGGCTGCGCGAGCTGCTCGGCAAGAACTCCCTGCTCCTGCTGGCGGCTCTGGTCGGCTTCGTCGGCGCCCTGGCCACGGTGGTGTTCCGCGAAGGCCTGGTCCTGATGCAGGAACTGCTCTACGGCCGCTCCGGTTCCTTCGTCGAGATCGCCGCTTCCCTGCCCTGGCATACCCGGCTGCTGCTGCCCTGTGCGGGCGGACTGCTGGCCGGCTCCCTGCTCGCCCTCGGCCGCCGCCTGCCCTCGCAGCGCCGCCCGGACTACATGGAGATCGTGGCCATCGGCGACGGCCGGGTACCGGTCCGCCTCACCCTCGTCAACGGCCTGTCTTCGCTGCTGTCGATCGCCTCCGGCGGTTCGATCGGCCGCGAAGGCTCGATGATCCAGCTGGCGGCGCTGTCGGCGTCCCTGAGCGGGCGCGCGCTGCGCCTGAACACGATGCGCCTGCGCCTGCTGGTGGCCTGCGGCGCCGCGGCCGGCATTGCCGCGGCCTATAACGCGCCGATCGCCAGCGCCTTCTTCGTCACCGAAATCGTGCTCGGCGCGATCGCCATGGAAAGCCTGGGCCCGATCATGGTGGCGGCGGTGGTCTCGAACATCACCATGCGCCACCTGCCCGGCTACCACCCGACCTACGAGATGCCTGCCTTCGCGCCGATCGCCGGTACCGAGATGCTCGCCTTCGTGGTGCTGGGCGTGCTCGCCGGGCTGGTGGCGCCGGGCTTCCTCGGCGCCCTCCAGCGCACCCGCCGCCTGTTCCAGGCATCCAGGCTGCCGCTGCCGCTGCGGCTCGCGCTCGGCGGCCTCGGGGTCGGCGCGATCTCGCTGTGGGTGCCGCAAGTCTGGGGCAACGGCTACAGCGTGGTGAACTCGCTGCTGCACCAGCCCTGGCTCTGGCAGGGCGTGCTGCTGGTACTGGTCTGCAAGGTGCTGGCCACCTGCCTGACCTGCGGCTCCGGCGCCGTCGGTGGCATCTTCACGCCGACCCTGTTCGTCGGCGCCACGGTCGGCTACCTGTTCGCGCTGGCGCTGCAGGCCCTGTGGCCCGGCGCCGCCGTGCTGCCCGCCGCCTATGTCGCGGTCGGCATGGGCGCGACCCTCGCGGCGGCCGCCAGCGCGCCGCTGATGGCGATCCTGATGATCTTCGAGATGACCCTCAGCTACCAGCTCATGCTGCCGCTGATGCTGGCCTGCGTGGTGGCCTACGCGGTGGCGCGCGCGCTAGGGGGCGCCTCGATGTACGAGATCACGGCCCAGCGCCTGGCCGAAGCCGAGGAGCGCGAACGGCTGCGCACCATGCGCATCGCGGAACTGATCCGCCCCGCCGAGACGGTGCTGCCCGACACCGCGCCGCTGTCCGCCGCCGCCGAACTGTTCGGCCAGCACAACGTCAAGTACGTCTACCTGGTCGACGGCGCCGGGCGCTACCGCGGTACGGTGGCCCTGCACGAGATCGCGCCGCGCTTCCAGGATCCGCTGCTGGCGAGCCAGCCCTGCAGCACGATGGCCCGCCGGGATGCGCTGCCGCTGCTGGACGCCGGCATGGGCCTGGACGAAGCCCTGCGCCAGTTCATGCGCCACCACGGCGAACGCCTGCCGATCGTGCGCGCACCAGGCGATCCGGAACTGCTCGGCACCGTCCACAAGACCGATCTGCTGGATGCCTATGTGCGCCTGAACCGCAGCCTGCTGCACGCCCGCATCGAGGCGTAGAATGCCCGGCATGGACCACCTGCTCGACAACATCTTCTGGAACACCCTGAGCGGCATGCACGCCCACCTGTCGGCCGGCACCGGGACGGCCAGGCGCTATGCCCCCGGGTTCTCGCCGATCGTCGGCTTTCCCGACCCGCGGCAGCCGGACTTCGCGGCGCTGGCGCCCTTCTGCGAAGCCGGCGAACACTTCTACTGCGACGCCTGGTCCGGCCCGGCGCCCGCGGGCTGGCGCATCGAGGCCGAGTCGACCATGTACCGCATGGTCTGGGACGGCGTCATGCCGGAGCGCGACGAAGCGCCGGATGCCATCCCGCTCGGGAAAGCGCATGCGGAGCAGGCGCTCGCGCTGGCCCGGCTCACCCGTCCCGGTCCCTTCGGCCCGCGCACCATCGAGCTGGGCGAGTACTTCGGCCATGTCGACGGCGGCAAGCTGATCGCAATGGCCGGCGAGCGCATGGCCGCGCCCGGGCTGCGCGAGATCAGCGGCGTCTGCACGCATCCCGATGCCCAGGGCCGCGGCTACGCGCGGCGCCTGATGCTGAAGCTGATCCGGCGCCAGCTGCTGCGCGGCGAGACGCCCTTCCTGCACGTGATGCGGGCCAACGAGGCGGCGCACGGGCTCTATCTGCGCATGGGCTTTCGCGATTATTGCGAGACGGTGGTGCGGGTGGTGACGCCGGCCTGCTGATCCGCTTCGTTCCCTGGCGAACAATCAAACCGCGCACTCGTCATTACCATCCTCTCATCCGTGGGCATTCGCTGGGAGGAGGCGCTGGTCGAGGGCGCTGCGCTCGGCCGACTGCGCCCGCCATGAGATGCAGTGCGCCTTCCTGGAACCGGACGGCAGCATCAGCATGAAGCGCAAGTAGGCGCACGTAGGCGCAAGTAAGCGCACGCCAGACATGATACAAAAATGAGAGGAAGATCAAAATTTCTGTATCACATAATTACTGAATTTCCGGGATTCAGTCGATCATGGGCACTATCTCAGCCGTACGGTGCGAGTCCCGGCCAAGCTCCGGTGCTAAGTTTTTGAGCGCATCCCAGGACGGGGTGCGTTGCAGAGACTCTGTTCAACAGGAGGTATCCATGAAACAAGTTCTGTCTGTTCTAGCACTGGCAGCGACGGCGGGGCTGGCCACCCCGGCTTTCGCCCAGACCTACAAGGCGACCGCCAGCGGCCCGGCCGAAAGTCCGCCCAACGCTTCGCCGGGCAGCAGCATGGTGACGCTCGAGTTCGCCGGCACCAACTTGACGGTCGACGTGCCGTTCAGCGGCCTGGTCGGCGACTCGACCGAGGCCCACATCCACTGCTGCACCACCACCGCCTTCACCGGCACTTCGCCGGTGGCCTTGCCGTTCACCGATTTCCCGACCGGCGTCAAGGACGGCACCTACACGAAGATCTTCTCGCTGTACGACACCGCGACCTATGACCCGGCCTTCCTGGCGGCGAATGGCGGCACGGTGTCCGGCGCGGCGACGGCCTTCGTGAACGGCATCAATGCCAACGAAGCCTACGTCAACATCCATACGACCTCGCATCCGGCTGGCGAGATCCGTGGCTTCGTGGTGGCCGCACCGGTGCCGGAACCGGCCGAGTGGGCGATGCTGGCGGGCGGCCTGGCCGGCCTCATGTGGATAGGCCGCAGGCGGCGTTGGGAAAGCTGCTGGCAGCGTTAGCCGGCAGTCCGGCTAGCCGGTAAGCAGGGCGCCGCGTTCGGCAAGCAGCTTGGCCCAGGCCGGGACCGCCTCTTGCCAGAACGCGGCCAGGGAAGCGGGCCGGGAAGCGCCCGGCCCAGCCAGGCGCAGGCCGAGGAAGCCGGCGGCTTGTTGCAGGGCCGCGACGGCGGCCTCTTCGTTACCCGGCAGGACGGCCAGCGCACCGGTCTGCTTGGACAGCTTCTCGCCGCTGGCATTGCGCACCACCGGCACGTGCAGGTAGCGCGGCGTCGGCACGCCCAGCAGGCGCTGCAGGTAGATCTGGCGTGGGGTCGAATCGAGCAGGTCGGCGCCGCGCACGACGTCGGTCACGCCCTGCTCCGCATCGTCCACCACCACGGCCAGCTGATAGGCCCAGTAGCCGTCGGCACGCTTAAGCACGAAATCCCCCGATTCCAGCGCCAGCCGCTGCTCCTGCCAGCCGGCGAAGCGGTCCTGGAAGCCGATCAGGTCTTCGCCCGGTTCCGGCACCCGCAGGCGCAGGCTGCGCGCTTCGCGGCCCGGCGCCAGGCCATGGCGGCAGGTGCCCGGATAGATGGCGGCGCCGTCCGGTCCCACGCCCAGGCGCGAATCGGCGATCTCCCTGCGGTTGCAGCCGCAGCCGTAGACGTAATCCGCGATGCGTTCGCGCGCAGCCTGGTACAGGTCCTTGCGCCGGCTCTGCCAGACGATCCCGCCGTCCGAATGCATGCCCAGCCAGTCGAGCTGAGCGAGGATGGTCTCGGCGGCGCCGGGCACGGCGCGGCCCTCGTCGATGTCCTCGATGCGGATCAGCCAGGCGCCGCCGTTGGCACGCGCGTCCAGGTAGCTGGCCAGGGCCGCCACCAGCGAACCGGCGTGCAGGGGGCCGGTGGGCGAGGGGGCGAAACGGCCGATGTAGGGGCTGGGAAGGCTCATGCTCGATGGAGAAAAGCGCAACCTTAGCACAGGCCGGGACGCGGCGCCGGACCGTGCCGGCAGCGTGATATTCTTGTCCAGGACAGAATTACGCAACAATGCTTGTAATTTCTAAAAAGCAATATACAATCTCACTTTGTCCTGGACAAAACATCAACCAAGAACAATGAGGAACCCATGCTGTCTACCCTGAACGTCGTCGCCTTCGGCAAGGACGACATCGACAACACCCTGTCCCGCCTGTCCGGCCAGCAGATCGACGAACTGGCCTTCGGCGCCATCCAGCTCGATGCGCAGGGCAAGGTGCTGCGCTACAACCAGGCGGAAGCGATGATCACCGGCCGCCATGCGAGCGCCGTGATCGGCACCAATTTCTTCCGCGACGTCGCGCCCTGCACCAACACCGCCCGCTTCAAGGGCGTGTTCGATGCCGGCGTGCGCGCCAACAACCTGAACACGATGTTCGAGTACGTGTTCGACTACAAGATGACGCCGACCAAGGTGAAGATCCACATGAAGAAGGCCATCAGCGACGGCACCTTCTGGATCTTCGTCAAGCGCCTGTAAGCGATGCGGGAACCCGGCCTTGACCTCGCCCCATGGTGGGCCGATCGCGGCGCGCTGCGGCGCTTCGTCGCCGATCTGGTGGCGGCCGAACTGACGGCGCTGCGCCACGAACGGATCCTGCCCGACGGCTGGAGCGGCGCGCTGTCGCTGGACCAGGACCTCGGCGTCGATTCGCTGGAGCTGCTGCAGCTGGCCGGCGCGCTGGCCGAAGCCCTGCAGATGCAGCGCAGCGGGATCGAGGATTACCTGCTGGCGCGCCGCACCCTGGACGGCTGGCTCGACATCGCCACCGCCGCCCTGCAGCACTGGAGCGAGGAAGTCACCTTCCGCACCTCGGGCAGCACCGGCGAGCCGAAGCGCTGCAGCCACGAACTGGTCCTGCTGGAACAGGAAGCGGCGGCGCTGGCCGCGCTGTTCCCGCGCCGCCGGCGCCTGCTGCTGGCCGTGCCCTGCCATCACATCTACGGCTTCCTGTTCGGCGTCCTGCTGCCGCGCCACCTCGGCCTCGCACCGGACCAGGTGCTGAGCGTGCGTGCGCGCCTGCCTTCCCAGCTCGCGCGCCACGTCCTGCCCGGCGACCTGGTGATCGGCCATCCGCATGTCTGGCAGGATGCGCTCGGCGCCGGCGCGGCTTTTCCGGACGACGTGGACGGCGCCAGCTCGACCGCGCCCTGCCCCGACGCGGTGGCCGAGCGCGCCGAGGCGGCGGGACTGAGGCTGGTGCAGGTGTATGGCGCCTCCGAGACCGGCGGCCTGGGATGGCGCGCCTCGCACCGCGAACCCTACCGCCTGATGCCCTACCTGGACCGCGCGCCGGACGGCGTCGACGCCCTGCTGCGCAGCTGCCCCGACGGCCGCACCGCGCTGCTGCGCCCGCAGGACACCCTGGAATGGCAGGCGCCCGACCTGTTCATGGTGGGCGCGCGGCGCGACGCCGCGGTCCAGGTGGGCGGCACCAATGTGTTCCCGGAGCGGGTGCGCCAGGTGCTGCTCGAGCATCCGATGGTGGAAGACGCTGCGGTGCGCCTGATGCGCCCCGACGAGGGCATGCGCCTGAAGGCCTTCATCGTGCCGCGCGCCGGCGCCGGCGAGGGTTTCACGCGCGAGCGTTTCACGAGGGAGCTAAGGGCCTGGATCGACACCAGGCTGGCGGCGCCGGAGCGCCCGAAGGCGATCACGCTGGGCGAGCGCATCCCGCGCGGCGCACTCGACAAGCCGGCCGACTGGAGCATCGGCCCCACGAACGGCTAGAATAAACGCCTACATGACGATATCGACCACCTCCCCCGCCGCTCCCGCATCGGCCGGTTTGAGCATCGCCGCCGTCGAGCGCGAGACCCGGCTGTCCAAGGATGTGCTGCGGGTCTGGGAGCGCCGCTACGRCTTTCCGCAGCCGGTACGGGATGCGAACGGCGAACGCTGCTACCCGGCCGACCAGGTCGAGCGCCTGCGCCTCATGAAGCGCCTGATGGACCAGGGCCACCGCCCCGGCGCACTGGCCGCGATGGCGCACCCGGAACTCGCCGCCCTGGCCGCGCCGGAGCGCGCCGCGCTGGCCGACGATGCGCTGGACGGCGCCAACCTGCGCCTGCTGAAGATGATCGCCGCGCGCGACCCGGCCGCCTTCCGTCACGCGCTGCGGCAGTCGCTGGCGCGCCAGGGACTCGAACGCTTCGTCGAGCAGACCATGGCGCCGCTCACGGTAGCCGTCGGCGCCTGCTGGGAAGACGGCAGCTTCGACGTCTTCGACGAACATTTCTATACCGAGTCGGCGGAACGGCTGCTGCGCCAGGCGCTGGCCGACCTGCCCGGCGCGCGCCACGGTGCGCGCATCCTCCTCACCACCGTTCCCGGCGAGGCCCACGGCCTCGGTCTCATGATGGCGGAAACCATGTTCGCGCTGGAGGGCGCAAGCTGCATCTCGCTGGGCACCGAGACCCCGCTGCAGGACATCGCGCGCGCCGCCGCGGCCTATGGCGTGGGCGTGGTCGCGCTGTCGTTCTCGGCCGCCTATCCGCGCCGCCAGGTGGCACCGGTGCTGCTGCAGCTGCGCCAGGCCCTGCCCGATGGGGTGGAATTGTGGGCCGGCGGCGCCGGCGTGGAAAGGCTGGAGGAAGTCGCCGGCGTGCGCCTGCTGCCGACCCTGGACAGCGGCCGCCAGGCCCTGGCCGGCCTCAAGGCCTGATCAGGCGGCCTGCGCTTCCCAGCCCTGCAGCTGGGCGATGAATTCGTCCAGCGGTACCGGACGCGAAAAGAGGAAGCCTTGCATGGCCGGCTGGCGGTTGGCCGCCAGGAAGTCCGCCTGCTGCTGGGTCTCGACGCCCTCCGCCACCACGCGCAGGCCGAGGTGGTCGGCCATCGCCAGGATCGACTGCACGATCGCGGTGCCGTTGGCATCGCCCGGGGTATCGCGGATGAAGCTCTTGTCGATCTTCAGTTCGAACAGCGGCATCTTCTTCAGGTAGGCCAGGCTCGAATAGCCGGTGCCGAAATCGTCGATCGAGAAGCGGATGCCCATGCGCGCCAGCTCGTGCATGCGGCCGACGGTTTCGTTCAGGTCATTGACCAGCAGGCCTTCGGTGACCTCGAAGATCAGCTGGGAAGCCGGGGCCCCGGTCTCGACCAGCACCGCGCACACCTGGTCGACGAAATCGGGCTGGCGGAACTGCAGCGGGCTGACGTTCACCGACAGCGGCACCGCGAGGCCGGCGCGGTCCAGGCGCAGCCAGGACAGGCAGGCCTGGCGCAAGGCCCACTGGCCGAGAGGCAGGATCAGGCCGCTCGATTCGGCGGCCGGGATGAAGACGTCCGGGGCGACCATCGTGCCGTCGGCGCGGCGCCAGCGCATCAGCAGCTCGGCGCCGACCGGCCTGCGCTCGTGATCGATCTGCAGCTGCAGGTGCATCGCCAGCTCGCCGTTCTCCATCGCGGCGGCGAGGTCGCGCTCGAGGGTCAGCTTGCGCTCGGCCTCGGTCAGCATGCTGGATTCGAACAGGGTCACGCCGTTGCGGCCGGCCACCTTGGCGCGGTACATCGCGGTATCGGCTTCGCGCAGCAGGTCCTGTCCGGTCCTGCCGCCGCGCAGCGGCAGCGCGACGCCGATGCTGGCCGAGGCGTGATAGAGCTGGCCGCCGATCTCGACGTCCTCGGCCAGGGCGGCGCGGATCTTCTCGGCCACCACCTGCGCGGCGCCGGTGGCGCGCTGCACGTCGCGGCCCAGGTTCTCGAGCAGCACCACGAATTCGTCGCCGCCCAGGCGCGCCACGGTATCGCCCTGGCGCAGCACCGCCGCCACGCGCTGGGCCGCATGCTTGAGCATGACGTCGCCGATCGCATGGCCGCGCGCATCGTTGATGGTCTTGAAGTTGTCGAGGTCGATGAACAGCACCGCGCCCAGTCCGCCGCCGGTGTGGGCCCGCACGACCATGGCGTCGAGGCGCTCGATCAGCAGGCGCCGGTTGGGCAGGCCGGTGAGCACGTCGTAGAAGGCCAGGCGGTGGATGGCGTCGGCGGCGTTCTTGCGGTCGGTGATGTCGCGCCCGACCACCACCCAGTGGGTATTGCGGCCGCCTTCGCCGGCGAAGGGCACCAGCTCCATCTCGACCCAGTATTGTTCGCCGTTCCTGGCGTAGTTTACCAGTTCGGAGGTCACCGCTTCGCCGCGCGCCATGGCGTCGACGATGCGCCGGACTTCGTGGTCGTCGGTCTCGGGGCCGTGCAGCACGCGCATGCTGCGCCCGACGATCTCCTCGCGCGAGTAGCCGGTGCGGCGCACGAAGGCGTCGTTGGCAAAGATGATCGGCTGTTCAGCCCCTTCGCGGTGATCCACTTTCGCGATCAGCACCATGTCGTTCAGGCGCGCCACCGCGGCCGAGGTCAGGCGCAGCTCGGCGTTCAGCTCGTGCAGCCGGGCGTGGCCCTCCTCGAGCGAGTCGGCGGTCCGGCTCAGCTCTTCCATCGAGCTGTCGAGGCGTTGCAGCAGGCCGCCGCAGGTCAGGGTGATCAAGGCGCCGACGAACAGGTAGTTCAGGGTGACGATCAGGCAGGGCAGCAGCGCATGCTCTTCCATGCCGGTCACGTAGAGCCGGGCGTAACCGCCGAGGCCGAGGAAGAAGATGGAGGCGCCGCAGAAGCAGAGCGCGCCGAGCGCCGGCCGCATGCCCAGCAGGACCACGCCCAGCACGGGCAGCGCCATCAGGAAGATCTGGCTGACCGGGCCGATGGTGAGCATCAGGCCGATGCCGATCATGTACAGGATCGCGAGGAAGTTCAGGACCCTGAAGGTGTAGTTCAGGCGCGGCAGGCGCCACAGCGCGGCCACCCAGGCCAGCGCCACGCTGTCCATCAGTGCGACCGGCCACAAGCCTTCGCTGATGGACAGGCCGATGCTGGGCACCGCAGCCAGCGTACCGAGCAGGACGACATACGACAGCAGGGATTCGAAAACCCTGGAGCGCCAGTGTGCGATGTCGTAGTAGGTTCCCATTAAGCCGAGGGCCAATTGTTGCAAAGCAACATTCTATGTGAGCGCGGGTCGCCTGTCAGCATTTGCAGGAAAGCCTGTTGTGCGCGCGGGACGAAACAATAGCTTCAAGAAACTGAACAGTTAATGAACATTTACTTGGCGGGCGCGGCCTCGGCTTTCCTGGCCAGCGCCGTCACCTGCGCGGCGATCTCGTTCGGCACCGCGATCGACAGCTGGTAGTGCAGGATCTCGAAGCCCTTGCCGGTCTTGCGGATCACGCCGCTGGCCATGCAGTGGCCCATATTGGCGGTGTCGAGCAGTTCGTCGAACCAGATCAGCTTGCCGTCATCGGAGGCATAGACGTTGCGGCGGCTGGCCTTGAAGGTCCAGGCCGACTTCTTGCCCTCGAAATATTTGCGGGCCCAGGCCTTGAAGGCGTCGCGCTGCCACAGCTCGCTGCGGTCGGTGCCGATGTAGACGCCGTCCGGCGCCATCTTGTCGAAATAGGCCATGCGGGCATGGGCCGCGTCGTCGTGCCAGGCGTCGACGAAGGCGTTCACCTGCTTTGCCAGCGCGGGGTCGGCATTCGCGGCCTGGGCGATTCCGGCGAAGAACAGGCAGCACGCGAGGAGCAGCGATTTCATGGTGAATCCCTTCATTGGAAGCGGCCGCCGTCGACGTCGCGCAGGAACTTGATGAGCCCGTTGAAATAGGTCTTCTGGTCGTCGTACATCGACATATGGCTGCCGTTCTCGCACATCAGCAGGCGGCCATGCCGCACCTTCTGCGAGACCATCTTCATGTGGGCCGGGTCCATGGTGTCGTGGCGGCCAGCGATCACCAGGGTCGGCACCGCGATCTTCGGCAGGTCGGCGACGCGGTCCCAGTGTTCGAGCTTGGCGTTGTGGGCGCCCAGTTCGCTCGGGCCCTGCATCGGCACGTAGACCTTCGGATTCATGTGCTTGATCGAGCGCGTCACCGGCTCCGGCCACTGCTCGAAGGGCATGCGCAGCACGTGCTGCACATAGTGGTTCGGCAGCAGCAGTTCCATGTAGCGCGGATCCTCGTACTTGCCCTCGGCTTCCAGGCGCTTGATCTCGGCCAGGGCCTTCTGGTCCATCGCCGGCATCAGCACGGTGTCGGCGTATTTGTTGTACGCCGGGATGCTCATCATCATGTTCGAGATGACCAGGCCTTTCAGGTTCCGGCCATATTTCAGGGCGTACTCGGCCGCCAGCAGGCCGCCCCAGGAGTGGCCCAGCAGGTAGAAATTCTTGTTGTCCAGGCCCAGCGCCTTGCGCACCTGCTCGACCTCTTCCACATAGCGCGGCAGCTCGACCAGCGAGGGATCGTCGGGCTGGTCGCTGTAGCTCGAGCCGAGCTGGTCGTAGTAGTAGTACTCGATGCTCGCGCCGGGGAAATAGCTGTCGAAGGCTTCGAGGTATTCGTGGGTCATGCCCGGGCCGCCGTGCAGCAGCAGCACCTTGATGGTCGGGTTGTTGCCGACCCGCTTGGTCCAGACCTTGAACGTGCCCTTCGGCGTGGTGATCGGGATCATGCGGACGCCCCCGGACAGCACGTCGCCGCGGCCGGCGTTGTCGAAATAATTGCTGGCTGTGGTGGATGCGGCACCTGCCGGCAGGGCGATCAGCACAGCGGCCATCAGCGCAAGAAAGCGTTTCATCGAGACCTCGTTGTTGGCAATATCGATATATTGTACGTTGGAAATGTAAGCAAATGTGCAAGATGAAACGTGCGTTCAAGAACTCGTGTAAGTTTGATTACCCGACAACTCGATGAGCAAGCGATGAGAGCGAGGACCTGGATGACGGTGTGCGGGCTATGCCTGGCGGCGCAGGTGGTGGCGCAGGAATTGGAAGAGCGCAGGGAAAGCACGAAGCCGCCGCCGCTGAGCCTGCGACTAAGCGACGAGGTGATCAGCAAGGCGGTGCGCGAGACCCTGGCCGAGAGCAAGGGCAATCCCAGGCTGCAGTCGGGAAAAGCGCTCAGCGGCGATGCCTACCGGAAGTTCGAAAAGGGATTCTCGGAAGCCGAAAAGCCGGGCTGCCTGGGCCCGAATGCCCTCAAGTTCCAACCCTCCACCACAGTGGTCAAAGCCGGCGGCCAGGATTATATCGTGGGCGTGGCAGGCATCTTCGCCCTGCCCTTCTGGGCCGCCGCCGTGGTGCGCGGCAAGTGTAATTGAGGCCGGATCGGGAATCGTGGATAATGTCGCACCATGAACGATACTACCCAACTCCCTCCCCTGCCCGACCGCCTGTCCATCGACCCGAAGAGCCCGCACCACGATGCGGAAGTCTTCAAGCACCCGGTCGGCATCCGTTTCAACGGCAAGGACCGCACCGACGTCGAGGAATACTGCATCAGCGAAGGCTGGATCAAGGTCGCTGCAGGCAAGGTCCTGGACCGCAAGGGCCGTCCGATGCTGATCAAGCTGAAGGGCATGGTCGAGCCCTACTACGCGGACTGACCCCCTTACATTTCACAAATGCAACGGCCGCCGGAGCCATCCGGCGGCCGTTTTCGTTCGCGGCACGGGCCGGCTCAGCGGTGCAGCTCGCCCGAGCGTTCCGGCTGGTACAGCAGCTCCAGCGCGGTCAGCTTGAACAGTTCGCCGCCCGGGCGCGCCCACTCGATCGTATCGCCCACCGCCAGGCCGAGCAGTGCGCTGCCGATCGGCGACATCACCGACAGGCGGTCGCTACCGAAGGCCACGTCTTTCGGGTAGACCAGGGTCATGCAGAATTCCTGGGGCGGATGGTCGACCGCGAAGCGCACCGTCGAATTCATCGTCACCACATTGGACGGCACCTCGTCCGGATCGACGACGTCCGCCCGGCCCAGCTCGTCGAGCAGGTTGAACTCGCGATCGCCGGGAATGAAGGGCATGTCGTCGAACAGCGCTTCAAGGCGCGCCATGTCGAGGGTGGATACGGTGATGTTCGGTCTCATGTTCAACTCCTGTAAAAATAGACCAGCAAGACGGGGTGGCCAGCGCCTGTCGGYGGCGGCCGGGTGTGTCGTTGGAACAGGCTCGGAAGGACGGCCGCGCGGGCGGTCGGGTCCTACCGAGCCCAGGAGGGCCGGGCGAGATCTCGCGGGAAAAACCGCGCGTGCAGCAGCCGTACTCCCTCGTGCAGGGTCGCACGTTGACAGCAGGCATGAACGGCGGGGTGAGACATGGGCGGTGACGAACGATGTTAGTGATACCAGTATAGCCGTGTTGGCGCTTTGTTGCGACCTTCAGGCGGCGTGTGCGGGGCCGCAGGCGGTGAAGCCCGTCAGCAAGGCATCCAGGGCGCGGCGATACTGCTCGCGCAGGGCCGCGGCCTGCTCCGGCTGACCATGGAAAGCGCCGAGCGCCAGGCCGCTGCCGTGGGCGTGGTCGACCAGGATGTCGCGCCACAGCATATGTTCCGGGCTCAAGGGCTCGAGCAGCGCCTGCAGGCGCTCGGTGATCCGCTGCGCCGCCCCCACCATTGCCGCCGGCTCGGCAAAGATCGCCAGGGTCAGCTGGGGATGCCTGCCGACGGCGTCGTGGTAGCGGACCAGCAGCTCGCGGACGGCCCCGATGCCCTCGCCCGGGCTGTCGGCATCGATCGGCACCCCGCCGTACACCTTGTCGGCAAGCAGCCGCAGCAGGCCGGCGCGGTCCTCGACGTGGTGGTAGAGGCTCATCGGCGTCAGGTTCATCCGCGCAGCGAGGGCGCGCATGCTCAGCCCTCGGCCGCCGTCCTGTGCCAGCAGGACCAGGGCGGCGGCCAGGATGGCGTCGAGGGTGACGCCCTGCCCGCGCGTGGGGCGGCCGCGTGGACGGTTCATGCGCGCACGCGCCAGGTCGACTGTACCAGGCCGGACGGGAAGCTGCGGCTGGCAACCAGAGCCAGGTCCTTGTCCTCTGGAAGCGCGCCGAACAGCGGACGGCCGGCGCCGATCAGTACCGGCACGGTGGTGACGACCATGTCCGCGACCAGCCCTTCGCGCAGGAAGGACTGCACCACCTGGCCGCCATCCACGTAGACCTTGCGCGCGCCCTGGCGCTCCAGCTCCCGCATCGCCTCGCGCGGCGCCAGGTCGGTAAAACGCAGCTTGCCCTGCAGGCGCTCGGGCACCGGGGTGTCTTTTAATTGCTTCGACAGCACCACCACCGGGCGGTCGTAGTGCCATTCGCCGAATTCCACCACTTTTTCATAGGTGCCGCGGCCCATCACGATGGCGTCCTTGTCGGCGATGAAGGCCTTATAGCCGTGGTCCTCGTCTGGATCGTCGCGCTGCAGCAGCCAGCCGATGTCGCCGTCCGGGCGGGCGATGTAGCCGTCGAGGCTGGTGGCGATGAATACGTGTCCCGTGATCATGTCTGCTCCGCTTTATTTATACACCGTATATTTTAACCGCAGGACGAAAAAAAGCGAGCCCGCAGGCTCGCTTCTTGATCACGACGAAGCGGGATTAACGCTTGTCGATGCTCGGCACGTCGCGGACGGTCGAACCGACGAACAGCTGGCGCGGACGGCCGATCTTCTGTTCCGGGTCGGCGATCATCTCGTTCCACTGGGCGATCCAGCCGATGGTACGGGCCATCGCGAAGATACCGGTGAACAGCGAGACCGGGATGCCCAGGGCCGACTGCACGATGCCCGAGTAGAAGTCGACGTTCGGGTACAGCTTGCGCGACACGAAGTATTCGTCGTTCAGGGCGATCTTTTCCAGTTCCATGGCCAGCTTGAACAGCGGGTCGTCCTGCAGGCCCAGTTCGTTCAGCACTTCGTGGCAGGTTTCACGCATCAGCTTGGCGCGCGGGTCGAAGTTCTTGTACACGCGGTGACCGAAGCCCATCAGCTTCACGCCCGAGTTCTTGTCCTTGACCTTCTCGATGAAGGCCGGGATGTTCTCGACGCTGCCGATTTCCTTCAGCATGTTCAGGGCGGCTTCGTTGGCGCCGCCGTGTGCCGGGCCCCACAGGCAGGCGATGCCGGCTGCGATACAGGCGAACGGGTTGGCGCCCGACGAACCGGCCAGGCGGACGGTCGAGGTCGAAGCGTTCTGCTCGTGGTCGGCGTGCAGGATCAGGATGCGGTCCAGGGCGCGCACCAGCACGTCGTTGACCTTGTACTCTTCGCACGGGTTGGCGAACATCATGTGCATGAAGTTCGCGCTGTACGACAGGTCGTTGCGCGGGTACATGAACGGCTGGCCGATCGAGTACTTGTATGCCATGGCGACCAGGGTCGGCAGCTTGGCGATCAGGCGGATTGCCGAGATCTCGCGCTGCTCCGGATCGTTGATGTCCAGCGAGTCGTGGTAGAACGAAGCCAGTGCACCGACGGTACCGACCAGCACCGACATCGGGTGCGCGTCGCGGCGGAAGCCACGGAAGAAGAAGTTCATCTGCTCGTGGACCATGGTGTGCTTGGTCACGGTGTCGGTGAACTTCTCTTTCTGCTCGGCGTTCGGCAGTTCGCCGTTCAGCAGCAGGAAGCAGGTTTCCAGGAAGTCGCAATTGACGGCCAGCTGCTCGATCGGGTAGCCGCGGTACAGCAGCTCGCCCTTGTCACCGTCGATGTAGGTGATGGCCGACTGGCAGGCGGCGGTCGACATGAAGCCCGGGTCGTAGGTGAACTTGCCGGTCTGGCCGTACAGCTTGCGGATGTCGATGACGTCCGGGCCGATGCTGCCTTTGTAGATCGGCATGTCTACCGACGGGCTGCCATCCGAGAACGACAGGGTGGCTTTGGTATCAGAGATGTTCATGGCACTTCCTTCTGTGGGAGGTGATATTTACAAAAAAACGAAACCATCGGAAGTTCGAACAAGCTGCTACGAACTCCCTAGTTCGTTACGCTTGCCGCAACCGCGCCACCAGGGCACGTACATGCGGCAGGTCGACCTCGCCCGCGGGCTCGGCGCGTCCCAGCAGCAGGTCCATCAGCGGATTGTCCGCCAGGTCCAGCAAGCGGGTCAGCGCATCGACCTCTTCGTCCGTCAATTCCTCTTCGTGCGCATCCAGGAAGCGCGTGAGGATCAGGTCGTTTTCGAGCAGGCCCCGGCGGGCGCGCCAGCGCAGGCGCGCTCGGTTGGCGGGGTCGGATTGATGCGTTTTCACACTAGAGTCCGTTGTTCGGTCAACACTATACTCCGGCTGCCGTTTCGCGGCAGTACGGTAGTTTTACTATATTTATGACGGTGATCGCGCGTGGGCACGGGTGCCCACGCCCCACGCGGCAAATCGCAGCTTAGATCGCGCGGCGGACCAGCAATTCCTTGATCTTGCCGATCGCCTTGTTCGGGTTCAGACCCTTCGGGCAGACGTCCGTGCAGTTCATGATCGAGTGGCAGCGGAACAGGCGGTACGGGTCTTCCAGATTGTCCAGGCGCTCGTTGGTCGCTTCGTCGCGCGAGTCGGCGATGAAGCGGTAGGCCTGCAGCAGGCCGGCCGGGCCGACGAACTTGTCCGGGTTCCACCAGAACGACGGGCAGGAGGTCGAGCAGCAGGCGCACAGGATGCACTCGTACACGCCGTCCAGCTCTTCACGCTCTTCCGGCGACTGCAGACGCTCTTTCTCCGGCGGGATCGAGTCGTTGATCAGGAACGGCTTGATCGAGTGGTACTGCTTGAAGAAGTTGGTCATGTCGACGATCAGGTCGCGCACGACCGGCAGACCCGGCAGCGGACGCAGCACGATCGGCTGGGTCAGTTCGTTCAGGTTGGTGGTGCAGGCCAGACCGTTCTTGCCGTTGATGTTCATCGCGTCCGAACCGCACACGCCTTCGCGGCAGGAGCGGCGCAGGGCCAGCGAGTCGTCGACGTCGGACTTGATGCGCTGCAGTGCGTCGAGCAGCATCTTGTCGGTGTCTTTCAGCTCGACGGTGATGTCTTGCATATAGGGCTTCGTATCCTTGTCCGGATCGTAGCGGTAGATCTTCAGTTGGACTGTGCGTGCCATGTTTTACCTAAATTCTTAGAAAGTACGTGGTTTCGGTTTGAAGGTATCGACCGTCAGCGGCTTCTGGATCACCGGCTTGTATTCCAGGCGGTTTCCTTCCGAGAAGAACAGGGTGTGCTTCATCCAGTTCTCGTCGTCGCGGTGCTCGTAGTCGCTGTGGGCGTGGGCGCCGCGCGATTCCTTGCGGGCCGCTGCCGAGACCATGGTCGCCTTCGCCACTTCGATCAGGTTGTCCAGCTCCATCGCTTCGATACGGGCGGTGTTGAACACCTTCGACTTGTCCTTGAACGAGATGTGCTTGCGGCGCTCGTCCAGCTTCATGATTTCCTTCACGCCTTCGTCCATCAGCGCCTGGGTACGGAACACGCCGCAGAACTTCTGCATGGTGGCACGGATGGCGTTGGCGACGTCCTGCACCTTCTCGCCGCCGGTCGAGTTCTCGAGGCGGTTCAGGCGGTCCAGCGCGTAGTCGGCGGCATCCTTCGGCAGCGCGCGGTTGCCCTGCGCCTTCAGGTTCTGGGCGACGATGTGGTTGCCGGCCGCGCGGCCGAACACCACCAGGTCGAGCAGCGAGTTCGTACCAAGGCGATTCGCGCCGTGCACCGAGACGCAGGCGCATTCGCCGATGGCGTACAGGCCGCCCACGATCTTCTGGCCGCCGGTGCCGTCAGGGGCAACCACCTGGCCGTGGATGTTGGTCGGGATGCCGCCCATCTGGTAGTGAATGGTCGGCACGACCGGGATCGGTTCCTTGGTCGCATCGACGTTGGCGAACTTGTGGCCGATTTCCAGGATCGACGGCAGGCGCTTGCGGATGGTGTCCGCGCCGATGTGGCGCAGGTCCAGCAGCACGTGGTCCTTGTTCGGGCCGACGCCGCGGCCTTCCTTGATCTCCTGGTCCATCGAGCGCGAGACGAAGTCGCGCGGCGCCAGGTCCTTCAAGGTCGGCGCATAGCGCTCCATGAAGCGTTCGCCGTTCGAGTTGATCAGGATACCGCCCTCGCCGCGCACGCCCTCGGTGATCAGCACGCCCGCGCCGGCCACGCCGGTCGGGTGGAACTGCCAGAACTCCATGTCCTGCAGCGGCAGGCCGGCGCGTGCCGCCATGCCCAGGCCGTCGCCGGTGTTGATGAAGGCGTTGGTCGACGCCGCGAAGATACGGCCGGCGCCGCCGGTGGCGAACACGGTGGTCTTCGCCTGCAGCATCATGACCTCGCCGGTCTCCATTTCCAGCGCCACCACGCCCAGCACGTCGCCGTCGGCGTTGCGGACCAGGTCCATCGCCTGCCACTCGACGAAGAAGTGGGTGCGCGAACGGACGTTACGCTGGTACAGGGTGTGCAGCAGCGCGTGGCCGGTACGGTCGGCGGCCGCGCAGGCGCGCTGCACCGGCTTCTCGCCGAAGTTGGCGGTGTGGCCGCCGAACGGACGCTGGTAGATGGTGCCGTCCGGGTTGCGGTCGAACGGCATGCCGAAGTGTTCGAGCTCGTACACGACCTTCGGTGCTTCGCGGCACATGAATTCGATCGCATCCTGGTCGCCCAGGTAGTCGCCGCCCTTGACGGTGTCGAACATGTGCCAGAACCAGTCGTCCTCGCTCATGTTGCCGAGCGAAGCACCGATGCCGCCCTGGGCCGCCACGGTGTGCGAACGGGTCGGGAAGACTTTCGACAGCACGGCGACGTTCAGGCCGGCTTCCGACATTTGCAGGGCGGCGCGCAGGCCGGAACCGCCGGCGCCGACGATCACGACGTCGAAGTGGCGGGTGGGAATTGAAGAATTAAATGCTGCCACGATTAAACGCTCCAGAGAATTTGCACAGTCCAGGCGGCGCAGGCAAGCAGCCAGAACACCGTGAGGGTCTGCAGGGTCAGGCGGATACCGACCGGTTTGACGTAGTCCATCCAGATGTCACGGATGCCGACCCATGCGTGGTAGAACAGGCCGAAGAGGGTAACCATGGTGAAGAGCTTGAACCACTGGCGCGAGAACAGCCCGGCCCAGCCTTCATAGGTGAAATTCTGGCCGGTCAGGAAGGAGACCAGCAGGACGACGGTAAACACCGCCATCAGGATCGCGGTCAGGCGCTGGGCAAGCCAGTCGCGCATGCCGTAGTGGGCGCCGACGACCAGGCGGCGCTGTCCGATATTCTTGTTAGTATGGGATTGCATGATTAAAACACTCCGAACAGTTTGAGGGCGACCAGCAGGGTCAAGACCAGGCTGACGACCAGCACCCAGCGTGCGGTCTTCTGGGAAGCGTCCTTGTCCAGGGCCATGTGGTTGTCCATGAACAGGTGGCGCACGCCCGCGCAGAAGTGGTGCAGGTAAGCCCACGACAGGCCGAGGATGATGATCTTGGTGAACGGATGGCTGACAACGCCGGCAAAGTGCGCGAACGAGATTTCCGAACGCAGGCTTTCCTGGAACAGCCAGAGCAGGAACGGCAGGAAAAGGAACAGGCCGGCGCCGCTCACGCGGTGCAGAATCGACACGATCGCCGACGGCGGCTGTTTGTAATACCCCCGGTAAGTAATATCGCCAAAGTCGACATTACGAATTACCGGTCGGCCCTTCTTTTGAGCCTCTCTCACGGCTTCGGACATTGCAACACCTCCCTCAAATACTGAAATTTATCGAACCCATTGCATCGATTTTGCGACCTGCTCGGAACCGTTTCCGACTCCGGGGGAACGTCGACCGGGCCTCGTCTTCGCTTTCCCAAAACCAACTCATTTTACTCGCTCAAAGCGATTCCTGCACCAGCATAGAGCGGGCACAAAAACTTATCAGGACAATTCGTTTTGGTAATGATGCTGCGCGGTCAAATACAGTCCGCGACGCAACTCCACCGCCTTGTCTCCATAGGTGAACGAGAGCCTGTCGGCGCACAGCAGAGGCGTTCCCTCCGGCACTTTCAGGTACTCGGCCGCACCGGCGTCGGCCGCCACCGCGCGGATCTTTTCCGTCGCGCGGATCATGCGGGTGCCGAACTCCGATTCGAACAGGCCATACATCGGCCCCTTGTATTCCGCCAGGCGCTCCGCCGTCAGCCCCTTGAACAATTGCCCCGGCAGCCACAGCTCTTCCAGGATCGTCGGCACGCCCTCGAACGACATGATGCGCTTGATATAGACGACCGCGTCGCCGGATTTCAGGTCGAGCAGGCGCGCCACCTCGGCCGCGGCGCGGATGCGCTTGACTTCGAGGTACTGGTGGTCGGGATGCTGGGTCACGCCCTCGTCGGGCACGAGCTTGAGGAAACGGAAGTGCGCGCGCGCCTCGTTGTGCGTGGCGACGAAGGTTCCCTTGCCCTGGCGCCGCACGACCAGGTTCTCGGCCGCGAGCTCGTCGATCGCCTTGCGGACCGTGCCCTGGCTGACCTTGTAGCGGCCGGCCAGCTCGACTTCGCTGGGAATCAGTTCGCCCGGTTTCCATTCGCCGGACTGCAGGCTCTGGGTGATCAGGGCCTTGATCTGTTGATACAGCGGGGAAAAGGTAGGGGACGTGCCGGTCTGGGACATGCCCGATCCGGAGGTGCCTCCGGTGCTACCCGCAGCGCTGCTGCTGGCGGCTCCATTGCTGTTCGGATTGGACGGTGCTTGGTTCATAGTCTGCGATTTTTTCACAAAACCCCCTCTGCGTCCAGTGTGGAAAGACGCAGATTATGTGTCTTATATAAGACATATGATATGAATTGACAGATGGAATATCGGAGGACTACACTCGCGGTCGACTGGACGTGGGCGCACCCTCTCCCGGCAACGCGCCTCATGCCCGAATCGCGGGTGAGCTTTGGTATGATTGCAGTTTTCCCAAACTGGCGTATCCTCGGCGTCGCCCGCTCATTTGTCAGTTCTTTATCCCACTTTTGGAGATTCATCATGGCTAAAACCCCAATGCGCGTCGCCGTTACCGGCGCGGCCGGCCAGATCGGCTATTCCCTGCTGTTCCGCATCGCCAACGGCGACATGCTGGGCAAGGACCAGCCGGTCATCCTGCAGCTGCTCGAAATCGACAACGAGAAGGCACAGAAGGCGCTGAAGGGCGTCATGATGGAAATCGACGACTGCGCATTCCCGCTGCTGGCCGGCATGACCGCCCATAGCGACCCGATGACCGCATTCAAGGACGCCGACGTGGCCCTGCTGGTCGGCGCCCGTCCGCGCGGCCCGGGCATGGAGCGCAAGGACCTGCTGGAAGCCAACGCCCAGATCTTCACCGTGCAGGGCAAGGCGCTGGACGCCGTCGCTTCGCGCAACGTGAAAGTGCTGGTGGTCGGCAACCCGGCCAACACCAACGCCTACATCGCCATGAAGTCGGCCCCGAACCTGCCGGCCAAGAACTTCACCGCCATGCTGCGCCTGGACCACAACCGCGCCCTGTCGCAGGTCGCCGCCAAGATCGGCAAGCCGGTCGGTTCGATCGAGAAGATGGTCGTGTGGGGCAACCACTCGCCGACCATGTACGCCGACTACCGCTTCGCCACCGCCGACGGCCAGTCGGTCAAGGACCTGATCAACGACGACGTCTGGAACCGCGACACCTTCCTGCCGACCGTCGGCAAGCGCGGCGCAGCGATCATCGACGCCCGCGGCGCCTCGTCGGCTGCTTCGGCCGCCAACGCAGCGATCGACCACGTGCGTGACTGGGTCCTGGGCACCAACGGCAAGTGGACCACCATGGGCATCCCGTCGGACGGTTCCTACGGCATCCCGGAAGGCACCATGTTCGGCTTCCCGGTGACCACCGAAAACGGCGAGTACAAGATCGTGCAAGGCCTGGCAATCGACCAGTTCTCGCAAGAGCGCATCAACAACACGCTGAACGAACTGAACGAAGAGAAAGCCGGCGTGGCGCACCTGCTGGGCCAGTAAGCACCACCACCACGTCGTCCCCGCGCAGGCGGGGACCCAGGTTTGGTGGCGTTTCGTCAGCTCACGCAAACCTGGGTTCCCGCCTTCGCGGGAAGTCATTCCCGGCAATGCCGGGGATGACGGCGGTTAAACGTACCTTACCTAAAAATGCATCCTTCCAAGGTTTTATTCCAGGGCCAACGCCAGCCGCTGCTGCTACCTGCCTGCGACCACTACGCCGGCAGCGAAAAGCTGATGCGCAAATCGATGGCCCTGCAACAAGAGCTTGGCCCGGTATTCGACATCACCTTCGATTGCGAGGACGGCGCCAGCGCCGGCCGCGAACGCGAACACGCGGAACTGGTGGCGAGCCTGCTGAACGACGAGGGCAACCGCTTCGGGCGGATCGGTGCGCGCCTGCACGACGCCGCCTCGCCGCACTTCGCCCAGGACGTCGAGACCATCGTCGGCGCGGCGGCGCAGAAACTGGCCTATGTGGTCCTGCCCAAGCCGAACGGCGTGGCCGACGTTCTGCGCGCGCAACAGATCGTCAACGCGGCGGCGGAGAAGGCCGGACGTCCCGCATCCGCCAAACCCGTGCCGCTGCACGTGCTGATCGAGACCCACGGCGCCCTGCACGAGGCCTGGCAGATCGCCGCCCTGCCCCAGGTCGAATGCCTCTCGTTCGGCATCATGGATTTCGTTTCCTCGCATTACGGCGCGATTCCGGCCGCCGCCATGCGCACTCCGGGGCAATTTACCCACCCACTCGTAGTACGGGCGAAGCTGGAGATGGTTGCGGCATGTCATGCGTATGACAAGGTCCCCTCCCATAATGTGACGACCGATATCAAGGACAGTGCGGTTGTCGCCAACGACGCCACCCGTGCCGCCGGCGAGTTCGGGTTCACGCGCATGTGGAGCATCCACCCTGACCAGATCAAGCCGATCGTCAAGGCCTTCACCCCGCGCTTGTCGGAAGTAAACGAGGCAACAAACATCCTGCTCGAAGCAATGGCAGCAGATTGGGGGCCGATCGCCCAGCATGGCCGCTTGCACGACCGCGCCAGCTACCGATATTATTGGACGGTGTTGCAGCGCGCGAAGCTGGCCGGCCTTGCGCTGCCAGATGCCGCGGCGGCAATCGTCAATCAACCGGAATCCATCTGATGGCCATCACTCTGAATCAAACGCTCGCCGCCTGCGCTCTCTCGCTGGCGGCCGCCGGCCTTTGCGCGCCGGCATTTGCCGCATCCAACGTCCACGAAACCCACCCGAAGGCGACCCAGGTCCTGAAGGAAAAGGCCAAGGCCAAGGCCAGGAAAGCCAAGAAGGAAGAAAAGCAGGAGGTCGCCGACGACCCGGAGCCGGACATCACCGATACCGTCGTCACCGACTATGCCTGCGAGCTGAACAACAAGATCACCATCTATACCAACGACAAGGATAGTGGCCACATCGCACTGCGCTGGAAGAACCGCCTGCACCGCCTCGAGCGCGTGGGCACCACCACCGGCGCACTGCGTTTCGAGAACACGAAGTTCGGCCTGGTCTGGATCGGCATCCCGAGCAAGGGCATCCTGCTCGACTCGAAGCAGAACCGCCAGCTGGCCAACGAATGCAAGAACGCCGAACAGGCCAAGCCGCTGGTGGCGGCCACACCTGTCACGGTGAAGAGCTGATTTCCCGTCGTCCCCGCGCAGGCGGGGATCCAAGACGGCTGGATAACAAGTAGTCCCTAACGAAGGAGAGTTCATGTCTCACAATACCTTGAACACGCTGAAGGAATTCCCGCTGCAAGCGGGCCAGGCCGGCCAGTTTTACTCGCTGCCGGCACTGGGCGAATCCCTGGGCGTGAACCTGTCGCGCCTGCCGGTGTCGATCCGTATCGTCCTCGAGTCCGTGCTGCGCAACTGCGACGGCAAGAAGGTCACCGAAGAGCACGTCCGCCAGCTGGCGAACTGGGGCCCGACCGCCGCCCGCACCGAAGAGATCCCCTTCGTCGTCGCGCGCGTCGTGCTGCAGGACTTCACCGGCGTGCCGCTGCTGGCCGACCTGGCCGCCATGCGCAACGTCGCCTACAAGATGGGCGCCAACGCCAAGAAGATCGAGCCGCTGGTGCCGGTCGACCTGGTGGTCGACCACTCGGTCACCATCGACCACTTCCGCACCCCGGACTCGCTCGACCTGAACATGAAGCTCGAGTTCCAGCGCAATAACGAGCGCTACCAGTTCATGAAGTGGGGCATGCAGGCCTTCGACACCTTCGGCGTCGTGCCGCCGGGCTTCGGCATCGTCCACCAGGTCAACCTCGAGTACCTGGCGCGCGGCGTGATGAAGAGCGGCTCCATGTACTACCCGGACACCCTGGTCGGCACCGACTCGCACACCACCATGATCAACGGCGTTGGCGTCGTCGGCTGGGGCGTGGGCGGTATCGAAGCGGAAGCCGGCATGCTGGGCCAGCCGGTCTACTTCCTGACCCCGGACGTCATCGGCGTGAACCTGACCGGTTCGCTGCGCGAAGGCTGCACCGCGACCGACCTGGTGCTGACCATCACCGAAATGCTGCGTAAAGAGAAGGTCGTCGGCAAGTTCGTCGAATTCTTCGGCGAAGGCACCGCCTCGCTGTCGACCACCGACCGCGCCACCATCGGCAACATGGCACCGGAATACGGCGCGACCATGGGCTTCTTCCCGGTCGACGAAAAGACCGTCGACTACTTCCGCGGCACCGGCCGCACCGAAGAAGAACTGGTCGCCTTCGAAAACTACTTCAAGGCCCAGCAGCTGTTCGGCATCCCGCGCGAAGGCGAGATCGACTACACCCGCGTGGTGTCGCTCGACCTGTCGACCGTGACCCCGTCGCTGGCCGGCCCGAAGCGTCCGCAGGACCGTATCGAACTGGGCGCGATGAAGTCGACCTTCACCGACCTGTTCTCGAAGCCGACCACCGCCAACGGCTTCAACAAGTCGCCGGACGACCTGAACAAGGTCTACGAGACCACCAACGGCGTGCGCGTGAAGAACGGCGACATCCTGATCGCCGCCATCACCTCCTGCACCAACACCTCGAACCCGAGCGTGCTGCTGGCCGCCGGCCTGCTGGCCAAGAAGGCCGTCGAGAAGGGCCTGACCGTCGCTCCGCACATCAAGAGCTCGCTGGCGCCGGGATCGCGCGTGGTCACCAACTACCTCGAAGCCGCCGGCCTGCTGCCTTACCTGACGCAACTGGGCTTCGGCGTGACCGCCTACGGCTGCACCACCTGCATCGGTAACGCCGGCGACCTGACCCCGGAACTGAACGCCACGATCACGTCGAACGACATCATCGCCGCCGCCGTCCTGTCGGGCAACCGTAACTTCGAAGCGCGTATCCACCCGAACATCCGTTCGAACTTCCTGGCCTCGCCGCCGCTGGTCGTCGCCTACGCGATCGCCGGCAACGTCAACAAGGACCTGATGAGCGAGCCGGTCGGCAAGGGCAAGGACGGCGTCGACGTCTACCTGGGCGACATCTGGCCGACTTCGCAGGAAGTCCAGGACCTGATGAAGTTCGCGATGAACTCGGAAGTCTTCAAGGCCAACTACGCCGACGTCAAGGGCAACCCGGGCCAGCTGTGGGAAGCCGTGTCGTCGGTCGCAGGTCAGGTCTACAACTGGCCGGAATCGACCTACATCGCCGAACCGCCGTTCTTCAGCGACTTCGAGATGACCCCGAAAGCCGCTTCCGCAGGCATCGCCGGTGCACGCGCACTGGGCGTGTTCGGCGACTCGATCACCACCGACCACATCTCCCCGGCCGGTTCGATCAAGGAAGACGGCCCGGCAGGCAAGTACCTGAAAGAGCACGGCGTGCTCAAGGCGGACTTCAACTCCTACGGCTCGCGCCGCGGCAACCACGAGATCATGATGCGCGGTACCTTCGCGAACGTCCGCATCAAGAACAAGATGATTCCGCCGAAGGCCGACGGTTCCGCAGTCGAAGGCGGCATCACCATCCACCAGCCGAGCGGCGAACAGCTGTCGATCTATGATGCCGGCATGAAGTACATCGCCGAAGGCACCCCGACCATGATCTTCGCCGGCGAAGAGTACGGCACCGGCTCCTCGCGCGACTGGGCAGCCAAGGGCACCCAGCTGCTGGGCGTCAAGGCCGTGATCGCCCGTTCCTTCGAGCGTATCCACCGTTCCAACCTGGTGGGCATGGGCGTGCTGCCGCTGCAGTTCATCGGCGACGACAGCGTCGAGTCGCTGGGCATCACCGGCACCGAGACCTATGACCTGAAGGGCCTGGAAGGCGAGATCCGTCCGCAGATGCAGGCAACCCTGGTGATCCACCGCGCCGACGGCTCGACCAAGGAAACCCAGGTCCTGCTGCGTATCGACACCCCGATCGAAGTCGACTACTACAAGCATGGCGGCATCCTGCCGTTCGTGCTGCGCCAGCTGCTGGCTGCGTAATTGGCATCCCTGCCCGCTTCGCGCGGGCAGCGCAAAAAGGCCGGACCCCGCAAGGGCTCCGGCCTTTTTTTCCACCAATCAAGCAAAGAATATTTGTACAATAGCTTTATATGCTCAATGCTTACCGGTAGGAATGGGAAAACTCAACAGGCAGCAGCTGCTCGAGCTACTGGACAGCATCACGCCGCCGAAGGCGGACCTGCTGTCGGACGCGGAATTCGATGGGGTGGTCGCCGCCTTTTGCGCCGGCTGCCCGGATCCGTCGCACGCGCAGTGGCTGCTGTTCGAATGCCTCGATCCGCTCTCGGATGAGGAACTCGTGGAGCGCGCCATCGGAGCGGCGCCGCCGGACAGGCGGTGACAATCCGCGCATTTCCGCGCATCGGACTCTGATAAGGTCGGCGTCATCATGACCTGTCAGAAAGGAAACCCATGAAGTCCGTCGTCAACTCCGCACTGGCGCTGTCTTTCGTGTTCGCAGGGTCCGCATCCGGCGCCAGCACGGCGCCCGCGGGACAGCTTGCGCCAGCGCGCAATCCCGCCCACGTCAAGGCGGTGCAGGATCTGCTTGGCGCCATGCAAATCGAAAAGCTACTGCGTGGCGTCGCCGCCCGCACCCGCTTCCCGAGCGAAGCGCAGCGGCAGGCAATGTTCGCCAGGCTCGACAAGATGCCGCCCGCGGAGGTGTATCAACGAATGGCGCCGCCGCTGGCGGACCGCATCTCCGCCGACACCGCAGCCGAGATGACCCGCTTCTACAACACCCCCTACGGCAAGCAGCTCATCCACCGGAAGTACAACAACAGCGGCGGGATCATCTTCCCGGGCGCGGCGGCGGGTGTACCGCCGGAAGAAAAGAAGGAGCGCAAGCGCGCCGCCTATGTCCAGGCCAGCAAGGAACTGGCGGCCGCGGAACCGGCGATCGATCACGAAGCCTTCGTGCTCCTGCAGGCGATCAACAAGGAAAAGCGCTGAGGCTTCTCAGGTTTCGGCCCACTGCCGCAGCAGGTTGTGATAATGCCCGGTCAGCCCGACCAGTTCGGGCCCGTCGCCATGCCTTGCCCGCAAGGCCTGGATATTCGTATCCAGCTCGTACAGCATCGCCCTCTTCCAGTCGTCCCTCACCATGCTCTGCACCCAGAGAAAGGACGCCACCCGCTCGCCGCGCGTGACCGGCTGCACTTCGTGGATGCTGGTCGAGGGATACACGATCGCATCGCCGGCCGGCAGCTTGACTTCGTGGGTGCCGTAGGAATCGATCACGGTGAGCTCGCCGCCCTCGTAGTCTTCCGGATCGCTCAGGAACACGGTGCAGGAGACGTCGGTACGCACGGGAGCGCCGCCGCGCTGGGCACGGATGGCGCCGTCCACGTGCGGGCCGTAATGCTCGCCGCCGGCGTAGCTGTTGAAGAAGGGCGGCAGGATGCGCAGCGGCAGCGCGCAGGAAAAGAACAGCGGGTTGGCCATCAGCGCCGCGCTGACGATCTGGCCGAGTTCCAGCGCCGGCGGCGATCCTTCCGCCAGCTGGCGGTTGCGCTTGACCTGCGCTCCCTGGCTGCCGACGCTGGCGCGGCCGTCGACCCAGTCGGTCGACGCCAGACGTTCACGCATCGACCTTACCTGCTCCGGCGACAGCACGCCAGGGATATGCAGCATCATGATGGCCTCGGACTCAGAACTTGAAGTTGGCGGTCAGGGTGGCGGAACGACCCGGCGCCACGCCGGCGTAGTGCGGCGACGAGACCTTGTCGAAGTACAGCTTGTCGGTCAGGTTCTGCAGGTTCAGCTGCAGCGAGATGTCCTTGTTCAGGGCATAGCTGGCCATCGCGTCGAAGCGTGCATAGCCCGGCACCCACTTGTTGTTGTTGACGTTGGCGTAGACCTTCGACATCGCGCTCACACCGAAGCCGGCCGTGAAGTCCCTGGTGAAGGCATGGCTGGTCCACAGCGAGGCGCTGTGTTTCGGCGTGGTCGGGAAGCGGTTGCCGTTGAAGGGCGACGCGGTCCAGATCGGCGCGGCGGTGGTGCCGGTGTTGGTGTAGCCGTTGTCGGCGATCTCTGCGTCCAGCCAGGTGTAGCCGCCGAACACGGTCCAGGCCGGGCTGAGCTTGCCCGAGAAGCCGAGTTCCACGCCCCGCACTTGCTTGCGGCCGACGTTCTGGGTGGTGCCGTCCGGCGCCGTCACGCGGGCATTGTTCATGGTGCTCTTGAACAGCGCGCCGGTCACGGACAGGCGGCCGCCCGGCAGCAGGTCCCACTTGGTGCCCAGCTCGAGGTTGCGGCTGCGCTGGGGCTGCAGGTTCTGGATCGCCGCCGTCAGGCCGTCCAGGCCGTCGCCGCCGTCGTTGCCCGGCGGGGTCGCCGAGCTGGCGAAGGACAGGTAGACGCTGCCGTTCTTGGCCGGCTTATAGACGATGCCGGCCTGGGTGCTGACGAAGTTGGTGTCGACCACGGCATGGGCGGCAGCCGTGGTGGCGGTCGGCAGGGTGTCCAGGGTGCTCTGGAAATCGTCCCAGCGCAGGCCCAGGTTCAGCAGCCACTGCGGATTGATCTCGATGGTGTCGAAGGCGTAGACGGCCTTGGTCTTGGTGCTGACGTGGGTCAGCGCGCCCGACAGGCTGCGGGTGTAGAGCCACGGGTCATACGGATTCGGGTTGACCAGTGTGGTGCAGTTGTACAGCGTGGACGCGCCCGAGGTCGGGCAGGTGAAGCTGCCGGTCAGCGGGTTGTTGGTGCCCGGGGTGAAGACGTAGGCGGCGCGGTCGGTCGTCTCGCGGTCGAATTCGACGCCGGCATTGAAGCTGTGCTTCAGGCCGGCCGCGACGGCTTCGCCGGTCAGGCTGGTGACGTTGGCGAAGGTGCGGGTCTCGGTGGCGCGGGTGTTCGCACGGCGCCACACAGTGCCGTAGAGGACGGTGTTGCCCTTCGAATCGTCGGGCTGGGTCCAGACGTAGTCGTTGTTCGATTTGCCGTAGCGGGTCACGTTGCGCAGCGCCAGCCCTGCGCCGAACTCGTGGCGCAGGTCGATCGTGCCGACGTCGCTTTTCGTGTCGCGGAAGTCGCGGTTGGCCAGGCCGTAGAAGGTCTTGCGGTCGACGTCGAACGGGGTGCCGTTGCCGTTCTTGCTGACGTTGGCGCCGCTGCTGAACGGGTTGTTGAAGGGGATGCCGGTATCCGGGATCTCGTGCGAGGTCAGGTGGTAGAGGCTGATGATGGCGCGGTCCGGACCGGTCAGGCCGAAGGTGACGGTGGGCGCCACGCCCCAGCGCTTGCCGCCGACCACGTCGCGGCCGGGGACGTCGTTCTCGTGCGCCATGAAATTCAAGCGGAAGGCGCTGTTGCTGCCGCTGACGTTACCTCCCATTACGCGATTCACGTCGCCGGTGATGCGCCTGTACTTGTCGCTGCCGAGGCCGACCGAGGCGCTGTTGAAGTCGTAGGCCTGGGCGGTCTTGCTGACCAGGTTGACGCCGCCGCCGGCCGAGGACCGGCCGCCGTAGGCCGAGTTCGGGCCCTTCACGACCTCCACCTGCTCGAGGTTGAAGACTTCGCGCGACTGCGAACCGGCGTCGCGGATGCCGTCGATATAGGTATCGGTCTGGGCGTTGTAGCCGCGGATGAAGAGGTTGTCGCCGACCGGGTTGCCGCCCTCGCCCGCGCCGATGGTAATGCCCGGCACGGTGCGCAGCGCATCCGTCAGCGATACCGCGCCGGTCTGCGCGATCACGTCGGCGGAGACGACCGTCACCGACTTCGGCGTGTCCAGCAGCGGCGCCGTGAACTTGTCGCTGCTGGCCGTCTGCGACTGGGCCGCACCCTTCACCTGCACCGCCGGGATGCTCTGGTCGATCACGCCGTCCGGTGCGGCCTGGGCGGCGGACATGCCGAGCGTGGCCAGCATGGTGAGCGCCAGGGCCGGCGCCGGCAATGGGAGAACGCGGGCGTGCTTGCGGCTCTTGATGAAGGATGCTTGCTTCTTGTTATTGGTCATGGGGTCGGTGACGGCAGGGCAAACCGCGAAAAATGAATGAGAACGATTCGCATTATGATTCTTGTTGCGCGTTTTGACAAGCGCGGCTGGACAACACCCCTGCTTTTCCCTCCTGCGGCCGAACTTGTCAGTGTGTTACAGGCATGTGGCCGAATCAACTACAATACCGGGGATTAGGGTTTATCATGGCCCTCTGGACCATCGATCCACATTCAATCATTTACTATGCGTCGCTCCTCCAAAGACTCACCCAAACTATCGGCAGACAGCCAGCGTCTAGTCAGCATCAGCCAAGCCATCGTGCAGGCCGCCAGCCGCGTTGAAGAACGGACCTGGGAGCGCAACCTGGATTCGCAGCTGCAGAAGCTGCTCAAGACCAACCACCAGGACAGCATCGACGCCGCGCTGAACGTCCTGTTCAAGGGCGACCTCGCGGTCTACGACGTGCTGATGGACGGCGTCGAAGCGGTCAGCGAATCCGCGACCATGACCGAACAGGTCGACGGCGAAGACGTCACCTGGCAGGCCCTGCTGGTGGCCGCGCCGGTGCTCGCCTGGACCCGCTTCTCGATCGCTTCCGGGACCATCCCGAACGACATCGTCACCACCCTGTCGGCCCACTTCTCGGCCCATCTGCTGGCCGACGGCGCCCGCATGGCGATGGCGCCGACCCTGTACTCGCTCGACCAGCTGCCGCGCACCCACGCCGAAACCTATGGCCTGACCCACAAGCTGGCCCAGGCCGCCCACAAGGGCACGAGCGTCAAGCCGGCCGCGCCGGGCCCGGACGCATCCCAGTTCCTGGCCGACACCCGCTACCTGCTGGTGGCCGTCATCGCCCCGGTCGGCGGCCCGCTGTTCCGCTGGCAGGAGCCGCAGCACCACGTCAACTTCGAAGTGGTGCGCGACTCCGCGCTGGAGCAATGGCGCGCCCAGGCCGGCCCCAACATCGCGCGCCTGCTGCCGGGCTGCGGCACCGAACTGCTGCTGCCGGAAGCCTATTACGTGGCCTGCCGCGAGGCGGACAAGATGATCCGTCCGGTGTCGGTGCGCGCCGCCGTCCACTACCTCACCTACACGTTGGGCGTCGAGCCGGGCGACCTGCGCGCCGTGATCGCAGGCTTCGGCGACGAAATCAACGACAGCCAGGTTGACGAATACCGCATCGGCTTCACCCTGCGCCAATCGTCGGACGTGGTGTACGGCATCGTCTGGCCGCTATACGGCCAGGAAGACGAAGAAGGCACGCCGATGGAAGGCCCGGTGCACGGCGGCCCTCCGGCGGCGCCGATGGACGAGATCGTCAAGCACCTGAACGAGATGGGCATCGCCCACGTCAAGCGCATCGCCGAGCGCTATGTCGCGGAATACTGCGACGACTGCGGCGCCCCGCTGTTCGCCGACCCGAGCGGAGAGCTGGTGCATGCCGAGATGCCGGAAGATACCCCGGCCGGCAACGAGCACTTCCACTGAGCGCCCACCGCCCCCAGGAAGCCCGGTTCGAACCGGGCTTTTTTTTCGCTTGCGGCCCGGCGTCCCTGCTGCTAAATTGGTTAACACGTTAACTAATTCAAGCATCGTGGACAGCCAGTCGATCGACATCAGCACGGCCGGCGGCGAGCGCATCGCCGCCCGCCTGTATCCGGCCCCGGCCCCGCGCGCGCTGGTGCTCCTGCACCCGGCCACCGCCGTCACCCAGGGCTATTACGAAGCCTTCGCGCGCTGGCTGGCCGGCCTGGGCCTGAGCGTGCTGACCTACGATTACCGCGGCACCGGCGCCTCGCGTCCGCACGACCTGCGCACCTGCACGGTGACGATGGCGGACTGGATGGAAGAGGATGTCGGCGCCGTCACGCGCTGGGCCGCGGAGCGCTATCCGGCGCTGCCGCTGCTGGCCGTCGGCCACAGCGTGGGCGGCCATGCGATCGCGCTGTCCGACGAGACCGTGCGCCTGCGCGCGGCGGTGCTGGTGGCCTCGCACGCCGGCGCGACCCGGCTGGTCCGCGGCCTTGGCGAACGGCTGCGCATACGCCTCGTGATGCGCGTACTGGGCCCGCTGCTGTGCGCCCTGTACGGCTACATGCCGGGCCGCCGCATCGGCCTGGGCGAAGACCTGCCCGCCTCCGTGATGCGCCAGTGGAGCCGCTGGACCAGCCTGCCGCGCTACTTCTTCGACGACCCTGCGATGTACGCCGGGCGCCGCATGCGCGCCCAGCGCCTGCCGCTGCTGGTGCTGGGCTTCGACGACGATCCCTGGGCCAATCCGGAAGCGATCTCGATGCTGGTCGCGCCGCTGGCCAAGGCCGGCGTCGAGCGCAGGCAGATCGCGCCACGCGACGCGGGCGTACCGGCGATCGGCCACATGGGCTTCTTCCGCAAGCGCTGCGCGACCCTGCTGTGGCCGCAGGTCGGCGACTGGCTGCTGGAGCAGGCCGTCCGTCGTTCGGCGCCTGCCAGGTCGGAGCCTCAGCGATGAGCGGCCCGCGCCAGCCGCGCTTCGTCTTCCTGCTGAACCGCGCCCAGCGCGTCCTGCAGCGCTGGGTCGAGACGCGCCCGGAAGGCTGGGAAGGCATCAGCTCGGCCCAGGCCGCGGTGCTCTTCATCCTCGGCGCGCGCGGCAGCGCGGCGGTCGGCGAGATCGCCGCCGAACTGAAGGTGGCGCCGGCTGCCGTCACCAACCTGTCGAAGCGGATGCAGGCGGCCGGGCTGATCGAACGCGTCGCCGACGAGATTGATGCGCGCATCACGCGCCTGCGCCTGACGCCGGCGGGCGCACAGGCCGGCGACACGGCGCGCGCCGTGCTGGCCGGGCTGAATGCGCGGTTGACCGCAGGGTTCTCGAAGGAGGAGCTGGCGACCGTGGCCCGCTGGCTGGAGCGGGTGGCGGAGCTGGAGGAGTAATCGCCCCAACGCATTCCACCGTCGTCCCCGCGAAAGCGGGACCCATGCTGAACTTCCGAGATCGGCAACGCCGCCTTGACGCGCAATACGCTACTTCGGTGCCTCAATATGGATCCCCGCTTTCGCGGGGATGACGGTGTGGTTTGCCAGATACCCATGAATCTGCGCCACCACCGCAGCCCCCTCCCCCGCCGCGGCCGCCACCCGCTTGGTCGACCCGGCCCGCACATCCCCCACCGCAAACACCCCGTCCACGCTGGTCTCCAGCGCACACGCTTGATGATCGCGGCCGGCATCCGGGCCGGTCAGCACGAACCCCTTGTCATCCAGCGCCACCGCACACTCGCGCAGCCAGTCGCTGTTCGGGTCGGCGCCGACGAAGAGGAACATGTGACGGGTCTCGAAGGCCTGCTCCCTGCCGTCCGCGATGCCGTGGCAGCGCACCCGGCTCAGGCCGTTCTCGTCGCCCTCCAGCGCGTCCAGGCCGATGCGCGTGTGCAGCGTGATGTTGGGCGTGGCCGCGATGCGCTCGATCAGGTAGCTCGACATGGTGTCCTCGAGTCCGGCGCGGCGCACCATCAGGTGCACGGTCGAGGCATGCGCCGACAGGAACACGGCCGCCTGGCCCGCCGAGTTGCCGCCGCCGACCAGCACCACCGGCTGGCCGCGGCACAGCCCAGCCTCCACCGGCGAAGCCCAGTAGTAGACGCCGCGCCCCTCGTAGCGCTCGAGGTCCGGCAATTCCGGCCGGCGGTAGCGCGCGCCTGAGGCCAGCACCACCGACTTCGCGCGCAGGCAGGTCCCGTCTTCCAGCTCCACCCTCAGCGGCCGCTCGTGGCACAGCAGGCGCGTGGCGCGGGCCGGGATCGCGATCTCGGCGCCGAACTTGATCGCCTGCACGTAGGAACGGCCGGCCAGGGCGCGGCCGGTAATGCCGGTCGGGAAGCCAAGGAAGTTCTCGATGCGCGCGCTGGCGCCGGCCTGGCCGCCGTAGGCGCGCTGGTCCAGCACCATCACCGACAGGCCCTCCGAGGCCGCATACACCGCGGTGGCCAGGCCGGACGGGCCGGCGCCCACCACCAGCACGTCGTAGACCTTGCCGCGGTCGATGCGCGGCAAGGTGCCGATGCAGCGTCCGAGTTCCACCAGGCTGGGATTGCGCATCACGAAGCCGTCGGGCAGCGCCACCAGCGGCCAGTCGGCGTCCTGATGCCAATGCTCGCGCACCAGCTGGGCCGCCTCCGGATCCTTGGCCGGATCGCGCCGCGTGTAGGGATAGGCGTTACGGGACAGGAAATTCTCGAGCTCGAACAGGCCGGCGTGGGCGGGCGGGCCGATCAGGATGGGTCCGCCGGGATGGTCGCCGATCAGCAGCACGCGGCGCAGGATGAAGGCGCGCATCAGGCGCTCGCCGAGGTCGGCCTCGGCCATGAGAAGGGCGCGGATCGAGGCGGCGTCCAGCACCAGGGCGTCCAGTTGGCCCACGGCCATGCCGTCCACCAGCGGCGGCCGGCCGGACAATTGCGCGACCTCGCCGCTGAACTGGCCGGGTCCGTAATCGACCACCTCGACCCGCTTGCCGAGCGCATCGGTGCGGCTGCACACCAGGTGTCCGTTCAGGACGACGATCATGCCGGGCGAGTCGACGCAGGCACGGAACACGCTGTCGCCGTCCTGCCAGCGGCGCGGGACGCCGAAGCGCCGCACCCGCCGCAGGTCGTCGGCGTTCAGGGTGGGAAAGATCTGGTGGCCGCGGGTGGCGAGGTCGACGGCGGCTCGCGGCTCGGCGTCGGCCCCGAGGGCATAGGAACCGAATGCGGGAAACTGGTCTGGCATGGCGGGTATTCCTCGCTGAGGATCATGGCCGCCAATGTACGCTAGTTTTGCCGGATCGCGGCAATCACCCGCTTCGCGAACTCGGCCGGATTGCCGGCATGCCAGCGCCACACGATGACCAGGTCGTGCTCGGGCGAAATCACGATGTCGTTGCTACCCGCGCCCAGCGCCGCATAGGCGGTGGCCGGCAAGCCCGGCAGGTTCTTGCCCTTGGTGTTGAGCCACCACAGGTAGCCGTAGTCGGGACCGTGCTCGCTCGGCGTCGTTGCGGCTTTCACATAGTCCTGCGGCACGATCTGGCGGCCAGCCCAGGCACCGCCGCGCAGCCACAGGTAACCGAAGCGCGCCATGTCCCAGGAATCGATCCACATGCCGCCGCCCCAGCGCGTGCCGCCGCTGACGGAAGGCGCCGGCTTGCCGTGCAGCTCGACGTAACTGTTGTGGTAAGGCACCCACTTCCAGGAATTCGAGGCGCCGATCGGATCCATCACTTCCTGCTGGAACACGTCCGGCAGCGGGCGGTCGAACACGCGCAGCAGCGACAGCGCCAGGCGGTTGATGCGCACGTCGTTGTACTCGTAATAGCTGCCCGGCGCGCCGAACCGGCGCGGCTTGCGTTCGCCTGCGCCGAAGGCGTCAACGCCGATGAAGTCGGCGTTCTTGCCCCACATGCTGCCTTCCCACTCGGATTCCTGCTGCAGGTGCTGCTTCCAGGTGATGGCGGCATTGTGCGGCGAGGCATAGCCGCCGTCCTGCACGCTTTGCCCCACAGGCTGGTTCAGGTCGGCGATCCTGCCGTCGCGCAGGGCGATGCCGGCCACGGTCGAGAGCATGCTTTTCGCCACCGAATAGGTCGGGTCGACGAAACGGGTATCGCCGAACTCGGCCACCACATAACCCTTGTAGATCACCACGCCATTGGTGGCGGCGCGCTTCGTCGGCAGCGAGCCGAGCGGCTGGCCGAAGGTCTTTTGCTGGTCCGAGAAATCCGCGGCCCTTTCGGTTTCGTGGGCGCCGGCGTAGGCGATGGCTTCAGCCAATTTCACGGGATCCAGGCCCAGCGCCGCGGGAGACTTGTGCTCCCAAGATCCGGCGGGCGGGAAATACGGTGTGCCGGCGGCGGCGGCGAAGGCGGCAGGCGCGGCCGCCAGTACGACTGCCAGGGACAGGATCGTACGGCGGCCTGTGCGAATCAGGCCTGGTCTTTCCACTTGGAATATGGCAGCCGGATCAGGCTGGAGTTGTAGTAGCGCGGATCGCCCGTCACTTCCTGGCCGATCCAGTCGGGCTTCTCGAAGGCTTCGTCTTCGCTGCCGAGCTCGATCTCGGCCACCACCAGGCCGGCGTTCTCGCCCCGGAACTCATCGATTTCCCAGGTGTGGCCGGCATGCTCGATGCGGTGCCTGGTCTTCTCGACCAGGGGCTGCTCGCACAGGCGGTCCAGCAGCTCGGCGGCGTCCGGCACCGGGATCTCGTATTCCCATTCGCCGCGCGTGGCGCCGGTGTTCTTGCTCTTGATTGTGATGACGGCCCGCTCGCCCTCGATGCGCACGCGCACGGTGCGCACCGGGTCGGAGCTCAGGTAGCCCTGGCGCAGCAGGGTCGGCTGGCCGAGCCCGCGCCAGCCTTCACCGTTGAGGAGGAACTTGCGCTCGATTTCGATGCCCATGATTCCTCCCTTCCCCTTCAGTCGTCCAGCGACAGCAGGATCGGCTGCAGCATGTCCGCGCCCAGCGCGCTGCTCCTGGCGCCGTTCCAGCCCACGTGCGGGTCGGGCAGGTTGGCGTTGTCCTTGAACGGCATTTCGAGGGTCAACGACAGGCACTTGTAGGTGTGGCCGATGTACTTGGACGCCAGGGTCAGCAGGTCCTCGTTGTACTTCGAGGCCGCGTAGCCGTAGACGTTCTGGAAGTCCGGGCTCGACGCCATGTAGCGCTGGATGAAGGCGTTCTGGGCGGCCAGGCGTTCCGGCGTGAAGTCGGTCAGCATCTCGCTGCCGGCCACGAAGTTGTACGGCAGGGCTTCGTCGCCGTGGATGTCGAAGAACATGTCGACGCCGGTTTCCTCGATCTTGCGCTTCACGCACAGGACTTCCGGGCTGCGTTCGAGGGACGGGGTCATCCACTCTCGGTTCAGGTTGGCGCCGGCCGCGTTGGTGCGCAGGTTGCCGCGCACCGAACCGTCGGGGTTCATGTTCGGCACGATGTAGAACACGGCGCGCTGCAGCAGCTTGCGCGAGACCGGGTTCGAATCGTCGAGCAGCGCATCCATCATGCCCTCGACGAACCATTCGGCCATGGTTTCGCCCGGGTGCTGGCGGGCGATCACCCAGATCTTCTTCTCGGCGTTCGGGTTGCCGATCACCACCAGGTTCATGTCGCGACCGTCGACCGTGGTGCCGATGTCGTGCACGCGGGCGATCGGGTTCTCGGCCACCTCACCCAGCAGGCGCAGGTGGCGCTCCCAGGTGTAGGGCTCGAAATAGGCGTAATAGATGCTGTCCAGTTCCGGCGTGTGATTGATGGTCATCACCTGGCCGTCGAAGCTGGTCGGCACGCGGAACCAGTTCTCGGTGTCGTAACTGGCGACCGCCTGGTAGCCTTCGAAGCCCTTCGGATAGGTTGCCTGGCCGGCGTTCAGGAAGCGGATGGTGCAGGCCTGGCCGCGCGCGCCCTGCAGGCGGAAGTGGAACCACTGGTGGATGTCGGCGTGCGAATCCTGGCGCAGGTTCAGGTCGATCTTTTGCGGGCTTTCCGCGCTGACGACGTCGATGGCGCCGGAGTCGAAGTGCTGGCTGATCTTGATGGGCATGGTCACTCCTTTCAGATGGCGTCGAGGTCGATCAGGTCCTGGCTGTAGGCAAGCAGGATCTGGCGCATCAGTTCGACGTTGCTGCGATCCAGGACCAGGGTCTGGTCCGGCTTGACGTCGAGGTTGAAGGTCATGCTGATCTTGCCCGGCAGGACCTTGCAGTTGACCGTGAAGGCACGCGGAATATTCGGACTATCCCAGTCCGCCTGCGTGATCTGCGGCCCGGCCGGCGGCGGCTGCAGGGTGGGATCCTGGTTCGCCGGCAGGTTCTTGATCAGGAAGAACACGATCGAGGCGGGAAGGACGAAGCAGGTGTCATTCGCACCCTGTGCCGAAAACTTGGCCAGCAAGAGATTACCGACCCGGTCGCACGACATGCTCATGCTCTTGACTTGACGGATGACCGCAGATTTCACGAACAACTCCTATGAGATTGGACAAAAAGGCGCAGCGATTCTACCGCATCCCATACGCGAATTGTGTGAAAGAAAAACAAAACGGGGAGCTCGCGCTCCCCGGTCGATTGCTGGCAGGAAGGGATGGCGCCGCCACCGTCCTCCGAACCGGCTGCTTACTGTTTGTTGCCGCGCGACGAGCTGCGCGACGAGCCCGAGGCCGATTGGCGATTGCCATGGCTCATGCTGCCTGCGCGACGAGCCTCTTCCGAGGTGAACTCGTGCGCCGTGCCCTTCTGGTGAGCGGCCTTGCCGCCCTGGCTGGCGATCTCGCGCTGACGTTCAGGATCCATCGATGCGAAACCGCGGTTTTTGGTACCGCCACTCTGTTTGTTGCCCTGGTTGTTCGAAGCCATGATGCTTTCTCCTCAATGCTCTAGAAACCGCCGCGTCCTGCGGCAGGCCGAATCCGATGCTCTCGGCAGACACCGATGAGTGCTCGGTCGGAATCATCTTAGGCATGCATGATGGATGAGGGTATAGGACATTTTCAGATGACTTTGTAGGACAATGTGAGACAGAAAATGCACATCCGCAATCTACTTCCAGTAGTAAATGTTCAAGAGGTGGGGTCGTCAGTATTAGTCCTACAATCACCCGCAGTCTCTTCCTATACTGAATGTCTTATCAAGGGCGCATCATCGTCCTGAGAATGCATGTTCCAGTTGAAAGGAGTCGGCTATGGACGCGAACCAACGCAGCGAAGTCAACAACCAGACAAACAACCTCGCCAACGAAAAATGGACGCCCGGTTCGAAGGGCAAGACCGCGGATGACGGACCGCTCGACCACACCTACCCGCAGGGTCTGGGCGTGCAGCACCAGGGCAACCAGGGCATCGACACCATGGGCGCCGGCCCGGCGCCACAAGCCGGCGGCAAGGCTGAACGGGCGGACAGCTGCAGGCAGTCGATGGCATCGGAGGGCTCGATGCAGAGCCAGATGAGCGGCGGCTCGGGCACGGTGCAAGGCATCACCGACAGCCACCAGCGCCAGATGGAACAGAAGTCCGGCGCCTACGGCATCCTGGAAGAGCCTGTCGGACATCGCCCACACGATACGGGTGTCGATCTGAAGCAGCAGCGCGATATGCACCGCGACGTGGTCCGTGGCACGATGGCCTCGCAGAACCCGAACCAGCCGGACCTGCAGGGCGGCTCGCTTGGACCTTACCACGGCAGCATGCAGTCGGGCTCGGTGATCGAGGGAACCTCGGACACCAGTACCAGCGGCGGCGGCATGCGTGGTCCGCAAAGCCCGCCGGCCAGCCTGAACGCCGGTTCCGCGACCGGCAACCGCCAGCAGGGTAGCAGCCTGTACGTGTCCGACAACTCGACCCGCAGCGGCGGCGGCATGCGCGGCCCGCTGAGCGGATCGCAGGGCAATGCCCAGGGCAGGCTGGACGAGAACGAGCCGGGCCAGGAAGCCCAGCGCGGCAATACCCAGCTGGGCGTGGCCGGCTCGCACTCGATGTCCAACCAGGCCCCCAGCATCGGCGGCGTGCACGAATCGAACGACGTGGCCGGCGGCCTGCCGCGCTCGCCGGGCAATACCGGCGCCCAAAACGCTGTGACCAGCACCGACCGCAGCGGCTCGCAGACCGGCGCCGGCGCGGCCGACGGCGGACCACCGGCGCACCAGTCCAACGATGCCGCAGGCGGCTATCCGCGCAGCCCGGGCTACGCCAACCGCCTGTCCGGCGACCAGGACATGGACGACGACACCGGCTTCAAACGCAAGCCCTGAAGTAAAAGAGCCGGTCCAGAGCGCGCCCTCCGGGGCGCGTTTTCTTTGGCTGTGTGCGCGTTAATTATGTGAACTGAAACGGGTTGCGCGGGTCATACGCATTGTCGAGTTAACTCATGTGGAGTGACGATGCCGGGCCCGACCTTCGATCAACTGTTCGGCTTGTTAACGGCGGCAAGCCTGGCTACCCCGGACGTGGCTCGGCTGCGGGAATGGATCGCGAGCATCGCGCACCCTGGTGCGTGCATCGCTCTGATCGAACAAGCCGCCGCCGGACGGCCATGTCCGCATTGTGGCTGTCTCCGCAAACACCGCTGCGGCCAGGCGAGCGGCCTGCAGCGTTTTCGATGTCTCGGCTGCCGGCGCAGCCATAACGCGTTGACGGGCACACCGCTCGCGCGCCTGCGCAAGAAGGCATGCTGGCTGTCTTACCTGCAATGCGTGCTCGAGTCGCGCACGGTCCGCGACGCCGCGCGTGTCGTCGGCGTGGATCGCACGACCAGCTTCCGCTGGCGCCACCGATTCGTGCCTGGCGCCATGCGGGATCGGCCGAGCTCGCTTACCGCCATCGTCGAAGCCGATGAAACCTATCGCCTCGAGTCGCAGAAGGGGTCGCGCACGCTGACGCGCCGGCCGAGAAAGCGCGGCGGCGTGGCGGCGCGACGTGGTATCAACCAGCAGCACGACTGCCTGCTCGTCGCCCGCGACCGCGGCGGCCAGACCCTCGATTTTCACACCGGTCGTGGCCAGGTTACCGCCGCTCAACTGGATCGATGTCTTCGGCCAGTGCTCGCTGCCGACGTGTTGCTGGTCAGCGATGGCGCGCTCGCTTATCGCCGCTTTGCCGCGCGCTCAGGTATCGCGCATGCGTGGGTGAACGTGCAGGCGGGAGAGCGCACACGCGGCGCGATCCACGTGCAAAACGTGAACGGCTGGCATAGCCGGTTCAAGAGCTGGCTGGTGCGGTTTCGCGGCGTGGCAAGCCGTTACCTGATCAATTATTCGGGCTGGCAACGCATGCTGGATGCGCGGCGGCTGACGACGCCCCGGCATTTGCTGCAAGCTGCCGTCCAGCTCAGCTAAATGGCGCACTCACCGAATTAACGGGAACACAGCCTTTTCTTTTGATTCAGATTCAGCCCCTCCGCCCCCAAGGGAACCCTGCCGTTCCGCGCACAGTCGAACGGCTCAAATCATCCATACGGGGGGAGGCCATGCGCCGCCTGAACATCCTGCTGCGTGAGGCCTCCTGGCCATGAAGGCAGTCTTCCTGGACAAGGACGGCGCCCTGGTCGACGACCTGCCCGACAAGGTCGAGCCCGGGCGCATCACGCTGTGCAGTGGCGCCGGCACGGCCCTGCGCCTGCTGTCGCGGCTCGACTACCGGCTGTTCGTCCTCACCAACCAGACCGGCATCGCCTTCGGACGCTTCGGCGAAGCGGCAATGAGCACCGTCCACGACCGCCTGCAGGACCTGCTGTTCCGCGAACGGCTCATCCTGGACGGCTTTTATTACTGCCCCCACCATCCGGAAGGCAGCGTCGCCGCCTACGCCCGCGACTGCCACTGCCGCAAGCCCCTGCCCGGCCTGCTGCTGCAGGCGGCGCACGAGCACGGCGTCGACCTGCGCGCCTCCTGGATGATCGGCGACATCCTGCACGACGTCGAAGCCGGCAACCGCGCCGGCTGCCGCACGCTGCTCCTCGATAACGGCAACGAGACCGAATGGCGGCTGGGCCCGCGCCGCATCCCGACCCGCATGGCACCCGACCTGTATGCGGCGGCGGTGCTGATCGCCAGCCATGGAGACCTCGCATGAAGCCGGACCCGCTGCAGTGCTGGCAGCAGGCTCGCCGCATCCTCTGCGTGCGCCTGGACGCCCTCGGCGACGTGCTGATGTGCACGCCGGCGATGCGGGCCCTGCGCGACGCCGCCCCCGGACGCAGCCTGACCCTGCTGACCTCGCCGTCGGGCGCGGCGGCCCTGCCCTTCATTCCAGAGGTCGACGAGGCGATCGTGCACGCGGCGCCCTGGATGCAGAGCGAGCTTCCTGCCGGGCCCGCCGGCCTGACGGCGCTGGCATCGAAACTGGCCGYCCGCCGCTTCGACGCCGCGGTGGTGTTTACGACCTATACGCAAAGCGCCCTGCCGGCGGCAATGCTGTGCTGGCTGGCCGGCATCCCGCTGCGGCTGGCGCACTGCCGCGAGAATCCCTACCACCTGCTGAGCGACTGGGTCGAGGATCCGGAACCGCGGCGCATGGTGCGCCACGAGGTGCAGCGCCAGCTCGAGCTGGTGGTCCGCGCCGGCGTGCCGCGCCAAGCGGCAGCGCCGCCGCTCTCCTTCGCGCTGCGCGCCGCCGACCTGGCCGCCGTGCGCGTACGCCTGTTGCGCCTGGGTATCGATGCCGACCGGCCCTGGCTGTTGCTGCACCCCGGCGCCAGCGCGGCTTCGCGCCGCTATCCGGCCGGCCACTGGGCGCGTGCCCTCGGCCTGCTGGTGCGCCGCACCGGACTACCGGTGGTGCTGACCGGCGGCGCCCTCGATGCCGCACTGGTGGAGGATATCCGTGCCGGCTGCGGCGTGCCGACGCATTCGCTGGCCGGCCAGCTGAGCCTGGGCGAGCTGGGTGCGGCGCTGAGCCTGGCCGCCGTGGCGCTGACCAACAACAGCGGACCGGCCCATGTGGCGGCCGCGATCGGCACCCCGGTGGTCGCCCTGTATGCGCTGACCAATCCCCAGCACACGCCCTGGAAGGTGCGCAGCCGGGTGCTGTTCCAGGACGTGTCCTGCCGCTTCTGCTTCAGGAGCACCTGCCCGGCCGGCCATCATGCCTGCCTGGCGGGCGTGGAACCGGAGCGCGTGGTGGAGGCCGCGCTGGAATTGCTGGCGCCGCGCCGGCCCGCTCCCGTCATGCAGGCAGCCGAGGTCCGGCTCGATAGTGGCTAGGATTCGGCGCGAGCTCAGCCCTGGCGCTGCACCAGCTCCCTGGGCGTCGCCGCCTGCTGTTCCTGGCGCAGCAGCGCATCGAGGGCTTCGCGGTCGACGGTTTCCTTTTCCAGCAACGCATGGGCGAGCGCATCGAGCAACTTGCGCCGCTCGCCCAGGGTCGCGCGCACGCGCTCGTGCGCCTCGGACAGCAGGCGGCCGATGTCGGCGTCGATCAGGCGCGCGGTGCGCTCGCTATATTCCCTGCGCTGGCCCGGCGCCATGGCGTAGAGGGTGCTGCCCGCCGCCTGCTCGAAGGTGGCCAGCCCCAGCTGTTCGCTCATGCCGTACTGCGTGACCATGTGGCGCGCCAGGTCGGTCGCCATCTGCAAGTCGTTCTGGGCGCCGGTGGAGACGTCGCCGAACACCAGTTCCTCCGCCACCCGGCCGCCCAGGTAGACGTCGATCCGGTCCAGCAGTTCGCTCTTGCGCAGCAGGTAGCGGTCCTCCGTCGGCAGCTGCTGGGTGTAGCCGAGCGCGGCGATGCCACGCGGAATGATCGAGACCTTGGCCACGCGGTCGGCGTGGCGGCGGAACTCGGCCACCAGCGCATGCCCGGCCTCGTGGAAGGCCACCGTTTCCTTCTCGAGCGGATTGATCAGGCGCGAGCGCTTTTCGAGGCCGGCGATGACGCGGTCGATGGCCTCGTCGAAGTCGCTGCGGTCGACCCGCTCCTTGTCGCGCCGCGCCGCCAGCAGGGCCGCCTCGTTGACCAGGTTGGCGAGGTCGGCGCCGGACAGGCCGGGCGTGCGCGCGGCGATGCGGCCGAGGTCGACGTCGTCGGCCAGCGCTACCGTCCTCGCATGGACTTGCAGGATCTGCTGGCGTCCGCGCAGGTCGGGACGATCGAGGGCGACGTGGCGGTCGAAGCGCCCCGGGCGCAGCAGGGCCGGGTCCAGGATCTCCGGACGGTTGGTGGCGGCCAGGATGATCACGCCCTTCGCTGTGTCGAAACCGTCCATCTCGACCAATAGCTGGTTCAGGGTCTGCTCCTGCTCGTTGTAGCCGCCGACGGTGCCGGCGATGCCGCGCGCCCGGCCCAGCGCATCGAGCTCGTCGATGAAGATGATGCAGGGCGCCACCTTCTGCGCCTGCACGAACAGGTCGCGCACGCGCGCCGCGCCGACGCCGACGAACATCTCGACGAATTCCGAGCCGCTGATCGAAAAGAAGGGCACCCCGGCCTCGCCGGCCACGGCCTTGGCCAGCAGGGTCTTGCCGGTGCCGGGCGCGCCGACGATCAGCACGCCTTTCGGGATGCGTCCGCCGAGGCGGCGGTAGCGCTGCGGGTTCTTCAGGAATTCGACGATCTCCATCAGCTCTTCCCTGGCCTCGTCGGCGCCGGCGACGTCGCTGAAGCTGATCCCGGTCTTGCTCTGCATATGGACCCGGGCGCGGCTCTTGGCGATGTCGAACAGCCCGGCCGTCATGCCGCCGCGCTTCAGCATGGCGCTCCACAGCCAGAACAGCAGCAGGATGGGCAGCATCCAGGACAGCAGGGTCGACAGCCACTCGCTGTTCTGCTTGCCGGTATAGCGCACCTTGGCCGCATCCAGGTCCTTGACCAGATCGGGGTCGCTCACGCGGACGGTCGTGAAGGGGCAGCCGCCATCCGCGCCGCACTTGATGGCGTCGAGGCGCTGCTTCGGCAGCACGGCGTCCAGCCCGCTCTGCTCGAGTGTGCCGGCAACCGTGGTGTCGGACAGCGTGGCTTCCTTGACCTTGCCGCTGTGCAGGAGCTGCTTGAATTCGCTATAGGCCAGCGGCGATGTCGTCATCATCTCGAACAGCGACTGCGACAGCGTGAACAGCAGCAGCCCGAACAGCCAATACCAGAGCAAGGGGCGGATCGCTCCGCTCTTGTCGTCAGGCTTGCTGTCGCTGTCCYTCCCGGCTTTGCTGTCCACGCGTCTTCCCCCGGCGGCTGTACCGCGCAATGACACCGTGTCCTGTGGGGCGTTCACGACTTTGATATTACTCAAATCCGAGCCTACTTGCTTCACAGCGTGTCGCGCACCTGGCGTACGGCCTCGGCGGCATCGTGCGCGATCTCGGCGATGTCCTTGCTGCGGCGCCGCTCGAACCACAGCAGCAGTGCGCCGAGGAGCCACCAGGCCGGCAGGCCGGCCAGCACCAGGAAGGGCGCCGCCGCCAGCAGCACGCCGAGCTCGGCCGGTGCGCCGGCCAGCACCGCGGCCTGCCCCGCCGAGGCGAACAGGGCCGGCCACCAGCAATAGGCGGCGATCGCCAGGAAGGGCCCGGCGACCGTACAGGCCAGCAGCGTGCAGGCAAAGCGCGCGACCGCCTCACGGCCCGACTTTGGCGACAGCAACAGGAAGCCGAGGCCGGTAGCCGCCAGGCCGGCGGCAAACGGAACAGCGGCGAGCTCGAGAAAGGTGATCGCGTGCATGGCGGGTCTCCAGTGGTTGATGTTTGCCTTGCAAAGGTTTAGTATTTGATACAAGTATAGAACTCTAAACTGATCCAAGTCAAGAATACTAAACCTATCGAGTTTAGGATGCTAAACATGAACTCTCTCGCAGATCGCCTTCTTACCATCCATCGCCACCTGCCTCAGCTGGAGGGCGAGCGCGGCCAGACCGGCCTGGTCAAGGCTTCCGGCGCGTCCAAGAGTGTCGTCAACCAGTGGCTGACCGGAAGGATCAAGTCGATGGATATCCGCTATGCGCTGAACCTCGAACGCGAACTCGGGTTTTCCCACATCTGGCTGATGACCGGCGAAGGCGATCCCCGCCACGCGCCGCTGCATGGCATCGGGAACGTGCTGCCGGTCCACGCCGCTTCCAACGACGACGCCGACTTCGTCCAGATCGAGATGGTCAAGCTGCGCCTGTCGGCCGGCATCACCGGTTTCCAGACCGAGCCGGAGCGCCGCGACGGCGGCACCCTCGGCCTGCGCCGTTCCTGGATCGAGCGCCACCAGCTGCGTCCCGAGCACCTGATCGCCATCCTGGTCAAGGGAGAGAGCATGGAGCCCTCGCTGTACGAGGACGACATCGTGATCGTCAACACCCTGGACACCAAGCCGGTCGACGGCGCCGTGTATGCCTTCAACTACGAGGGCGAAGCGGTGGTCAAGCGCCTGGCGCGCGACGCCGGCCAGTGGTGGCTGACCTCGGACAATCCGGACCAGCGGCGCTACCACCGCAAGCTGTGCAAGGGTGCGGAATGCCTGGTGATCGGGCGCGTGGTGCGCAAGGAAAGCGACCGGATCTGAGTCATGAAGATCGAGGTCGCGCTGGCGGTGCTGAAAGGAGTGCGGGTGGCGCTGGCCTTCCCGCCTCCCGCATGGGTCGTGCCTGGCATCGGCGATGCGTTGCTGGCGCGGCTGCAGCCGCACTTTCCGGCGCTGCCGGTGATGCTCGTATCGCGCCAGCCGCATGGGCTCCGCGCGCATGCGGCCTTCCAGGCCCAGGCCCTGGTCGAAGGGGCCGAGCTCGATGGGCTGGTGCGCTTCGAGATCGACCTCGACCAGCCGCCGGCGGCGCCCGACGAAGCGCCGCCTTTCTAGCGCCGATGCATGAGGGCGCGTCTGGCCGGATCGCACGGCAGCCGGTATGATGACGTCCATGCGCCGCTGGGTCCTCATCATCCTGTTGCTCGTCTATCCATTCCAGCTTGCGCTGGCAGTGGCGGACAAGTGCTGCGTGACGACTTCCACCGGCGTGACCCACCACAGCGAGGATCGAGGCGCCGGCGAAGCCCGGGCCGCATCGGCCTTCGTGGCCGGCGACGACGCCTCCGGCGTATCCGACCCTCACTGCCCGGCCTGCAGCTTCGGCCACAGTTCCTGCATTCCGACCGACCTGCTCGTGACGCCCGCCGGGCCACATGCAAGCCAGGCCGTCGCCTTCATCCCCCTCTTCCCGACTTCGCCACCGGCGGACCGTTTCGAACGGCCGAAGTGGCTGTCCGCCGCTTGAACAGCGCGCGGATTCCCCATACGTCGAGCCACAGGGCTCGCACGCTCACGCGCGCCTGAAACCATCCACCTTCAGGAGCACGAATGAACACCCCATCGAAACGATTGGCGGTGCTGGTCGTCGCATCCGCACTGGCGTGGCGCTGCGGCGCTGCCGAACCGGTGCGGGCGGCGTCGTCCGGCATCGCCCCCATCGACCTACCGGCCGCCATCCGGCTGGCGCTCGCCCTGCCCGGCGTGCGCGCGGCCGGCCATGAACTGGCGGCGGCCGAAGCCGCCAGCGCCCAGGCCGGCCGCCTGCCGAATCCCGAGCTGCAGATCCTGCGCGAAGGCCAGGAGGCCGGCAACCGCACCACCACCGTCCAGCTCAACCAGCCACTGGAACTGGGCGGCAAGCGCCAGGCCCGCGTCGCCTTGGCTCGGGGCGCCCTCCAGCTGGCCGACAGCGAGCTGAGAGCCCGGCGCCTGGACGTCCGCGCCGACGTCATCGCCGGCTTCCACGAAGCCATGGTGGCGGAACGCAAGAAGGAACTGGCGGAGGCCCTGGCCGCGCTGGCGCGGCGCAGCGCCGAGGTCGCCGGCAAGCGGGTCGCCGCCGGCAAGGTCTCGCCGATCGACGAGACCAAGGCGCGCCTGGCCGCGCTCGACGCCACCGCCGACCTGCAACAGGCGACGGCCGCGCTGGCCGTCGCCAGAGCCAGACTGTCCGCACTCACCGGCCAGCCGGCAGATGCCCTCGTGCTCGCGCAAGCGCCCGATGAACTTCCCGCGCCCGAAGCGCTGGCGGCGCTGCGGGCGCGCGCCGGCGAGGCCGGCAGCATCCGCCGCGCGCGCGGCCAGCTGGCGGTGCAGGAAGCCCAGGCGCAGGTGGAACGCGCGGCCCGCATCCCCGACCTCACGGTGTCGGTCGGCACCCAGCGCGACGAGCAGGCCGGCCGGCGCCAGGCGGTGCTCGGCCTGTCACTGCCGCTGCCGCTGTTCAACCGCAACGAGGATGCGCTGCGCGCGGCCCTGCGGCGCAGCGACCGGGCCAGGGACGAACTGGCCGCCGCCGAAACCGCCACCGCGGCGGCGCTGGCGGCCGCGCACGCGCGCTACGAGACCGCCCGGAACGAGGCCGTGCTGCTGCGGCAGGACGTGGTCCCGCAGGCGCTGTCCGCCTACGAGCTGACCCTGAAGGGCTTCGAGCACGGCAAGTCTTCCTTCCTCGACGTGCTGGATGCGCAGCGCACCTGGTTCCAGGCGCAGTCCCGCCGCTGGAACAGCACCCTCGAAGCCTGGCGCGCCCTGGCCGAGATCGAGCGCATCGCCGGCCCCGCCGAATCCAACGAATAGAGAGTCCTAGCCATGACAAAGAAACAGAAACTGACGATCGGGACAATGTGCGCGATCGCCGCCATCCTTGCCGCCCTGCTGCTGTGGCGGCAGCCTTCCTCGCCCGCCGCGCAGGCCGTCGGAGAACATGCCGGCCACCAGGACTCACACGGCCATGACGACCGCCACCCGGACGAGAACACGCAAGCGGAAGATGCGGCCGACGAGCGCAGCATGGCGATGACGGAGGCGCAGATCAGGGCCAACGGCATCGCCATCGAGCCCGCAGGGCCATCCACGATCCGGGAGCGGCTGCACCTGCCGGCCCAGATCCGCGTCGACGCCGAACGTAGCGTGGCCCTGGCCGCGCCGGCCGAAGGCATCGTGCAGTCGGTGCTGGTATCGCCCGGCGCCGCGGTCAAGCGCGGTCAGGCACTCGCCACCATCCGGAGCCCGGCGGTGGCCCAGTGGCGCGCCGAATTGGGCAGCGCGCTGGAGCGCGAGAAACTGGCGAGGACCACCTGGCAGCGCGAGAAAACCCTGTGGGAAGAAGGCGTCTCCGCCCGCCAGGACCTCGACGCCGCGCAGTCGGCGCTGAACGAAGCCGGAATTGCCGCCCAGGCCGCGCGCCAGCGGCTGCAGGCGCTCGGCATCGCGCTTGATGCCGGCGTGTCGAGCATCGTCACCGTGCGTGCGCCGCTGGACGGCGTGGTGATCGAGAAGCCGGCCGTCGCCGGACAAGCTGTCGATGGCGGCAAGCCGCTCATGACCATCGCCGACCTCTCGCAGGTATGGATCGAAGCAGCCGTCCCCGCCGACAGCCTGGCGCAGATCGGGACTGGCATGCCGGCCAAGGTCAGCGTCAACGGCCTGGGCGAGGCGCTCGACGGCGCCGTCTCCTTCGTCGGCCCGGTGCTGGGCGAAGCCACACGCATGGCCACCGCCAGGATCACGCTGCCCAACCGCGGACTGAAGCTGCGGCCGGGCATGCTGGCCACGGTCGACCTGCTCGGCACCCCGGCGCATGCCGCGGTGACGGTCGCCAGCGACGCCATCCAGACCATCCACGAACACGACGTCGTCTTCGTGCGCACCGCCGGGGGTTTTCGCGCCCAGGACGTCACGCTCGGACGCTCGGATGGCAAGCGCACCGAGATCGTGAAGGGATTGCTGTCCGGCGCCGCCTACGCGGCGGGCGGCAGCTTCCTGCTCAAGGCGGACCTCGGCAAGGCCGAGGCCGAACACGACGACTGAGCGAGGCCACATGTTCCAGAAACTCATCGAATTCGCCATCGCACGGCGCTGGCTGATCCTGTTCGCCGTGCTCGGCCTGGCCGGCCTGGGCGTCTACAACTACCAGCGCCTGCCAATCGACGCGGTCCCGGACATCACCAACGTCCAGGTCCAGATCAACACCGGCGCCGCCGGCTACTCGCCGCTCGAAGTCGAGCAGCGCATCACCTTCCCCATCGAGACCGCGATGAACGGCCTGCCCAGGCTCGAGCAGACCCGGTCGCTGTCGAAGTACGGACTGTCGCAGGTGACCGTGGTGTTCAAGGAAGGCACCGACATCTATTTCGCGCGCCAGCTCGTGGGCGAAAGACTGCAGCAGGCGAAAGCCGCGCTGCCGGCCGGCGTGGAACCGGCGATGGGGCCGACCGCCACCGGCCTGGGCGAGATCTTCTACTGGACCGTCGAAGCCACGGACGAGGCCCGCAAGCCGGACGGCAGCCCCTATACACCAGCCGACCTGCGCGAAATCCAGGACTGGATCGTGGCGCCGCAGCTGCGCGGCGTGGCCGGCGTCACCGAGGTCAACACCATCGGCGGCTATCTGAAGGAATACCAGGTGGCGCCCGACATGGCCAGGCTGTCGGCCCACGGCCTGTCGCTGGCCACGCTGGTCAACGCCATCGATCGCAACAACGTGAATGCGGGCGCCGGCTACATCGAACGCGGTGGCGAACAGTTCGTGGTACGCACGCCGGGTCAGGTGAAGTCCCTCGAAGAGATCCGCAACATCGTGCTCGACGTCGTGCAGGGCGCGCCGATCCGCGTGCGCGACGTCGCCGACGTCATCCCCGGACGCGAACTGCGCACCGGCGCCGCGACCGAGAACGGCCGCGAAGTCGTGCTCGGCGCCGTCTTCATGCTGATCGGCGAGAACAGCCGGGCGGTGGCCGAAAACGCGCGCCGCAAGCTGGCCGACGTCAGCCGCTCGCTGCCGCCTGGCGTGCAAGCCCTGCCCGTCTACGACCGCTCGGTGCTGGTCAACAAGGCCATCGCCACGGTGCGCAAGAACCTGGTCGAGGGCGCCCTGCTGGTGGTCGCCATCCTCTTCCTCTTCCTCGGCAACCTGCGCGCCGCCCTGGTGACGGCGCTGGTGATTCCGCTGTCGATGCTGATGGTCTTCACTGGCATGGTCAAGGCCGGCGTCAGCGCCAACCTGATGAGCCTGGGCGCCCTCGACTTCGGCATCATCGTCGACGGCGCCGTGGTCATCGTCGAGAACTGCATCCGCCGCCTGGGCCTGGCGCGGGATGCCGCCGGCCGCGACCTGACACGCGAGGAGCGCTTTGCCGTCGTTGCGGAAGCCGCGGCCGAAGCGCGCCGTCCGCTGCTGTTCGGCCAGCTGATCATCATGACGGTCTACCTGCCGATCTTCGCCCTGTCCGGCGTCGAAGGGAAGATGTTCCATCCGATGGCGATCACGGTGGTGATGGCGCTGGCGGCGGCGATGCTGCTGTCGGTGAGCTTCGTGCCGGCCGCGGTCGCCCTCTTCGTCGGCAAGCACTCAGGCAGGCACGAGAACAGGCTGATGGACCAGGCCCGGGACTGGTATCGGCCGCTGCTCGACTGGACCCTGCGCAACCGGCCGGTGGCGCTGACCTTCGCTGCCTTGAGCGTCCTGCTGTCGGGATTGCTTGCGACCCGGCTGGGCACCGAGTTCGCGCCCAACCTGGACGAAGGCGACCTGGCGGTGCTGACCATGCGCATTCCGGGCACCAGCCTGCAGCAGTCGGTGCGGATGCAGCAGCATCTCGAAGCCAGCCTGCTGAAGCAGTTCCCGGAAATCGAGCGCATGTTCGCGCGCATCGGCACCTCGGAAGTGGCGACCGACCCGATGCCACCGAACGCCGCCGATAGCTACATCATCCTGCGGCCGGAAAAGGACTGGCCGAAGCCGCGCAAGTCGCATGCGGAACTGGTGGCGGCGGTCACGGAAGCCGCTAACGCGATCCCGGGGAGTAACTACGAGTTCTCGCAGCCGATCCAGCTGCGCTTCAACGAACTCATCTCCGGCGTGCGCAGCGACGTCGCGGTGAAGGTCTTCGGCGACGACACCGCGGCGATGACGGCCACCGCCCAGCAGGTCGCCCAGGTGCTCGGCAAGGTGGGCGGCGCGGCCGAGGTCAGGATGGAACAGCTCGAGGGGCTGCCGGCGCTGACCCTGACGGTGGACCGCATCAAGGCCGCGCGCTACGGCCTGAACGTGGCCGACGTCCAGGAAGCCTTCGGCACCCTGGTGGGCGGACGCGAGATTGGCATGGTGTTCGAAGGCGACCGCCGCTTCGCCATCACCGTGCGCCTGCCGGAAGGTACACGCAACGACATCGACAGCCTGCGCCAGCTGCCGATCGCGCTGCCGGCCCGGGATGGCCGCGCGGGCAGCATTCCGCTGTCCGAAATCGCCACCTTGCGCTTCGTGCCGGAAGCGAACCAGATCAGCCGCGAAAACGGCAAGCGCCGCATCGTCGTCACCGCCAACGTGCGCGGGCGCGACCTGGGATCGTTCGTCGGCGAGCTTCAGTCTCGTCTGGGCACCGTGAAGCTGCCGCCGGGCGTGTGGCTCGGTTTAGGCGGGCAGTTCGAGAATCTGCAGGCGGCATCAACACGCCTGGCCATCGTGATCCCGGCCGCGCTGGCGCTGGTGTTCGCCCTGCTCTACCTGATGTTCAACAGCGTCAAGGATGGACTGCTGGTGTTCAGCGGGATCCCCTTCGCGATGAGCGGCGGCGTGCTGGCGCTGTGGCTGCGCGGGCTGCCGCTGTCGATTTCGGCGGCGGTCGGGTTCATCGCGCTGTCCGGGGTCGCGGTGCTGAACGGGCTGGTGATGATCTCCTTCGTGCGCTCTCTGCGCGAGCAGGGGTACGGGCCCGAGCAGGCGATGCGCGAAGGCGCGGAGGTGAGGCTGAGGGCGGTACTGATGACGGCGCTGGTGGCCTCGCTTGGCTTCGTGCCGATGGCGCTGGCGACCAGCACCGGGGCCGAGGTGCAGCGGCCGCTGGCGACGGTGGTGATTGGCGGGATTCTGTCGTCGACGGCGCTGACTCTGCTGATCCTGCCGGCGCTCTATACCTGGGCGTATCGGAGTACCAACGGAAAATCGTAGCAGGCGGCGGCGCGCGCTTTGCCATCCTATTGGGGATGCTTGTCCAGCCGGGCATCGATCCAGGCGCGCGCCAGCTTCATTGCCGCTTCCCTTGCTTCGGCTTCCGTGGCGTAGGTCTTGATCTGGTCACGCGGATGTTCGTGCAGGGTTCGCGTGAACATCGGGTTCGTGGTCGGCTCCAGGATCATGAAGGCGTCCGTCAGGGCGTCGCCAGGTTTGCCGGAGGAATGGATGAGGATGGTGTGGTCGCGGTACACGGCGGTGTTGGCGTCTTGGGTTTCCATGGCGGTTCCTTTGCGTGAAAGGCAATCCTAGCACGCTCTACGCCGGTATTCCGGAAACGAAAAAGGCCAGGCCGAAGGCTGGCCTGTCTCATCGATTCTCCGTCCCTACTTCAGCGGCCAGAACCACACATCTTTGCTCGTCCAGTAGCAATCGGTCCCGCAGGCCAGTGCCCCGACCCCGCCGAGTAGCGGCGAAACGATGTCGATTTGGCCGGCGTCGTAGTACGCAAAGTGATCACCGAGACGAAATCGTCGCGGGGGCGATACGACCGTCGCATCTCCACCCTATTCGGTTGATAAAATGGCCGCGAAGCAACATACTCTCAAGTCGCCATAACAACGTGGCGGCGTAGCAGAAATCAACTTATGGAGATAATTTTGGTTAGAAATGGCGCGTTGGACGTTTTAAAGATTGCTATGGCATTTATGGTGGTCGGCATGCACGCAGGCTTCCTTACCGACATAAGTCCCATTGCCGCTTATCTAACCGCGAACGGCCTTTTTAGAATTGCAGTGCCGGTTTTTCTTCTGATCAACGGATACTTTTTTTATCGGAGCTCGACCACGGGTGGCACAGCCATTTGGTTCAAGCGGGTAATCTACCTCTACATATTTTGGATGACAGTATATTCCCCAGTTTGGCTGTTTGGATTATCAGGTGGGGCGCGCTCAATAGCGATCAATTTTCTGCACACCTTATTCTTCGGCTATTACCACTTATGGTATTTGGCGGGAATGATTGGCGCGGCAGTTTTAATGATCATGGTTGCGCGGCTGAGCAGCACTTTTGCCGTGACGTCTGCCGCTAGTGCATTCGTGGTCGGGGCCGCCGTACAGTACCTGGGTTCGTACCACCTGCTCGGCCAGGACCATCTGGCAACGATCCTCAGTCTCAGCTGGCCTCACAGGAACTTCCTGCTTTTCTCGTTCCCGTTCTTCTGCGCCGGTTATCTGATGAATAAGCATCAGGTGCTCGACCGCATCAATTTGTGGATGGCCACGGTCGCGGTGGTAGTCGGAATTATTCTACTGTTTAGCGAAGCGCTTTTCAACTTCTGGATGGCGCCAGCAGACTCCGGATTCGATAACCTCGTTTCGCTTTCCATTCTATGCCCAGCAGTGTTCGCGCTTTTCATGAAAATGGAAATAAAGGTCAACAGCAAAGAATTATCGCGCTACTCGACCGGCATTTACTTAGTGCACGTGCTTATCATCCTCGGAATTCAACCAGTGCTTGGGAATCACGGCACTGCCATGACAGCGATAGTCGTCGTTGCTGCCGCACTTTCCTCGTTTGTGCTGATCAAGGTAAGCAAGCGCGCGCCCTTCATCTTATAAACACAGTCAGATCCGAACAACAAACCCGGCGCCGTCTAGCGGTAGCATTAGGACTCGCGCCGCCACCTCCGCCGGCACTTCGCTGACAGCCAGCATGACGGATGCCCCCAGTTAGGTGATCAAAGGCAGCGGGACCACGGTCGGCTCGATCTGGCTGGCGGTAATCAAGGTTGGTTCAGGGGCGTCATGCCGCCATGGTGCGGTCACCAAGCAGGTGGCCGGTGAGCCTGCCCAAATGTGCAGCACAGGCAACAAAAAAGCCGCTCAATGGCGGCTTTTTCTTCTTTCGATATCAGATGAACATCTGATATACAGTGCTGTTGATCTGTACAGCTTTTGCTGTAAGTTCTTGATTCTATTGGTCGGGGCGAGAGGATTCGAACCTCCGACCACCTGCACCCCATGCAGGTACGCTACCAGGCTGCGCTACGCCCCGACTCGGCCTGCAATTATATCAGAGCCCGACGCAAGGGTTAAGCTTTTTGTCACACAGCATCTATTTCCAGTCGCCGCGCAGCGCCAGTACCTCGTCGTACAGCCCCTCCGGCGTCACCTCCTGCGGCGGCACCGGCCGGCCCACCGCCAGCGCCAGCCGTGAACGCCAGCCGCGCGAGAACGAGCGCTCGAACACGTTCGACGGATCGCGCGAGAACAGGCTGCCCCACAGGCCGCGCAGCGCCATCGGGATCACCGGCACCTTGCTGCGCTCGATGATCTTGGCGACGCCGCCGCGGAACTCGCCGATCTCGCCGTCCCGCGTCAGCTTGCCTTCCGGGAAAATGCAGACCAGCTCGCCTTCGTGCAGGGCTTGGGCGATGTCGACGAAGGCCTTTTCCATCAGCCACGGGTCTTCCTTGCTTGGTGCGATCGGGATCGCCTTCGCGGTGCGGAAGATGAAGCCCAGCAGCGGCGTCCTGAAGATGCGGTGGTCCATCACGAAGCGGATCGGGCGCGGGCTGGCGGCCATGATCACGATGGCGTCGACGTAGCTCACGTGGTTGCAGACCAGGACCGCCGCGCCCTCTTCCGGGATGCGGTCGGTGTCCACCGTCGAGACGCGATGAATGGTGTGGATCAGCAGCCAGGCCAGGAAGCGCATCAGGAATTCCGGCACCAGCGAGAAGATGTAGATGGCCACCACCGCATTCAGCAGCGCCGTGGTCAGGAACATCTGGGGAATCGAGAAGCCCTGCTTGTACAGGAACACGGCGACGCCGGCCGCCGCCACCATGAACAGCGCGTTCAGGATGTTCATGCCGGCGATGGTGCGCGAGACGTGCTTCGGATCGCAGCGGGTCTGGATCAGCGCGAACAACGGCACGATGAAGAAGCCGCCGAACACGCCCAGCAGCAGCACGTCGGCCAGGATGCGCAGCGTACCGGCCTGGTGCAGCAGCCCGATGAAGTCGACCGTGGTGGTGTTGGCGTAACCCAGGCTGGCGAAGTACAGGTCGATGCCGAACAGCGACAGGCCGATCGCGCCGAAGGGCACCAGGCCGATCTCGACCTTGCGGCCCGAGAGCTTCTCGCACAGCAGCGAGCCGGCGCCGATCCCCAGCGAGAAGATGGTCAGCAGCAGCACGAACACGCTGTGGTCGCCGTGCAGGTAGTCCTTGGCGTACAGCGGGAACTGCGACAGCACCAGCGCGCCGTAGAACCAGAACCAGGAATTGCCGAGCATGGACAGGAACACCGTGCGGTTCTGGCGCGAGTAGCCGATATTGCGCAGCGACTCGGCGATCGGGTTGCGGCTGATGACGAGGTCCGGCGCCGGCGCCGGCGAAGCGGGAATGCGCCAGCTGGTGGCCAGGCCCAGCACGGCGACCAGCAGCGTGCCGATGGCCACCAGGTGGATGCCCAGGGTGCCGTGGCCGGCCAGTACCGCGCCCATCACCTCGCCCAGCAGGATGCCGACGAAAGTCCCCATCTCGATCACGCCATTGCCGCCCACCAGCTCTTCCGGCTTCAGGTGCTGCGGCAGGTAGGCGTATTTGACGGGGCCGAACAGGGTCGAGTGCACGCCCATGCCCGCCACCGCCGCGATCAGGAGCCACAGCGTATGCGTCCACCAGCCGACGGCCGCCAGCGCCATGATGCCGATCTCGAGCAGCTTGACCCAGCGCGCCAGCCTGCCCTTCTCGACCTTGTCGGCAATCTGGCCGGCGGTCGCCGAGAACACGACGTAAGGCAGGATGAACAGGCCGGGGATCAGGTTGTTGAGGATGGCCGGCGGCAGCGTGGTCCAGGACAGCGCGTCGTAGGTCAGCACGACCAGCAGCGCGGTCTTGAACAGGTTGTCGTTGAAGGCACCAAGGAACTGGGTCCAGAAGAAGGGACCGAACCGGCGCTGGGTCAGCAAGGCGAATTGGCTGGGATGGCTGGAGTGGCTCATGCGGTCGGGTCGCGGTGTTGTGAGAGATGCGTAATCTACCGCACAACTCCGGACTTGAATACACGATGTTGCCAAACACTAGGCATAGTCGCGTAAATCGATACTATCCTACCGAAAATACGCAACATCATCGACGCAAAGCAGCATCAGACGTCACTCGCGGCAGCCCCGCGCAAGCGCGCCCAGGTCCGGTATAGCGGCCCGATCGCCAGCACCACGACCACCATGCGCGACACGTGGAAGGCCGTCACCACCGGCACCCCCAGGTGCAGCACGCGCGCCGTCAGCGACATCTCGGCGATGCCGCCCGGCGAAGTCGCCAGCAGCATGGTGCCGGGATGCAGGTCGGTCACCTCGGCCACGCACAGCGCGAATACCGCGGCCAGCAGCATGGTGCAGACGGTGCACAGGGCCACGCTGGCCAGGTAGCGCGGCGCCGTGTGCACGAAACGCGGCGTGAAGCGCGTGCCCAGCGAGACGCCGATGAAGAGCTGGCCGGCGCGGATCATCCACTCGGGCAGGCGCGACAGCTGGATACCGGCCGCGGTCAGCAGCAGCGCCACCAGCAGCGGGCCGATCACCCAGGCGTTCGGCACCTGCAGGCGCTTGAGCAGCAGCGCGGCGGCCGACGTCAGCGCGATCAGCACCAGCAGGCCGCCGAGGTGGACGCTGGCGGCGAGCGGCACGAACATGTCCAGCCCCGCGCCCCAGCCATGGCTGCTCCACCAGCGCACCGCGAAGGGAATCGTGCCGACCACCATCATGATGCGCAGGCTGTGGGCGGCGGCCACGCGTTCGACCACGGCGCCGTGGCGCTCGCCCTGCACCGCCATCTCGGAGGCGCCGCCAACCGCCATCGCGAAGAAGGCGGTGGCTTCGTCGCTGCCGGACAGGCGGCGCAGCATGGCGCCTCCCAGCATGCCCAGGCAGATCGCGAAGACCACCGCCAGCGCGATCCACGGCAGGTTGCGGCCCAGCGCGGCCAGCACCGGGGCGCTGAAGTAGAGGCCGAGCGCGGTGCCGATGGCCCACTGCCCTGCCTCGCGCGCCTGCACCGGGGCGCCGAGGCGGGCGCCCAGCATGCAGGCCAGCGCGGTCGAAAACAGCGGCCCGATCATCCACGGCAGCGGGGTGTCGAGCGCGATGCAGGCTTCGGCTGCGCCGAAGGCCAGCAGCAGCGCTGGCAGGAAAGTCCGCAGCGTGCCTTTTAAAACACCCACAGCTTCTCGGCCGGCATCTCGAGCCAGTACTGGCCCGGGTCGATGCGGTGCTTGGAATAGGCGCGCACGCTGGACGAGCCCTGCTTGAACAGGCACTCCCAGCGGTCGCCCAGGTACATGCAGGTCGACAGCGGCAGCTGGATGCCGTTCTCCACCGGCTGGCGGCCGATGCGCACTTCCTCGACGCGGATCAGGGCCGCAGCCTCGGCGGCCTCGCTGCCGGCGCCGCGCGCGGTGGCGTTCAGCGCCATGCCTTCGACCTGCAGGCGGGCCGCCTCGCCGTTGCGCGACACCACGCGCGCCGGCAGGCGGTTGTTACTGCCCATGAACTCGGCGGTGAACAGGGTGTCGGGCGACTCGTACATCGATTGCGGCGTGCCCTGCTGCTCGATCTTGCCGTTGTTGAGCAGCAGGATGCGGTCCGAGATCGCCATCGCCTCGGCCTGGTCGTGGGTCACCATCAGGGCCGACAGGCCCAGGCGCACGATCAGCTCGCGCAGGAAGGCGCGCGCTTCTTCGCGCAGCTTGGCGTCCAGGTTCGACAGCGGCTCGTCCAGCAGGATCACGGGCGGGTTGTAGACCAGGGCGCGGGCGATCGCCACGCGCTGCTGCTGGCCGCCGGACAGCTGGTGCGGGAAGCGCGCGCCCAGGTGGCCGAGGCCGAGCTGGGACAGCACTTCATTCACCGTCGCCTCGATCTCGCGCGCCGGCGTCTTGCGCAGCTTGAGGCCGTAGGCGACGTTGTCGAACACGGTCTTGTGCGGCCACAGCGCATAGGACTGGAACACCAGGCCCAGGCTGCGCGCCTCGGCCGGCAGCTCCAGCTTCCTGCTGCCGTCGAAGACACGGCGCTCGCCAATGTCGATGGTGCCCGACTTCGGGCTCTCGAGGCCGGCGACGGCGCGCAGCAGCGTGGTCTTGCCGCTGCCCGATGGGCCCAGCAGGGCCACCACTTCGCCGCGCTGCAGGTGCATCGACACGCCTTTCAGGATCGGGTTGGCGGTGGCGCCGCTGCCGTAGTCGAGGTGCAGGTCGTTGACGGTCAAAACGTTCATGGTGAGGTCTCGCAATTCGTTAGTCATGGTGCTTAGTTGTGCAGCTTGACGCCGAAGCGCAGCGCAATGCCCAGGCCGATGGCCACGAGCGTGATGTTGATGAAGGACAGCGCCGCCACCAGGTCGGTCGAACCGCCGGCCCACAGCGACACCAGCATCGCGCCGATCACTTCGGTGCCCGGCGAGAGCAGGTACACGCCGGTCGAGTATTCGCGTTCGAAGATCAGGAACACCATCAGCCAGCCGCCCAGCATGCCGAACTTGATCAGCGGGATGGTGACGTCGCGGGTGACGCGGCCGCGGCTGGCGCCGGCCGCGCGGGCCGCCTCTTCCAGTTCCGGTCCCACCTGCAGCAGCGAGGTCGAGATCAGGCGCATGCCGTAGGCCAGCCACACCACCGAATAGGCCAGCCACAGCGCGAAGATGGTGGAGCGGACCTGGCGCAGTTGCGGGATGAAGTGTGCGGACAGCCAGCGCGCCACGTCGTTGTCGAAGTTGTGCAGGAAGCCGTCCAGCCAGCTCGGCACGAACAGGAAGACCCACAGGAAGGACAGGCCGGCCAGCAGGCCCGGCACCGCACGCGGCACCAGCACGCTGTAGTCGAGCAGGCGGGTCACGCCGTCCGGCTTGCGGTGCATGGCCAGGGCGATCGCGGTGTAGCACAGCACGGCCAGGCCGCCGCCGATCACGCCGATCAGGATGGTGTTGACGATGCCGCGCACCAGCGACGGCTGTTCCCAGATGTCGCGGAAGTGCTGCAGGGTCAGCACGTCGGCCAGGTTCACGCCCTCGCCCCAGTACTGGACGAAGGAACGCAGCACGATGCCGGACAGCGGCAGCACCACGGTGACCAGGATCCAGGCGCCCAGCACGGCCAGCGCCACCCATTTCCATTTGCCCAGCGGGAGCGGCTTCTGGCGGGCGCCCTTGCCCTTGATCGACACGTATTTGTTGGCGGACTTCAGCAGCCAGCGCTGCAGCATCACCAGCGGCATGGTCACCGCCACCAGGCACACGGCCACCGCCGCCATCAGGTGGTAGGACGGGGTGCCCAGCTTGTTGGTCAGCTTATACAGGTAGGTGGCCAGCACCAGGTGGCCTTCCGGATCGCCCAGCACCAGCACCAGGCCGAACACCTCGAAGCCGAGGAAGAACACCAGCACGCCGGCATAGGCCAGGGCCGGCATGATCATCGGCAGCGAGACGTTGAGCATCACCTGCCACGGCGAGGCGCCGGAGACGCGCGCGGCTTCCTCGACGTCCGAGCCCAGGCTCTTCAGCGCCGACGACGCGTACAGGTAGACGTGCGGCACGTGGGTCAGGCCGGCGATCACGACGATGCTGGGAAAGGAATACACGTTCCAAGGAATGACGCCCAGCAGCTGGTGCACCCAGGTAGTGTAGAAACCGACCGGTCCCATCGACACCACATAGCCGAAGCCCATCACCATCGGCGACACGAAGATCGGCACCAGCAGCACCGGCGCGATCCAGCTGCGGCCCGGCAGGTCGGTGCGCACCATCAGGAAGGCCAGCATGCCGCCCAGCGGCACGGCGATGGCGGCCAGGCCCGAGGCCAGCAGCATGCCGTTCTTGAAGGCCAGCCAGAAATCGCTGTCGTCGAAGATGAAGCGGAAGGCGTCCAGCCCGAGCACCTTGTCGGGCATGAAGAAAGGTGCCGACAGTACGCTCTGGTAGAACACCAGGAACAGCGGCAGGAAGATCGCCAGGCAGGTGAGCAGGACGACGATGGCACGGGTCCAGTTCAGGCGCGGCTTGCGGGCGGCCGCAGCGTCATGCGCGGCGCCGGACTTCGCGCGTGCGCCCGGCAGGGAAAAGGTAGGCATGATGAGATCCGATCGGGAGGGTGAAACCGGTAACACAGAGCAGTGCGCATGGCGCTGCCCGGCAGGCGGAGCGCAGCCGCGCCCCGCCTTCGACACTTACTTCTTGCCGGCGGTGGCTTTCCACTCCTTCAGGAAGGCCATGCGGATCGCCGGATCCAGGTATTCCGCGACGCTCGGGTTGACCGGCAGCGGCTTGATGTTCTTCTCGCCCACCATCTTGATCAGGTCGCTCGACGTGGTCTCGCCGGTGACGTCCGAACGGATCGCATACAGCTTGGAGCCGTTGGCGATGACGGTCTGGCCGCGCTGCGACAGGATGTAGTCGGTCCACAGCTTGGCGGCGTTCGGGTGCTTGGCGGCCTTGTTGATGAAGTGGACGCGCGAAATCACCAGGGTGTAGTCCTTCGGCAGCACCACGCCCAGCGAGGGGTCGGTCTTGGCGCGCACCAGGGCGTAGGAGCCCAGTACGTTGTAGCCGATCAGGTTCTCGCCCGACGAGATACGCTCGAGCATGGTGCCGGTCGAGGACTGCACGCGCACCTTGGCGGTGCCGAAAGCCTGCTCCAGCTGCTTGAACTGCGGGAAGTCATGCTCGTCCTGGGTCATGAACATGAAGCCGACACCGGACTTCTCGATGTCGTAGGTGGTGACCTTGTCCTGGAACTTCGGCTTGCTGATGAGGCTCACGAATTCGGCATGGGTATGCGGGACTTCCGCTTCGCTCACCAGGCGCTTGTTGTAGACGAAGGCGGCCGGCTCGAAGGTGGTGCCGTAGGCGGTGTCTTTCCACACGGCCCAGCCCGGGATCTTGGACGCTTCGACCGATTTGTAGGGCATCGCGTAGCCGCCGGCGGCCAGCTTCATCTGCAAGTCCATCGCCGAGGACCACAGCACGTCGGCGGTGTCGCCGCCGGCCGCGTTCTCGGAGATGAAGCGGTTGTACACTTCGGTCGAGTTCATGTCGTTGTACTCGACCGAGATGCCCGGGTAGAGGGCATTGAAATCCTTGATCAGCGGCTGGGCGGCCTTGCTGTCGGTGGCGCCGTAGATCACCAGCTTGGCTTCCTTCTTGGCGCCGTCGACCAGTTGCTGGTAGTTGGCGGGATAGCCGGCCGGCACCTGGGCCAGGGCCAGCGGAGCCGCCAGCACGGTTACGGCGGCGGCGATGAGGGTCTTGGTGAAATGCATGTCGTCTCCTTGATTTATTGGTCTGCTCAGCGGACCAGGTTGAACTGCCTGGCCTGCCGGTTATAGTCGGCTACAGCCTGTTTGATATAGTTGCTCAGCGCATCGCCGGTCAGCGAGAAGGGATGCAGGCCCGCTTCCGCGCGCATCTTCGCGAAACCGGGGTCGGTCTCGATGTGCTCGAAAGCCTGGACCCAGCGCCGGTAATCGGCATCCGAGACCCCCGGCCCCATCCACAGGCCGCGGATGATGGGCCAGACCACGTCGTAGCCCTGCTCGCGCGCGGTCGGCACCTTGGACAGCACGCCCGGCAGGCGATGGTCGGCCAGCACCGCCAGCACGCGTATCTTGCGCGGGTCGACGTACAGCGTGGCCTCGGAGGTGTCGCCTGAGATCACCTGCACGTAGTCGGCTTGCATCGCGGTGAACTCTTCGCCGCCGCCTTCCAGGGCGACGAAGCGCAGCTGCCTGGGGTCGACCCCGGCCTGGCGCGCCAGCAGCGCCATCTTGATCCAGTCCTGGCTGCCGATGGTGCCGGACATGCCGATCAGGACCTTGGCCGGGTCGCTCTTCAGGGCATCGACCAGGTCGCCCAGCTTGTGGTAGGGCGAATCGGCGCGTACCGCGATCATGCCGTAGTCGGCGCCGAGGGCGGCGACCCAGCGCACGTCGTTCGCGGTGGCCTTGCCGAACTTGCCTTGCGCAAGATTGAGCAGCGAGCCGCCCGAGAACGCGACCAGGGTGTCGGGTTCCGCGCGGCGCTGCGATTCCATCGTGTGCCAGGCAACCGCGCCGATCCCGCCCGGCATATAGCTCAGCTTCAGCTTCGGCGCGTTCGGTCTCGCCTGCAGGGCTTTCTGGGCCAGCTTGCAGGTGATGTCCATGGCGCCGCCCGGCTTGGACGGCACCACGCATTCGGCATCGGCGGCAATTGCCGGGATGGCGGCCGCAGCCAGGGAGTTAACCATGGCCGCGGCGATCAGGATTCTGAGTGTCTTCATGAATCGCATGATACTGGCGCGGATGGCCGGCGGCGATCAGAAGCGGTGCTGGATGCCGGCCGTGAAGCCGTTCTGGGTCGAACCGAAGCCCGGATCGTCGCGCGACAGGCCCACCAGCTGGCCGTGGTCGGCCTTGGCGTGGGCGGCGACCATGTACAGGTCGGTGCGCTTGGACAGCGCGTACATCGCGCGCGCCACCAGCATGGTCGGGTCGGCGTCCTTGGCGGCCGGCAGTTCCTTGGTGTTGACGTGGTAGACGGCGCCGGTCAGGGTCCAGGCCTGCACGTTGTAGGTGATGCCGCCCCAGTAGGTGTCGCCGCGCAGGTCCGGGGTCGCGGCCTTGCCCGACTCCAGTTTGTAGCCGCGCATGCCGGCCACGTAACGCCACTGGCCGGCCTTGTAGTCCGCGCCCAGGTGGTAGGCGGTGGTCTTGTCGCGGTTGCCGGTGGCGGCCACGGTGTTGCCGTTGACCTGCTCATAGGACGCCATCACACCAAAGCCGCCGCCGAACCAGGAGCCGCCGACCGCGTACTTGCGGCCGTCCGCCTGGCTGTTGGCCTGCTCGCCCAGGCCGATCGTGGCGCCGTAGGTGAAGCCGCCGGTGTGGCCGGTGTACTTGATCAGGTTGTCGAACGCGGTCGTCATGCCGTACTTCGACGGGCCGGTGGCGTTGCCGCTGGTGGCCCAGGAATAGTTGGGCGCGAAGCCGAGCGGGTCGAACTTGATCACCAGGTCGTAGGTCGTGGTGAAGGAACGGCCGATCACCACGCGGCCGAAGCCGCCTTCCAGGCCGACGTTGGCCTGGCGCTTGAACAGGGTGCCATCCTGGGCGCCGGTATCCAGCAGGACGCCGCCCTCCAGGTTGAACACGGCTTTCAGGCCGCCGCCCAGGTCCTCGGTGCCGCGGAAGCCCCAGCGCGAGGTGTTCTTGCCGCCCGAGACCACGCGGGTCATGCTGTTGCCATTCGGCCCGGCATTGGTGACGTACTCGACGCCGGCGTCCATCAGGCCATAGACCTGGACGTTGGATTGGGCTTGGGCTTGGGTGTTCAGGGAAAACGCTGCCAGGACGGCGAGCGCGAGGGCCGACTTCTTCATGGTGTCTCCGGTTGTAAAAATTCTTTTTTGTAACTACTTGTTGGAGCCAACTATATGCGGGCCCAGCTTTCAATCAGCTTTCAGTCGCCGAAAGCCACCACTATCCGCGGCCGGCGGTTTCGGCTTACACTAAAAAAATGCGAATCCTGTTAGTCGAAGACCACGTCGAGCTGTCCCATTGGGTATCCAAGGCGCTGCGCGATGCCAAACTCAGCGTCGAATGCGCCACCACCGGCGCCGATGCCGACGCCCTGCTCCATACCCAGGACTACGCCCTGGTGATCCTGGACCTGACCCTGCCGAAGATGGACGGGCTGGAAGTGCTGCGCCGCCTGCGCGCCCGCGGCGGCCAGCGCGCACGCACGCCGGTGCTGATCCTGACCGCGCGCGGCGGCCTGGAAGAACGGGTGCAGGGCCTGAACCTGGGCGCCGACGACTACCTGGCCAAGCCTTTCGAACTGGCCGAACTGGAAGCGCGGGTCAAGGCCCTGCTGCGGCGCAGCGTCGGCAACGAAGCCCTGGTGCACCGCTGCGGGCAGCTCAGCTTCGATACCGTGGCGCGCATGTTCAGCTACTGCGGCGAGCCGCTGCAGCTGACGCCGCGCGAGCACGCGCTGCTGGAGACGCTGATCGCGCGCAGCGGCTGCGCGCTGTCGAAGGAAAAGCTGTTCGACGCCGTGTTCGCGCTCGACGACGACGCCAACCTCGACGCCATCGAACTCTACATCCACCGCATCCGCAAGAAGCTCGACCGCCATCCCGAGGGCGGCGCCGCCATCGTCACCCTGCGCGGCATCGGCTACCTGCTGCAAGAGCGGCCGGCCTGAGCGATGCACGCCGCGCGGCTGCCTTCCCTGTTCCGCCGGCTGGCCGGCGCGGTCCGCCGTCCCGCCACGGCGGCGCCGCTCGGCAGCCTGCGCAGCCAGCTGCTGCGCTGGCTGATCGTGCCGCTGGTGGCGCTGGTGGCGATCAACGCGGTCTCGCTCTACCGCGACGCGCTGGACGCCGCCGACATGGCCTACGACCGCTCACTGCTGGCCTCGACGCGCGCGCTGGCTGAGCGGGTCTCGGTCCATGACGGCAAGGTGGTGGCCGACGTGCCCTACGTGGCACTGGACAGCTTCGAGACCGATACCCTGGGCCGCATCTACTACCGGGTCGGCGGCCTGCACGGCGAGACCGTGTCCGGCTACGACGACCTGCCGCCGGTGCCGAAGAACGTGCCGCGTTCGGAACTGTACCCGGCCCTGGTGCGCTTCTACCACGCCGAATACAACGGCGAACCGCTGCGCATCGCCGCCCTGCTGCAGCCGGTGTACGACGATTCGATGCGCGGCATCGCCCTGATCCAGGTCGGCGAGACCCTCGACGCGCGCCGCGCGCTGTCGCGCCGCATCCTCCTGAACACCCTGCTGCGCCAGGCCCTGCTGGTGCTGGCGGTGGCGACGCTGGTGTGGTTCGCGGTGCGCCTGGTGCTGCAGCCGCTGATGCGCCTGAAGCAGGTGGTCGAGACGCGCGCGGTGTCCGACCTGTCGGACGTCGACGCCTCGCTGGTGCACCGCGAAGTGCGGCCGCTGGTGGCGGCGATGAACGGCACCATGGCGCGCATGCAGAGCCTGATCGCCAGCCAGCGGCGCTTCATCGGCGACGCCTCGCACCAGCTGCGCACCCCGCTCACGGTGCTCAAGACCCAGGCCGAGCTGGCGCTGCGCGAAGACGATCCGGCCGCCCTGCGCGCGATCGTGCGCTCGATGGCGTCCACCACCGATTCCACGGTCCACCTTGCAAACCGCCTGCTGACCCTGGCCAGGCTCGAACACGGCAACGGCGGCGCCGACAACCGCCCGGTCTCGCTGGCGGCGCTGGCGCAGCAGGTCGGCCTCGAACTGGCCCTGCCGGCGGTGCAGAAGAACATCGACCTGGCGCTCGAAGCCGAGGACGAGGAAAGGACCACGGTGCAGGGCCAGGAGCTGCTGCTGCACGAACTGCTGACCAACCTGGCCGACAATGCGATCCGCTACACGCCGCCGGGCGGCAGCGTGCTGCTGCGCGTGCGCCGCGTGGCGGACGGCGTGCTGCTGGAAGTGCAGGACAGTGGCCCGGGCATCGACGAGGCCGAATACGACAAGGTGTTCATGCCCTTCTACCGCGCCCAGGCGGCGCTGGAGATCAATCCCGGCGGCACCGGGCTGGGCCTGGCGATCGTACGCGACATCGCCGGCCTGCATGGCGCCAGGCTGGCCATGCAGCGCGCCGACAGCGGCCGCGGCCTGAAAGTCTGCGTCCTGTTCGCCGCCACGCCGGTAATCGCACCCGCGGACGAGCTTGTTCTGCATTAAAGAAAGGCTGGGTTTCTCGCAAGGGAATGGCAGGCACTACCAGACTGGACTTGAGGTAGCGGCAAATGCCGCCAAACAGGAGCTGTTTAGCAACGCATATTGCGCGTAACCAAGCATGCGAAACGGCAAAACTTGGTGGATTTGAGCAAGCACAAGCTTCCCTGAAGCATGGGCTTTTTGTGCAGTGCAGCGCGGGTAGAATGCGCGCATGGATACGACCCGTCACCTCTACCACGAGTACGGCGCCGCCGATGCGCTGTTCGACCAGATCGAGCAGGAACTGCTCGCCCTCACCACGGCCCCGCTCGAGGGCCGGGAGGAAGCGCCCCGCTGCGTCGACGAATTCGCCGACGACTTCTTCAGCTGCTGGAGCCGCCCCCCAGTCATGCCGAGGGGCCGGGACTGACGCGCTGAGCCTTTCAGCCCAGGGTTTCGAGGCGGATGCGAACCACCTTGCCCACCACCGTCGACAGCTGCTCGAACTTCTCGATCGCGGCGTTGACGTATTTTTCGCGGGTCTGGTGCGTGATGATGACGATGTCGGTGCGGGCCTTCTCGCCCGGCTCCTTCTGCAGCACGGCGTCGATCGAGATGCCGGCTTCGGCCAGGATGCGGGTCAGGTCGGCCATCACGCCCAGCTGGTCCTGCACATAGACGCGCAGGTAGTAGGCGGTGCGGATCTCTTCCATCGGCAGGATCGGCAGGTCGGCCAGTTCGCCCGGATGGAAGGCCAGGTGCGGCACGCGCGAATACGGATCCACCGTCGCCAGGCGGGTCACGTCGACCATGTCGGCGATCACGGCGGATGCGGTCGGCTCGGCGCCGGCGCCCTTGCCGTAGTAGAGCGTGGTGCCGACCGCGTCGGCCTTCACCAGCACCGCGTTCATCGCGCCTTCGACGTTGGCGATCAGGCGCGTCGACGGAATCAGGGTCGGGTGCACGCGCAGCTCGATGCCCTCGGCGCCGTCGACCACGGTACGGCGGGTGATGCCCAGCAGCTTGATGCGGTAGCCGAGCTGTTCGGCATAGCGGATGTCGACCGCCTGCAGCTGGCTGATGCCCTCGACGTGGCTGCCGGCGAACTGCATCGGGATGCCGAAGGCGATCGCGGCCATGATGGTCAGCTTGTGGGCCGCGTCCACGCCTTCGATGTCGAAGGTCGGGTCGGCTTCCGCATAGCCCAGCTCCTGGGCCTGCTTCAGCACGGTGTCGAAGTCCAGGCCCTTGTCGCGCATCTCGGACAGGATGAAGTTGGTGGTGCCGTTGATGATGCCGGCCACCGATTCGATGCGGTTGGCGGACAGGCCTTCGCGCAGGGCCTTGATGATCGGCACGCCGCCGGCCACAGCCGCCTCGAAGGCCACCATCACGCCCTTGGCATGGGCCGCCTCGAAGATCTCGTTGCCGTGCATGGCCAGCAGGGCCTTGTTGGCGGTCACCACATGCTTGCCGTTGGCGATCGCCTGCAGCACCAGTTCGCGCGCCAGTTCATAGCCGCCGATCAGTTCGACGACGATCTCGATCTCGGGGTTGTTGACGACCGCGAAGGGGTCGGCGACCACCTCGACGTCTTCGCCGACGATACGGCGGGCGCGCTCGAGATTGCGGGCGGCCACCATGGCCACTTCGATGCCGCGGCCTGCGCGGCGGCGGATTTCTTCCTGGTTACGCTGGAGCACGTGCCAGGTACCGGCGCCGACGGTGCCGATGCCTAACAAGCCTGCTTTGATGGGTTTCATATACTGTTCTATCTACTCTATCGTTCTCAGCGCGCGTAGCGGCGCCGGTAGCCGTCGAGGAAGCGCGCAATGCGGCCGCACGCGTCGGTCAGGTCGTCGGAATTGGGCAGGAACACCAGCCGGAAGTGATCCGGGGCGATCCAGTTGAAGCCGGTGCCTTGCACCAGCAGGACTTTTTCCTCGGACAGCAGCTCGCAGATAAATTGCTGGTCGTCAGCGATCGGGTAGATCTTGGGGTCGAGGCGGGGGAACATGTACAGCGCCGCTTTTGGCTTGACGCAGGACACCCCCGGAATGTCGGTGAGGAGTTTGTGCGCGAGGTCGCGCTGGCGCGCCAGGCGGCCGCCGGGGGCCACCAGGTCGGCGATGCTCTGGTAGCCGCCGAGCGCGGTCTGGATCGCGTACTGGCCCGGCGCGTTTGCGCACAGGCGCATCGAGGCCAGCATGTTCAGGCCTTCGATGTAATCCCTGGCATGGCGTTTTTCGCCGGACACCACCATCCAGCCGGCGCGGTAGCCGCAGGAACGGTAGTTCTTGGACAGGCCGTTCAGGGTCACGAACAGCACGTCGTCGGCCAGCGAGGCCAGCGAAACGTGTTCTTCGCCGTCGTAGAGGGTCTTGTCGTAGATCTCGTCGGCGTAGATGATCAGGCCGTGCTGGCGCGCCAGCTCGACGATTTCCAGCAGCACGTCGCGCGAATACAGCGCGCCGGTCGGGTTGTTCGGATTGATGACGACGATCGCGCGCGTGTTCGGCGTGATCTTCTTGCGCATGTCGGCAATGTCCGGCATCCAGCCGGCCTGCTCGTCGCAGATATAGTGCACCGGGTTGCCGCCAGCCAGGCTGACCGCCGCCGTCCACAAGGGATAGTCGGGCGCCGGCACCAGCACTTCGTCGCCGCTGTTCAGCAGGCCCTGCATCGCCATCACGATCAGTTCGGAAGCGCCATTACCCAGGTAGATGTCGTCGATCTTGACCCCGGTAATGTTCTTTTCCTGGGTGTAGTGCATGACGGCCTTGCGCGGCGCAAACATGCCCTTCGAGTCGGTATAGCCGGCGGCGCCGGACATATTCCGGATCATGTCCTGCACGATCTCGTCCGGCGGGTCGAAGCCGAATACGGCCAGGTTGCCGATGTTCAGTTTGATGATCTTGTGGCCGTCGTCCTCCATCTGGCGCGCTTTTTCGAGCGCGGGGCCGCGGATTTCGTAGCAAACGTCGTCCAGCTTGTTCGATTTCAGGATCGGTCGCAAAATGTCACCCTGCCAATGTAATTTGTTGCAATGCGAAAAATCCCATTCTGCCCAATAAGGAAGGATTAATCAACCCGGCCGCTGGTGTAGCGGAAAAACCAATTACAATATGCGGCTTGCGCGCTCCCGCGCATCGTTTGTTTTTACGGCACGCACACTCACGGCTTTCACATGAAGCTACATTCCAGTAATACCGAAAAATACCAGACCGTTACCGGCTACGACCAGTCCGGCGTCGAAATCAATGCCAAGCGCTACGACTACAGCGTGCTGGTGATGCCCGAGACGCCGCCGCGTCCCTGGAACGTGACCCGGTTCGAAGACCTCACCGCCGAACATTTCGAAGAGATCGCCGCCGACAAGCCCGACGTGGTCGTGCTGGGTACCGGCGAGCGCCAGCGCTTCGTGCATCCGCGCCTGGTCGCCAGCCTGTCGAACCAGCGCGTGGGGGTGGAAAGCATGGACAGCCATGCCGCCTGCCGCACCTATAACATCCTGATGGGCGAAGGGCGCAAGGTGACGCTGGCGTTGATCATCGAATGAAAGAACTCCACAAGAACAAGACCCTCGTCTGGACCCTGTTCATCGCGTTCGCCGCCGTGCTGCTCGGCGTGCTGAGGGCGCGTACGCTGGTGCCACCCGATGAAGGGCGCTACGCCGAGATGGCGCGCGAGATGTTCGCCAGCGGCGACTGGATCACCACCCGCCTGAACGGCATCAAGTATTTCGAAAAGCCGCCGCTGCAGACCTGGATGAACGCCCTGACCTTCGAAGTCTTCGGGCTCGGCGACTGGCAGGCCCGTCTCTGGACCGGCCTGTGCGGCCTGCTCGGCGTCGGCCTGACCGGCTATGCCGGCATGCGCGTGTTCGGCGCCCGCATCGGCTTCTACGCCGCGCTGGTGCTGGGTTCCTCGCTCTACTGGGTGATCTGCAGCCAGGTCAATTCGGTCGACATGAGCCTGTCCGCCATGATGACGATCGCCCTGTGCGCCCTGCTGGTGGCCCAGCGCGACGACGCCACGCCGAGCGAGCAGCGCAACTGGATGCTGCTGTGCTGGGCCGGGATGGCCCTGTCGGTGCTGGCGAAGGGCCTGATCGGCCTGGTACTGCCGGGCGGCGTGCTGGTGTTCTACACCCTCTTTTCGCGCGACTGGAAGATCTGGACCCGCCTGCACCTGGTCAAGGGCCTGCTGCTGTTCTTCCTGATCGCCGCGCCCTGGTTCGTGCTGGTCGGCCTGAAGAATCCGGAACAGCCGCACTTCTTCTTCATCCACGAGCACTTCGACCGCTTCCTGAAGAAGGAACACCACCGCGAAGCCGCCTGGTACGTGTTCTTCGTCCTGCTGGCGGTGGGCAGCCTGCCCTGGGTCGGCGTACTGGTGCAGGGCCTGGTGCTGGGCGCAAGGGGAGAAAGAGGCGGCCAGGACGCGCCGGCCCGCTTCAAGCCGCGCCTGATGCTGCTGGTCTGGACCGCCTTCATCATCCTGTTCTTCACCAAGTCGAATTCCAAGCTGCCCGGCTACATCGTGCCGGTGTTCCCGGCGGTGGCCATGCTGATCGCGAACTACCTGGACGTCGGCACCCGCCGCAGCCGCATGCTGACCGCTGCCCTGACCGCCCTGTTCGGCGCCGGCCTGCTCGGCTTCGTGCCCTTCATGCTGCGCCTGGCGCGCCATCCGGGCGAGGACCTGCTGTACGCGGCCTACCAGCCATGGGTGCTGGCGGCCGGCCTGGTGCTGCTGATCGGCGGCGCCCTGTCCATGCTGTACGCGCGCCAGATGCAGCGCGACCTGACCGTGCTGGTGCTGGCGATCGCCGGTTTCGCCGGCACCCAGCTGCTGCTGGCGGGCTTCGAGCCGATCGGCAAGGTACGCGCCGGCACCAACCTGATGCCGGCCCTGGCGGCCGCCGGCGCGACCGATCCGGCAATCCGCGTCTACTCGGTCGGCATCTACGAACAGTCGCTGACCTACTACCTCAAGCGCACCGTGACCCTGGTCGACTACTGGGACGAATTCACCTTCGGCCTCGAGCAGCAGCCGCAGCTCTCGATCCCGACCATCCCGGCCTTCGTGCAGCAATGGCGCGCCGACGCGGCGGCCGGTGTCAGGAGCGTCGCCATCACCCGTCCCGAGATCGCCGCCGACCTGCAGCGCCAGGGCGTACCGCTGCGCATCGTCGCCGCCGATGCGCGCCGCACCGTGATCGCCACTCAGTGATGCTCACCTCTGAACTATGAACCTCACCACTTTCGCTTTCATCATTTCCGGCGTGCTCCTGAACGCCTGCGCCCAGGTGCTGCTCAAGGCCGGCACCAACGCCCTGGGCGGCGCCATCCACCTCACGGTGGGCAACGCCTTCGAGACCTTCATCCGGGTCGCGTCCCAGTTGCCGATCCTGGCCGGCCTGGCCTGCTACGCCCTCTCGCTGGTGGTGTGGATCATGGGCCTGTCGCGCACCGACGTGACCATCGCCTACCCGATGCTCTCGCTGGGCTATGTGGTGGCGGCGCTCGGGGCCTGGATGTTCCTGGGCGAGACCATTTCGCCGCAGCGCCTGCTGGCCATTGCCGTGATCATGGTCGGCGTCGCCCTGCTGGCGCGCTCCTGAGGATCGGCCGGTTCAGCCGGCTGATAGAATGACAACCGCATTTTTACCAATAACAATTCGATCGAGCTTCCCATGACTGCCGAGCTGCCCTTCCTGCCCTTTTCCCGGCCCACCATCGACGAGGACACCATCACCGCCGTCGGCGAGGTGTTGCGCTCCGGCTGGATCACCACCGGTCCCAAGAACCAGGCTTTCGAGGCCCTACTGTCCGAGTATTTCGGCGGGCGTCCGGTACGCACCTTCAACTCCGGCACCTGCACCATGGAGATCGCGCTGCGCATCGCCGGCGTTGGACCGGGCGACGAGGTGATCACCACCCCGATCTCCTGGCCGGCCACCGCCAACGTCATCATCGAAGTCGGCGCCACCCCGGTATTCGCGGACATCGATCCGGTCACCCGCAACATCGACCTCGACAAGCTGGAAGCGGCGATCACCCCGCGTACCCGCGCCATCATCCCGGTCTACCTGTCCGGCCTGCCGGTCGACATGGACCGCATGTACGAGATCGCGACGAAGCACAAGCTGCGCGTGGTCGAGGATGCCGCCCAGGCCATCGGCTCGCTGTGGAAGGGCAAGCGCATCGGTTCCTTCGGCGACTTCGTCTCCTTCAGCTTCCAGGCCAACAAGAACATCACCACCGGCGAAGGCGGCTGCCTGGTGCTGAATAATCTGGAGGAAGCGCGCCTGGCCGAGAAATACCGCCTGCAGGGCGTGACCCGCAGCGGCGTGGACGGCATCGACGTCGACGTCCTCGGCGGCAAGTACAACATGAGCGACATCATGGCCACCATCGGCCTGGGCCAGATGAAGAACCTGGACAAGCTTACCGCCCATCGCGCGGCGCTGGCCCGGCACTACTTCGACTGCTTCGGCGACGACTTCGAGGAAAAGTACGGCGCCCAGCTGCCGATCAAGGCCTTCGGCAGCAGCAACTGGCACCTGTTCCAGATCATCCTGCCGGACCACGGCCCGGGCACCCGCGCCGAGTTCATGACCCGCATGCAGAAGGAACACAATATCGGCACCGGCTACCACTACGCGCCGATCCACCTGTTCACGATGTACCGCGAACGCGGCTTCAAGGAAGGCATGTTCCCGGTGTCCGAGAAGATCGGCCGCCTGACCGTGACCCTGCCGATGTTCAACGCCATGACCATCGCCGACGTCGAGCGCGCGGTCAAGGCCGTCAAAGCGGTGCTGGCAAAATGACGCTGGCTGCCGTGAAACCGGAGCTGTCGATCGTCATCCCGGTCTATAATGAGGAAGCCGGCCTGGCCAACCTGTTCGCGCGCCTGTATCCGGCGATGGACAAGCTGGGCCTGCCCTACGAGATCATCTACATCAACGACGGCAGCCGCGACAACTCGGTGTCGATCCTGGCCGAGCAGTACCGCCAGCGTCCCGACGTGACCCGCGTGGTCCTCTTCAACGGCAACTACGGCCAGCACATGGCGATCCTGGCCGGCTTCGAGCAGACCCGCGGCGAGATCGTCATCACCCTCGACGCCGACCTGCAGAATCCGCCGGAAGAGATCCACAAGCTGGTGGCCAAGATGCGCGAGGGCTACGACTACGTCGGCTCGATCCGCCGCAAGCGCCAGGATTCTGCCTGGCGGACGGTGGCATCGAAGATGATGAACCGCCTGCGCGAGAAGATCACCAACATCCACATCACGGACCAGGGCAATATGCTGCGCGCCTACGGCCGCAACGTGATCGACCTGGTCAACCAGTGCGCCGAAGTGAACACCTTCGTGCCTGCGCTGGCCTATAAATTCTCGCGCAAGCCGACCGAGATCGTGGTCGAGCACGAGGAACGCGCGGCCGGCGAATCGAAGTATTCGCTGTACAGCCTGATCCGCCTGAACTTCGACCTGATGACCGGCTTCTCGCTGGTGCCGCTGCAGTTCTTCTCGATGCTGGGCATCACGATGTCGCTGCTGTCGGCGCTGCTGGTGCTGTTCCTGCTGATCCGCCGCTTCGTCCTCGGCGCCGAAGCCGAAGGCGTGTTCACCCTGTTCGCGATCGCCTTCTTCTTCATGGGCGTGATCTTGTTCGGCATCGGCCTGGTGGGCGAGTACGTCGGCCGGATCTACCAGCAGGTACGCGCACGGCCGCGGTATGTGGTGCAGACCATCCTGCAGGGCATGCCGGCCGGGGCCGAGGTGGAGGCGCTGGAGAAGCGGCAGGTGGTGCGCTGAAAAGCAGTCGCAGATGAGATACGTCGTCCCCGCGAAAGCGGGGACCCATGCTGAGGCGCCGAAGTCGAACAAGAATTCGATCGGCAGATGGACCGAATTCTGATGCTCAGTATGGGTTCCCGCTTTCGCGGGAATGACCATGAATTAATCCGACCTATCGACTTCCTGACATGAACAACCCACAAAAACGCGCAGTCGTCTTCGCCTACCACAACGTCGGCGTACGCTGCCTGAAAGTCCTGCTCGCCGGCGGCGTCGACGTCGCCCTGGTCGTCACCCACCAGGACAGCGCCACCGAGAACATCTGGTTCGAGTCCGTGCAATCGCTGTGCGAAACCGAAGGCATTCCCTTCGTCACCCCGGACGATGCGAAGTCGCCGGAGCTGCTGGAACGGGTGAAAGCCGCCCGGCCGGACCTGATGTTCAGCTTCTACTACCGCCACATGCTGCCGCAGGCCATCCTCGACGTGGCGCCGGCCTACAATATGCACGGTTCGCTGCTGCCGGCCTACCGCGGCCGCGCGCCGACCAACTGGGCGGTGCTGCATGGCGCGCTCGAGACCGGCGCTTCGCTGCACGAGATGACCGTCAAGCCGGATGCCGGCGCCATCGTGGCCCAGCAGGCCGTGCCCATCCTGCCCGACGATACCGCCTTCGAGGTGTTCGGCAAGGTGACGGTGGCGGCCGAGCTGGCGCTCTACAATGTGCTGCCGCAGCTGCTGGCCGGGACCGCGCCGCGCACGTCCAACGACCTGACCAGGGGCGGCTACTTCGGCGGCCGCAAGCCGGAAGACGGCCGCATCGACTGGTCCCAGCCTGCCAGCCAGGTCTATAACCTGCACCGCGCGGTAGCCCCGCCCTACCCCGGCGCCTTCACGGACGTCGGCCCGCGCCGCTACGTGATCGAGCGCGCCCGCCCCTACCGCGGCGACATCCAGGCCCTGGGTTTGCCGCCCGGGCTGGCGGTGGTGGATAATGCCATCCTCGGCGTCTGCGGCGACGGCCGCGCGATCGCCATCCATAGCCTGCTGGCCGACGGCCTGCGCATCTCGCCGGCCGAACTGAAGGCCCAACTGTCCGCCGAATAACGCATACCAAAACACACCATGAAAAAAGTCCTCATCCTCGGCGTCAACGGCTTCATCGGCCACCACCTGTCCAAGCGCATCCTCGAGACCACCGACTGGGAAGTCTACGGCATGGACATGAGCACCGACCGCATCACGGAGCTGCTCGCTCATCCGCGCATGCACTTCTTCGAAGGCGACATCACGATCAACAAGGAGTGGGTCGAGTATCACGTCAAGAAGTGCGACGTGATCCTGCCGCTGGTCGCCATCGCCACGCCCTCGACCTATGTGCAGCAGCCGCTGCGCGTGTTCGAACTCGACTT